>JACRPN010000023.1 GCA_016223145.1 Armatimonadota bacterium | reverse complement strand
TCCCACATCCGACATTCTGCATTCCTCACAAGTTGTATCCCGACTCTCCGTGGAGCGACAGGTCGAGGCCGATGGCTTCCTCCTCTTCGGAAGCTCGGACAGGGGTGAACTTGGCGATGATCTTTGTTAGAAGGTAGCTGGCCGTGAACGCAAACACGCCGACGACTCCAACGGCGAGAGCCTGCTTCAGCACAAGGCTCATCCTCCCGCCTTCGAGCGCCGTGGCTCCAGCCGGATTGGCTGAAGCACTGGCGAGAACTCCGGTCAGGATGGCCCCAAGTGCGCCGCCCGCGCCATGGACCCCCACAACATCGAGGCTGTCGTCGAACCCAAACCGCGTCTTGAGGCTCACGGCAAGCGCACAAACTCCGCCAGCGAGCAGGCCGATGAGGAGTGCGGCCCCAGGCTCGACGAACCCTGCCGCAGGGGTGATGCCGACCAACCCCGCTACCAGCCCGGAGGCCGCACCCAGCGCCGTCGGCTTGCCAAAGCGCACCCGCTCGACCACGAGCCAGCCGAGCAGGCCTGCGCCCGCAGCGAGTTGGGTGGTCAGGAAAGCTCGCACCGCCAAGTCGTTCACAGCATAGGCCGAGCCGGCGTTGAAGCCAATCCAGCCAAACCAGAGGAGCCCTGCACCAAGCAGGGTGAGGGTTAGGTTGTTGGGGAGGATTGGCTCTCTGTGCTCCAGGGCGCGCCTTCTTCCAAGGGCGATGCAGCAAGCCAGCGCCGAAGCGCCGCTCGCCAGGTGGACCACGGTGCCGCCGGCGAAGTCGAGGGTGCCCATCTTGAAGAGCCAGCCATCGGCATTCCAGACCCAGCAGGCAACGGGCACGTAGACGATCAGGAGCCACAGCGACGTGAACGCCACGTAGGCGCCAAACCGCATCCGCTCAGCGATCGCGCCGGAGATCAGACCCGGGGTGATGATGGCAAACATCATCTGGTAGAGCATGAAAAGCGCCTGTGGGATGGCGAGGCCGCTCTGCGCGTCCTTCACCGAGACCCCGCTTCCACCCAGAAAATCGAGTCCGCCGATCCAGCCCTTGGATGGCCCAAATGCGAGCGTGTAGCCCACAAGCACCCAGAGAACCGTGACCGTACCCATGAGCACCAAGCTGTGGAGCATGGTCGAGAGCACGTTTTGCCTTCGCACCATGCCGCCATAGAAGAGAGCAAGGCCCGGGGTCATGAGCAAAACCAGCGCGCTGGCGACGATCATCCAGGCGGTGTCGGCTTTGTCGACGGTGGCAGCCGGGCCGCCTTGCGCATAGGCCGGCGGAAAGGTGATGAGCCCGATCCCAAGGGACGAAAGAAACTTCCTCAAACCATGCCTCCCCAAAACGTCTGGAACGCTCCGCGACGCTGCGGGAGACTCGTCGGCGCCCCGCTTTTGGCGAGCGCCGGCCCCTCGTTGGGCACTATGCAGTTATGTACGAGGTTCAGCCCCAAATCGGCGCATCGACCTTTCCCGATTCGATCAGGCCATGTTCCTGGAGGAACTCCTCGATCGCCCCCAAGAACACCTCGGGCAGGACCCATCGGCCCTCGGCGTGGTCGCATCCCTGCAGCCAGACCAGCCGGCCATTCTCGCAGGCTGCCAAGTTTCTGGCGGCTTCTCCTGGGGGTGCGAGGCGGTCCTTCGAGCCGTGGAGAAGCAGCACCGGCATCGGGCCAATCTTCTTAAGGGCTGCCGCCACGTCGACTTTGAACGGGTTGACGCCCGTTAGGGGGACGGCAAGCAGAACGGTCGGAGCCATGAGCACTTGCAGAGCCCAGCCGCCCAGGAATCGCCACCATCCGAGCGTCGCCGAAATGAGGCGAGAGTACGGGCCGTCGAGCACGAGTGCTCGGATGCCTTCCGGTTGCTCGGCCGCACAAAACGCGCTTGCCGCTGCGCCCATGCTGGAGCCAAACAGCACAATCTCAGCTCCTTCGATCCTGCCCTTGGCCAGCTTTAGGCAGGCTTCAAGGTCCAGCGCCTCGTCCCTTCCGATCGTACACCTGGCCCTGCCGCTCTTGCCGTGTGCTCGAAGGTCGGGTAGAAGGCAGTTGTAGCCGCGCTGCCACAGCCAGACGGCGAGCGGCGCGAGCTCGGAGCGGTTCATCAGATAGCCGTGCGCGAGGATGGCCACGCGCTTGGAGCCCGGTCTGGCGATCCACCATCCGCGAATCCTGACGCCGTCCCGGGTTTCCATCTCGACGTCCGCTTGGGGAAGGCCGACACCTCCCGGAGAAAAAAAGAGCGGGATGCGCGTCGGGTGGGCGCTGTAGAGCACCGCGGCCACAAGGAGAAGCAGGTAAGCGGAAAGGACGACAGCCAGCCAAATCATGGATTGGCCCCGGATGGCGCCCGTAATGGAGGACGGGAAAGGGTCGTTTGGGTTAGAATCCTACCGAGCCTCATGTTTGCGCTGAACTTCTATACTGACCTGTACGGGGACCTGTTGCGCCACAACCGCAAATCGGCAACGATTCGGCTTGGCGACAAGTCGGCGAAGTACAGCAACGGCATGATCGTTTGGGTCACCGTTGGCCCCCGTTTTGGCCGCCGACAAAAACTTTTTTCGGCGATCATCGACCGAGTCGAGGTGAAAAAGGTCTGTGAGCTCTCGCCGCGCGACATCAAGGCTGAAAGCCCCGAGATTCGGAGCGAAGAGGAGATTATCGAGCTTCTGTCGCGCATCTACGGGGACTTCGTGACGCCCGAACACCTCATCACGATTATCTACTTCTCGCGCGTAGACGAGTGAAGCTTGTTGATGGCCCCGGCAGGGCGCGAATCTGGAGATTCGCGGACCTTGTGCGAGTCTGGAGACTCGCGTTCCAGACGATCTGTGAGGTTTGGAGTCCGTGGTGGTTTCGTTCCATATTCCGAAAAACCCAAAATCGGAAGCTCTTTGGACCTAGAGCCGAGATGTGAGCCTCGATTTGGGTCAATCAATCGCCCATCTCGGAAATCAGCGCGTGCCGCCACCCACGGACGCTGACGAGGCATGCGTCTGCATTGAGGGCTTGCAGGGAACGCTCCAGGATGAGCGCTCCAGCCGGCAGGGTCGCTTCCCGCCCAGGTTCGATGCCGATCAGGTCGCTTCGTTGCGCCAGATTCAGGGCGCTCAGGCGCGCGACTTCGAGAGAGATTTCGGCAAATCCGAGCCTGGCGCCGTGTACGCGGTCGGGCTCCCAACGGGGGAGTTTCTCACGGATGGAGACGAGGTTGGTCCCCGTCGCGCCAACGGCGACGGGGACGCCCTTGGCAGGTGGCGGCGGATTGGCCGTGAACTGATCGTCGATCAGAGCCGAAGCCAGAAGCAGATCCGGGCCAGAGGGGCACTCCGCTTGGAGCGGGCCGCTCATCAGCCCGAGAGTGCCAACCGGATAGCTGTTGCGGAACTCCTCGACAATGCCACCCGATTCGGTTCGAAGCGCGCAGACGATTTCGGTGCTCTGTCCTCCGACGTCGATCATGGCTAGAGATTCGATGCCCGCAAACATCGGATCCTGGGCCACAGAAAGCAGGCCGAGCCTCGCTTCGTCGTCCCCCGACAGCACGGCGATCGGCGTGCCTTGCGCTTCCGCCCTGGATAGGAACTCACCGGTGTTGCTGGCGATTCGGGCCGCCATGGTGGCCATGGCGCAGACCTCTCCGGCTCCTATCGCTGCTGCCGCTTTGAAGGCCGCGGCGACAGCAACAAGGGTTCGGGACATCCCTTCCTCCGAAAGGACTCCGGTCGCTTTCGTGTCGATGCCGAGACCCGTTACGGCGGACGATTCGCCCACCGGATGCCACAAAGCGCCGTCCCACTCCGCTACCGTCAGCAGGACCGAGTTGGAGCCCACGTCTATGACTGCCCGGCGCATCGCCGGATTGTACTGCGCCGGGCTGAACGTTAGGTGCAAAATGGGCCGTGGCGAAGTTCCTGGGTATCGACGTGGGCACCTCAGGGTGCAAGGTTCTCCTGATCGACGAGAAGGGCACACTCCTCAAGCAGGCCTCCGCCGAGTATCCGTTGGAGACCCCGAAGCCCCTCTGGACGCAGCAGAACCCCGAGGACTGGTGGCTCGGGGTACAGAGGTGCCTGCAGGAGATCGGGGAACCTCGGCCGGACGCCATCGGGCTCACCGGACAGATGCACGGGGCGGTCTTTCTGGACGCCAAAGGGGAGGTCGTCCGGCCCGCGATTCTCTGGAACGATCAACGCACAGTGGACGAGTGCGCGGAGATGGACCGAAAGGTCGGCCCAGAACGCATGATGGCGCTCACCTGCAACCCGCCTTTGACCGGGTTCCAGGCCCCGAAAGTGCTCTGGCTGAGGAACCACGAGCCGGAGAATTTCGCTCGCACCAAGCATATCCTCCTGCCCAAGGACTACATTCGCTATCGCCTTACCGGCGTCATGGCCACCGAGGTCAGCGACGCCAGCGGGACGGCTGCATTCGACGTGCCCAACCGGCGATGGTCTGAAGAGGTCTTGAGCGCCAATGCGCTCGGCCAGGGACTCTTCCCGGAGTGTTTTGAGAGCGATGTGGTGTCTTCGAGCACCGTAATGGGCGTCCTGGAGGAAGGCGTTCCCGTGGTTGGCGGAGGGGGCGACCAGGCGGCGGGCGCCGTGGGAACCGGTGCAGTCGTCCCGGGGGTGGTCAGCGTAAGCCTGGGCACGAGCGGCGTCGTGTTCACCGCGCTGACGTCGCCTTCCTACGATCCCAGCGGCGCGACCCACACGTTTTGCCATGCCAACCGCGCCTGGCACGCCATGGGGGTGATGCTGAGCTGTGGAGGCGCGATTCGTTGGGTGCGCGACGTGCTCTATGGGGGCTCGGGCTTCGCCCAGATGAACGCGGATGCCGCTACCGCCGAACAAGGCTCGCTGGGCCTCCAGTTCCTGCCCTATCTGGCGGGTGAGAGAACCCCCCACAAGGACCCCCACGCTCGCGGCGGGTGGGTTGGGGCGACGCTCGCCCACAGCCGAACGCACCTGGCGCGGTCGGCGTTCGAGGGGGTCACGTTTGGTCTGGCCGACGGCTTCGAGGTGCTGAAAGGGCTGGGCGCAAGCACGAGCGAGCTTCGCGTGACGGGGGGTGGGGCCAAGAGCGAGTTTTGGCTCCAAATGCTCGCCGACGTGTTCGGTGCGCCGTGCGTGACTCTCTCCGTGGACGAGGGGCCGGCGTTTGGGGCGGCGATTTTGGCGGGTGTGGGGGCGGGGGAATGGCCGGACACGGAGGCGGCGACAAAGCAAGTGGTCCGTGTGGCTTCGCGCGTGGACCCAAGTGGCGCCGACTACCGCCCGAGTATGGAGGCTTTCAGGGCGCTCTATCCGGCGCTTGCGGGTTGGTTCCGAAGGTAGCATTTGGCCTCAAGGCCACCTTGTGGCAACCATCAACAAACATTCAGCTATAATAGGGGACTTTGTGGGGCAGCGCCCCTTGTGAGCTTTCATGCCAACCGATGAAGAACTGATGTCAGCCGCCCCCGGTGATGCCGGCGAGACACCTGAACCGAATTCGACGGAAGAGGTTTCCTCCTCCGCCGCTGATCAACACCCGGCTCCCGAGTCGGCAGAACCCGTAGCAGCCCTCGTGCCGGAGGCGCCCGTGGCCGACGCCGAAGTGGTGCCTGCACCTGAACCTGAACCTGAGGCCACTCCCGAACCCGAAGCAGCGCCCGAGTCCGAGCCTGCCGCCGTTGAGCCGGCGCCGGAGCCAGAGCTTGAGCCGGTGGCGGCCGCACCTGCGGCCGAGCCAGAACCCGTGGCCGCCGCACCTGTGTCCTCCATGCCTGCCGAGCCCGAAGCCGAGCCGGTCGACGCCTCAGACGCCGCTCTGTTCGAAGCCGCTTTGAGCGCGCTGGACTCCCCTGACCAAATGGATTCCGGCCTCAAGAGGCTGACCAAGGGCGAGCGGATCGAAGCCACGGTCATCCAGGTCGAGCGCGACCGCGTATTTGTGGACCTGGGCACGAAGTCGGAAGGCATCGTCCCCATCGGCGAACTCACCGACGACAACATAGGCCACGCCTCCGAGCACGTCAAGGTTGGCGACAAGATCGACGTCATCGTTCTCAAGACCGAGAGCGGAGACGGCAACCCGATCGTCTCCAAAAAGCGCGCCGACTTCGAAAACGCCTGGCTGAAGATCGAAGAGGCTTTTGCCAAACAGACCCCGATCAACGCCCCGGTCATCGACCGGGTCAAGGGCGGCTTGGTGGTCGACATCGGCGTTCGAGGCTTTGTTCCGGCGACGCACGTGGGCACAGGCAAGCTGCGCAACATCGACAAGTACGTCGGCCAGACGCTCGAGTGTCGGATTCTGGAACTGGACCGCGAGCGCCGCAAAGTCGTGCTCTCGAACCGCCAAGCGGAAGAGGAGCGGCGCGGCCGAGCCAAAGAAGAATTGTTCGACACCGCCAAGCCCGGCGACATCCTGTCGGGAACGGTTCGCCGGCTCACCGATTACGGTGCGTTTGTAGACCTCGGCGGCGTGGACGGCCTGCTGCACATCAGCGAAATGAGCTGGATGCGCATCACGCATCCGCGGGAGATGTTCAAAGAGGGCCAGGACATCCAGGTCATGGTGCTGCGGCTCGACAAGGACCACGGCAAGATCAGCCTTGGCCATCGCCAGGTGCTTCCCGATCCGTGGAACCTGGTCCGTGAGAATTACCGTCCCAACCAGAAGCTCACGGTCACGATCAACCGGATCGTCCAGGCCGGCGCTTTTGTGAAGCTGCCCGAGGGCGCGGAGGCGTTCCTGCCGCTCAGCGAGATGTCGTCCCGCAGGCTGAAAAAGCCGCAGGAGGCCGTCTCTGAGGGCCAGGAGGTCGAAGTTCAGATTATCGACCTGAAGCCGGAGGACCGGCGCATGGTGCTCAGCATGAGGGCCATTGGGGGCGGGCCCTCGATGCCGATGCCCCAGGCGACTTTCGGCGATGACGACCGGGACAGCCGAAGGCTGGGCGCCGCCGGCAAGCGCGGCAAGAAGGTCAAGGGCGGACGGCGTCAGGAAGACGAGGACTTCGAGGACTACGCGATCGGCCGGCGATCGTTCGGGGGTGGCGGTGGCGTCACGATCGGCGAGCGGCTTGGCATGCTCAAGGGCTTTGGAACGCGCGAGGACGAGGAAACGCCTGAGGACGCCGAGGCGCCGGCGGCAGCTTCCGAGGCCCCTGAGGCTCCAGAAGCTCCTGCAGCGGAATCCGAGTCCGAGTAGCTCGGGACGGCCATGGACTTCGGTTGCCGAGCGCTTGCCGTCACCGGAGGCGCTGGAGAGGGCAAGTCCACCGTGCTTTCCTATCTGGCCGAAGCAGGCTGGAAGGTCGTCTCGGCCGACGACATCTCCCATAGGGTCTGGAAAGACCCAGGTTTTAGTTTGGCGCTCGCTGAGCTGTGCGGCAACGGCGTTCAGCCTAGCCGCGCCGAGGTCCGCAGGCGTGTCTTCAGCTCCCCTGAGTTCAGACGGAAGCTGAACGCGTTGGCGCACCGGCCGATCGTGGCTGCGATGCTCGCCGAAGACGCCGACGCCTACGAAGTGCCTCTTCTGTTTGAGTCGGCCCTGCATCCTCTGTTTCGTCGGGTCTGGGTGGTTTCATGCGGGGAGCGTGAGCAGGAGCGGCGCCTCACCGAAAGGCTCGGTGACGCGGAAGAAGCGCGGCTTCTGATCGCGTCGCAGATGCCCACGCGAGCGAAATGCGCATTCGCCGACAGGATCGTGCGAACCAATCTACCTGAGCCTGACGTCCGGTCTTATGTACTGAGAGTTCTGGCTGAGGACTTCGGTCAATAAACAACTTGGCGTGAAGCTGCCCGTGATGATATACTGCACGGGCCTTCTTGCAGCGGGCGTTTTTGAGTTTGCCAACGGCCAATTTCACTCGGATCTGTTCCGTGTTGGATAGGTTGACGGTCTGGAACGATGAATTCCGGCGAAACCGGAGCATTGTCCGAACTAAATGCGCCAGAATGCAAGGAAGCTGCCTTGAGTCAGTGATGGCTTTTGGCATGAGTGGTAACACCGAGGACTGACACAGGAGGACGCGTCATAGTGAGGCGGTTCATCAAATCGACTTTAGGGAGGGCGATCTGCAACGTGATGATCATGGCGTTGCTGTTGCCTTCATTTTCGTTTTTCACGGCAGGGCGAGTGGTCGCTCAGCTCCAACAAGCGCCGGCGTGGGCGGTCGTTAAGTTCGACGCCAAAGACCCCGCAGTGGGCGAGGCGGCGGCCGACGCAGTTCAAAGCGCGTTGGTGAAGATCCCCGGGATCGACATCACGCCGAAGGATTCCGTCGTGCGCACGATCGCCAGCCTTGGCTTGCAAGAGCCGATCCGGGATCGCACCAGCATGATGCGCCTTGGTGAAGAGCTTCGCGCCGCGACGATCGTCAACGGCCAAGTCATCGGGACGCGGATCACGAACTCGGGCGGCGGCAAGCGTGCGGAAGTGATTCTGCGCGTGGTCGTCAACGATGTGGCTTCGGGCCTTCCTGTCAACGGGGCGGCCGTTCGCGGCTCATCGAGTGTTCGAACAGGCGAAGCCGAAGACATGACGGTTTTGAACGAAGCTCTGGCAACCGCCGCGACGATGGCCGTAACCGAGATTCGAACCAAAAACCTTCCCACGGCTACGGTTCTGAATACCTATGAGGCTACAGCGTTGGTCAACCAAGGCACGCGCAGCGGCTTCAAGGTTGGGCAGGAGCTCATCGTGAACCGTGGCCGCCAGCAGGTGGCGACGGCGCGCGTGACCGACGTGGAGCCTGACAGCGCCATGATCAAGATCGAGCGCATGTACCTGGGTGTCCAGCCCGGCGACCGAGTCCGCGCGATCTTCGACGTGCCCGTGCCCCGCGAGGACTTCCCTGAGAACGGCGGCATCAAGGCCGCACAGGGTGCACGCAAGTCGGGCAAGACTGGCGACTTTACGACCCTGGCACTCGTGCTCCTGGGTGTGGCGCTGCTCTCCAAGAGCGGTGGCTTTACGCCAGCCAATGAACTGGCCGCCTCGGCGACCATGTATCCCGACTTCTCGGGCTCGCCGGCCGTCAAGCTCACCTGGAGAAAGGACGGCTGGGTGCGTGGCAGCCAGACTGCCGTGCAGTGGCAAGTCCGCCGAAGCGACATCCTGGGCTCACCCGTGATGGTTGTTCCCGGCGACTTCGGTTTCGCAGTGGACGACAACGTCGCTCGCGACATCTCGTACGCGACCTTCGACGGCATCGGCGACACGGGCACCTGCGTGGACAGCATGAGCACCACCGACGTGAACGTGGCGGGCGTGACCCCTGGCCGGCCCTACACCTATACGATCGAGCTCGTCTACAAGCTTCTCGCGATCGACTATCCTGGCGCAGGAAACGACGCGGATGGCTACTGCTTCTTCATCTCGAAGCAGGTGTCTGCCAAGGGCATCGCGACTCCTCTGGATCGCCCGGCGCTGGTTTCGCCATCGCCCAATGCGGTCGTCTCCACGGATATCCCCTTCACCTTCATCTCGGTGGTCAACCCGACCTATCCGATCACGGTGGAGTACATCCTGGAGATTTCGTCTGACCCGAACTTCCCCAAGGGCAAGGTCCTGGTTCCCGTCGCTCCGTTCACGCGAAGCGACACCGGCACCCTGAGCACCGGCAGCGTCTCTGGCCTGCTCGGAAAGCTCTCGGCCAAGTTCGGCACATCCCAAACGGAGTTCTATTGGAGAGTCGGTGCGAAGAACGTTGCCGACCGGCCCGGCCCTGCGGCCGATGCCAGCGGCTACAAGTACATCTTCGGCGCCAACCGACGGTTCACGCTGCCGTCGGCGCCTCCACCTCCACAGTAATCAGCCAGAACCCGTCAATTGGATGAAACCGTCAGTCCAGGGTCCCCGTCCAACCTACGGGTGGGGACCCTCCACCAAACAAATCTGACAGCGATAGGGAATGAACATGAAACCTCTGCATGGGAAGCTTGTAGCCATGGCGTCGTTTGCGACGCTGTTTGCTTCTGCCGCGTTTGCCCAAACCGGTGACTGGGATATCCAGTGCATCGACCCCGATAGAACAGACAGTCCTTATTCACCCGACTATGGGTTTGAACGTGTGGGCAACGCGCTCATGATCAACGCGGCAGGAGTATCAGGCACGGTCAACTATGGCGACGCGGCAAACAATGACGACTGGCCATGCTACATTGCCGCCCATGATCTTGCGCTCGTCGGCAGATTCGCGTTTTCCTATGGATCCTCTGGCAGTATTCAGGATCAGTTTCCGGCAGATCCTTCAAATGCTGGCTTTGTGGATGACGACATGACGCTCACCTTTGGCTTTCCGAGCCCAGTGGGTGCTATAGCGTTGGTCAACATCGACGGCAATGCCCATCCCCTTGGCGAAAACGGCTATAGCTTGGCTTTCGTCGGAGCTTCGAATCGTTACTACGTAGTCGAAACCACGATCGAAGGCATTTTCATCCACATCACCGGAACCGTCGCGGGCGATGCGGCCGTGCTCGACTGGACCTATCGCAACACCACAACAGACACGCACACGGTTGGGCTGTGGTTTGGCCATAGGATGGGGATGCTAACGAATTCGGAAGCGGTTTCGGATCGCAATGGTGCGAACCTGGCCGGCATCTCGACATTGGAGTCGCCGACTGTTTTTGGCAGGGGCCCTAAAGACACCTATGTGTATTTGCCCGGGACGCGGCCGCCCAAAGTCGACACGCGGTATCAGAGGTCCATTGATCCCGCAAACTTCCCCAACATAGTTGACATCTATTTTGGCCAAACAGCAGCTTATGGCTTGCGCGTCTTGAACGGTCCAGATGCTTCGACAACGGATCAAAAGACGGGACAAAGCGATACGGCGCAAGCTGACGAATTTGTTCTGGGCCACTCGTTCTTCTTGATGGGCAACGATTGGACCGATCCTCCCACCATGCCGGACTTCATCTTCGGCGACACGTTAACTCTTGATGACCTGGGATACATTCAGAAGTACCCTGAGACAGCCGTCCCAGCCAACAACGGAACGAAGCGGCTCACGCAGTTCTTCCGCAGCACGTGGGGCCTCTCGAATTATGTGAAGCCGTATTCGATCGTCGTGGACGCTCCCAAACTGGTGTCATTCGACAATGGCGGTGGCCAAGGCTCTCAGGATGGTCTTCGGCCGAACCCAATGACGATCCGCGTCTACATCGACAACTTCAACTATGCCGAGGTCAACAAGGAAATCGCTCTGAACGACGTGCGCATCACGCTCAACCTTCCTGCCGGCTTCCAAATGGCCAACGGCGAATCGAACGTGCGCGTGATCAGCCAGGTACTTCCGCTCGGAGTGAAGTTTGTGGACTTCACCGTGGAGGCCGACGGCCAAGTATATGGTGACCTGCCTTTCACCGTGACGGTCAACGATCCGATCACTCAGTCTCCTCGTACCCTCAACGGCAGCATCCAGGTGGCCTCGACGCCGAAGCTCAACCTGCTTGCAGGCGCGAACCTGATCACCCTTCCCTGGGACTTTAGCGACACCTCCATCGAATCGATCTTGAGCCCGCTGACCACGCCGGCCGACTTCATCGCCTACCGTTACGACCCCGTGAGCCAAGGCTATGTGGTCGCCACCAGCGTCGAGCGCGGCAAGTCCTACTGGGTCGTCGCCAACAATGACTATCCGTTCACGCCGCTCAGCAGCAACCCTCAGGTTCCCGCGGACATAGCGATTGGGTTCCTTCAGATCAACCTCAAATCGGGGTGGAACATGATTGGCAACCCCTACCCCTATCCGATCGCGATCGGGCAGTTGGTGGGTGTGACCGCCAGCAACCCGGGCAACGCCTATACGTGGGCTGAGCTCGTGCAGCAGGGCGTTGTCAGCGGCTTCCTCGCGCAGTACAACACGGCGACCGGCGACTACTCCTACATTCAGGGCTCCGACAGCCTGCTCCAGCCGAACACCGGTTACTGGGTGTATGTCGGCACGCTCCAAGACGTTACGGTCTCCTACCCCGCAGTCTTCTATCCTGCGTTGCCGGGATCGGCGCGCAGCTACAACGAGAAATGGGTCCAGAGCAACGAGCACTGGCGCCTGATGCTCTCGGCGCGCACGGCGACGTCGCTGGACGGCCAGAACTACATCGGACGCGTGAAGACCGCGGCAGACGCCAAGGCGAACACCGTGCTTGAGCCGCCGACGGCCTACGGCCACAAGGTGCAGCTCTCCATCGAGGAGACCGCTTCTGGCAAGACGACCCGCCTCGCACAGGCGCTCACCGACAGTTCGGCGCGTAAGGCCTGGAAGGTTGTGGTGACGGCTCAGGAGTCCGGCAACGTGACCCTGAACTGGCCGAACCTCAGCACACTCCCGCGCAACGTTCAGCTCCGACTGATCGACAGCGCGACCGGCGAATCGAGGAACCTGCGCCAGACCTCGGGCTACACCTACAGCGCTACCGAAGGCTCCACCCGCGTGTTCAGCCTGGAGGTCAGCTCGGGCACGTCCTTCACCAAGCCGGTGATCGGCAACGTGGTCGTGGCGGGCGGTGGACGTGGCTCCGGGACTCCGTTCTCGATCAGCTACACGCTCTCGAACGAGGCCAGCACAACGGTGCGCATCCTCTCCAGCGCCGGCAAGGAAATCTACACGGCCTCCCGTGGCCGAGCGGACCGCGCCGGTGAAAACACGGTGACCTGGGCCCTCCGCGACAACGCGAACAGGCTCGTGGCGCCGGGCGCTTACCGAGCCGAAATCCTGGCCGAGACGACTGAAGGCGTCCGCGTTCGACGCGTGATTCCGCTGAACGTCGTTCGATAGCCGAGGCTCCCAGCAGGATACAATGGGAGGTCAGGGATAAGCCCTGGCCTCCCAAGTTCTTTTGGGGTTCCAGAACCATGCCGCGCGACTGGTCCGTCGTTAGAATGATGAAAGCCCTTCGAATCGGGGTGGGATTGGTGCTGTTGCTCCTATTGGCAGCGGCCTCTTTCGCCGACACGGGCATCATCAAGCTCACGACCTTTCCTGGGATTACGGTCGCCGATGGACGCAGCACCATCACCATTTCCGCGCAAATCCGCGACACCACAGGACGGCTCGTAGCCGACGGCACCCAGGTGGTGTTCTCGACGACCCTGGGGAACTTCCGCGATCCGATCGTAACCACCGAGCGCGGCTACGCCCAAGTGGTCCTGGTTGCAGGCTCGATTTCGGGTGTCGCCAAGATCACGGCGAGCGCGCTGGCCTACAACGCCGTGACCACGGTGGAAGTGGAGTTTGTGGCCGATCGGGCGATGCTCGCAGCAGCCAACGACTACGTGGAAGTCGTTGCGCCGGAATACCTGATGTACTCCCTGGACCAAAAGGTCCTGGGCGGCTCCGGCCAAGGCGGGAAGGTCCACCTACAGTATCGCGAAGTCGAGATCACCGCGGACGACCTTCAACTCAACGTACCGGCCTACGAGGTCCGGGCGCGAAAGGCGCGTCTGAAATTCGGCAAGATCGACCAGGTCTTTGACGAGCTTTACTTCAAGCTGAACGAGCGCAAAGGCTACGGTTCGACGACCGCGCGGTCCATCGCGGCCGTCTCGGTGCAGCTTCACGGAGCGATGCTCGCCGTGCCGATCGAGCGCGAGCAGTACTCGATGTTCGAGGTCCACGCCGACGGCCTAACGAGGCCCAACGACCCAGTAGGCGATCAGCTCTTCGAGTTCGAAGACCTCAGCGAATCAGCCAGCGCCATCAACTCGAAGAAGGCTGTGGCGTTCCCCAGGAGGGAGATTCAGTTCCACAAGGCGGACGTCTATGTCGGCGGGGCCAAGCTGCTCACGCTGCCACTCTTCCAGGTAAGCCTTTACGGCCAGACACCCATCTTGACCGAGCAGGTCGTCAACGTCTACGACAACCAGATTTCGATCAATTATCCCCACTACCTTTCGCTCAAACCGGGGTTCACGTCGCTGCTGAGATTTCGGACCGGCGACCGCTACGGACGGGGTTATTCCACCAGTGGCGGGGCGTTTCTGGACTATGAGGTGGACTGGCACAAGGGCGACGACCTGGAAGGGAGTCTCAGCATCAACGGCCTTGCGCGCAAGGACTGGGGCCTGGGCATCCGCCATTTCCAAAAGATCGACGATCGCTCCACGTTCAACATCGGTCTGGAGCTTCCAGCGCACCAAAGCATTTCTGGCTCGGGCAGCGTCTCACGCCAGTTCAACGGGTTCACGATGTCGCTGAGCGGCAACAGCGCGCGGTCGCTGAAGGGCCCGACCTTCGACAGCAGTTCCTATGCGTTTGTGGCGGAGACCAACGGCTCTCAGATCGGCAAATCGCCATTCAAGGTCTACAACGGCATCACGGCGACTCAAAACAACACCCACACCGACTTTTACGATCGAAGCCAGTCGGCTTTTGGCGTCCGTTCGCGGTTGCAGATGACGCCGTGGAAGGTTGACTCTTCGTCGATGGTGAACTTCTCGTTCACGGTCAGCAAGCTCCAGGGCGAGAACACCCTGAAGGGGCTCACCTACTTCTCCGACGTCTCACTTTCCAAAAGGCTGGGAAGGAACGCTTCGACGGTGCTCACCTATAACTTCGCCGAAGACGGCTTCACGAACCAGGTCATCGGGCGGCACTCGTTGAGCATGCAGGCTTACTATTCCGCTGGACGCACGACGCTGTCGCTCTTTGGCAACAAGAGCCTGGACCTGGACCGGCTCACCTACTATGGGGACACTTCCTACCGCGTCAGCCAGTTTTGGAGGCTAAGTTACGCCTATACTTACAACCGCTACTTGGGAAGCTCCTACCTCGATGACAGTTGGATGTTGGCGTATCGGCTCGGCGGCCGAGATATTGGACTGGTGTATTCGCGTCAGACGAAACGCCTTGGCCTTCAGGTCCTTGGTGCTCCTATCGATTAGCCTCGTCCCGTCTGGGAGAGCCCTCGCAAGCCATGAAAGGGCGACCCTCGAGGTTCTGAAGGGCGCTCAAGTCTCGGGTACGGGTTTCGGCCGATTCGGCTATCAGGCGGGCGCTGCCATACCGCGATTCGAGGTGGACAAGAGGGGCTTCCGGGTCAAGCACTCCCAAGCCGACTGGTTCGCCTTCGACACGCCTGCTTCCCTTTGGCGGGTGACGGCGACCTCCGAGATGGGCCAGACGCTCTATCTGGGTGGCGGTGGAGGTACTCCTCAGAAGCTCAAAGTGGACCTTTTGGCGGCAGGTTTTCAACTCTACTATCAGAACGGATTCCGCCTCAAACTGGGCTCGCTGGCCGCGCCGTTTCTCAGTTGGTTCGAGGGCAGTGTGGGGCCAGGCGTGCCCACGCCGAAAGTCAATTGGGTGCTCGTCACCTTCCGCGACCAGCAGCCCCCGGTACTGTTTGGGTTTCCCGGCGAACCCGGCGCCGTTCAGCTTGATGGGCAGTCGGGGAACTGGACGCTGAAGACGACGGCCCCGTATTCAGGGTGGGTACGGGTCGTGGCGCCGATCGGTTTGGAGGGCTATTCGGCGAACAAGGCCGCCGACCTGGGGGAACTGGTCAATCGGGTCAAGGCAGACACGCAATTCAACAGTAGCTCCTTGCCCAAGCTCCTTTCCACTGTAGTCGAGGAGGACCTGAACGGGGTAACCGCCACCTACACCTTTGATCGCGAGGGCGCGGTCCTTCCCGATCCCGTGCTTCTCGCCTCGATGGGTGGCTATCCGATTAAGGTCACCGGCGCGACAAAGAGCCTTCGCATCCGAGACGAGATTGGCCCGGTGGTCGTGGCCCTGGAGAAGTCGCTCAGCATCCGGTTCCCGGTCAGACGGATCCCAACGGGGCGCGCCGTGGCGGTGGGGGAGGCCGACTGGGTCGCGCCGGCCACCGTCTCGTCCATCGACGTGCCGAGCGTTGTCGAGCTCGCGCTGGCAAATCTGGGCTGCCGGCGCGACTCGGGCGCGAAAGCGCTGGCGGAGGCGACGCTCGACGAGTACCTGCGCCAGGCGGCCTTTGAGGCTGAGCCCAACTCAGGCCAGCAGCTCCCCTACTCAGCATCTGGCAAGGGGCTCGACCTTGCGGCAGCCCACGCGCTTCTCATGCAATGCGCCATGAATGCCGACAAGGCCACGTCAGAGCCCAACTCGCTGTTGACTTCGGTCACTTGGAGGCGCGATTGGGCAACTTGGAGGATCTGGGCCAACAATCCAGTGCTCATGCGACGCGCGACCGCGTTGGCAGCCCTCGCAGCGGCTCTCTGCCCAGAGAAGGAGCGTAGGCTCGATGCCGCAATGCTTCAGGCGGGGCTTGCGGCAGAGAGGGGTTTGCAGGTTTGGCGGCACACGGCCCTGGGAACGGACGGCGCGCCTGAGTTGATCGAACCTTTGGAAGGCGCGCGAAACGCGATCTTTGCGATGGCGAGCCGCGCGCCCGCGGACGAGCTTCTGCTGAAGATGCTTCAGAGCGAGGTGCGGGTGTATGGCGACGCGGCGCTCGCGGCAAAGAACGAGGGCCCCGGAACCGTGCTGCAGTTCGACGCGGCTTCCGCAGAACCCAAGACGCTCGTGCTGGCCTCTGGATACCCCTTGACGGTCACTGCCGGCACGAACCTCACGCTCCTTAACGTTCAGGACGCTCTGGGATTTACAATCATTAAGTACCGCGCCTCGGCGCCAGGAAGGTGCGAACTGATCCTCCAGATCCCGCCCTGGGCCAAGCCGCTTCCGTCCGCTGTCCCCCTTCCCCGATATGCGGAGATAGCTCGGTAGGGGGCGTGTAGCCGCAGAAAGCAGGGAACTACCGGGCGTACGTCCAGCCGATCTCGTTGCTGGATAGCTGCCAGCCGGACGGGAAACGGCGCGTTGCGAACGGATACCAGGTAACTCGAAGTCGCAACCGGCCCGTCGACTGATCAACGAAGCGATTGGGACTACTCAAGGAAAACGTGCGCGTAACGTCTGTCGTCGTCATTGAAGAAGACCCGACCTGTACGAACTGGCCCAGCACTACGTCGTACATCTCTGCGATCTGCACGATCTCTCGGATGTTCGTGTGGCCGGTCAACCTAAGGGACAGCGAGGCTACTTGGCTAAGGGGCAATACGCCCGAGCACTCCACGATCACCGACGGCCGCCCCCGAACGACGGCCGAGACTCCGTCTCTGAGCCGCACGTTGGTGATGGGGCCACTCACCAGTAGCCCCTTGACCAGCACAGCGGTATCCGGAACGACTTGCGAATCGTCCATCGAGACCGTCCCGTTTTCAGTGCCTGCCAAGCCGGTCATAAAGAAGCGATTCACGCCATCCCAAGCTGCAGACCCCAGGTCGTCGTCGGCGTTTCCGGAGTCCCATAGGTTTCTGGAGCACTCCAGGCCGTCTGACGCCCAGCGAACCGCCATGAAGTCCAGTCCGGCACTCCCGCCGTCTCCAGTGCCAAGCTCGAACAGATTGCCCGCGGTGTCCAGGAACACTCTTTCGGCATGGTCGCATGCGTTGCCTGCGCTACTCGCAGTTCTGGCCCAAACCTGACTTCCTGCTTCGCTGAGCTTAACGGCCAGGAAATCCTCTCCGCTGTCAGCACTTCCAGTCCATCCGCCCAGCGCGAAGCCTAGTCCTGGTTGATAGGAGACGGAATTGAAGCCGTCTGGTGCTTCCTCGGGTCCAGAATATTGGGCAACCCAAAGGGCCGTACCATCAGAGCCGTACTTAATGGCGCATCCGTCCGAATTGCCGCTCCCGTTCATGGTTTGGCCCACAGCCACGGGCCCGTTGCCGACATTGGCACAGCCAAGGAACTGGTCCGGACCATGGCCTCCGTCGAAAGTCCTGAGCCAAAGGAGGTCTCCTGCAGGGCTCAGCTTTGCTACGAGGGCATCTCGGTTTGAAGGCAATGGCTGGGTGTACCCCACCCCAAAGACCGATCCGTCAACGGCTATGGCGAGAGACCGGACTTCAGAGCGAGCATTGCTTGCGCCTATCTCCCGTCGCCAGAGGACCGTACCGGATTGGCTGAAGTGCGTGACCACTCCAAGGACTGTCGCCGAATTGGGAGACGTCAAGCCACCCGCATAGACGCCGCCACTGCCATCAGGCGCCAGACAGTAATAGCGCTCACTGTAGGTCTGAACGATCGAATACTGGCTGGCGAGGCTCAGCGAATTGGAATAGGATCGAACAATTGCGGTCTCCTTGGCCGTGTCGTTGTGTGCGTAGCCGGCGACCCAGACACTTGAGTTCGTGGAGAGAGTGATTGCCATGGGCTCGTCCTGCGAGCCCACTCCGTTGGTCACCTCACTGAGGAGCGCTCCAGCGGCGTTGTATTTGACAACGCAGAACGAGCTCTTGTTGTTCGCTTTGCTCCTGACTAGTGCAAAGCAGGTTCCGTCGGGGCTGAGCACGATTCCTCTTCCCAACTTCGGGACGGCAACGCCGCCAGGTCCGGTGTAGAGAGCCGACCATTTCGTTGTGAGTTGGCCTTGGACTGTTGCACCGAAGAGGCAGCAAACGCTCAATGTGGTGATGAGCTTTTTCATGGGATCACCGGATAGGTAAAGATGTGACGGGGGCTGCCGCCAAACTGGCCCCAAAGAACGGGACCGTAATGAGGCCCTTTGAGGTCAAACGCCCACACCGTGTCCATGAAGGCGTCCGTGTCAAAAACTGGCGCGTATCGCCTGACCACAAGGTCAGTCCGTCCATCGCCTTCGAGGTCTGCCATCGCAATGGTCGCCTTAGTGAGTCCAATCCCGGTGGTATCGGGAAGAGACTTGGGAAAGCCTGGAATCAGGGACCCATTTGCCGAGTAGGCGTAGATTTCGGTAAGAAAGCCAGACGAAGAAAAGCAGATGTCAGGGGACCCATCGCCATCGATGTCTCCAACGATGGGGACTGCCCGACTGACCACACCTGGATAGCTTACAGGCCAACCTGGCATCGAGCTGCCGGTGCCCCGAACAACATCAATCTTGCCTTCGGTCTGAACGATGATCTCAGCCCTACCGTCGGCATCAATGTCTGCCAATGCAGGGCAGGGGATGTCATCACCATCTTGGTAACTGCTTAGTGGAATGACTCTCTTCGTGGCGCCGTTGGGACCGATCAGAAGAACGGATGCATTACTGCCGGACATCCCCTGCGGCCGCAAAAAGACGACTTCGGGTTGCGGATCGTCATCGACGTTGCCGACAACGATTGGCGTCCTGTAGTTTGGCGAACTGAAGGACAGAGGCCACCCGGGAACGGTGCTTCCATCGAGTCGAAAGGCAAAGAGCTTGCGGTCCGTTGAGTTTGGCCGCGCCGCGACAATGATCTCAGGGGAACCGTCAAGATCAATGTCTGCAACGCAGACGGTACTGACTCCATAGACGCTCGTGTCGGTAACGGGCCAACCTGGCATCACTGCCCCATTGGCTCGCCGAACGTATAGTCTTGCCCCGATATCCACGCCGTGAACGATCTCCATTTCGCCGTCGCCATCAAAATCGAAGAGTGCTGGGATGCCGATCGATGGAAATCCTATGGAGAAATAATCCACAAACCTCCCCGCGCGCAAGATTGAAGAGAGCGTGATGGAGCCGCTCGCAAGCGAAGCATCCGCGATGACTTCAAGGCCAGGGTGCTGCAAGGAAAGCTCGCCAATAGACAGTCCGTTGTTTAGCGTTGTCGAGCTGCTGATCAGGTTCCGGGTGGTTGTGCCGTCGCTCCTGATACCAACCACTTCGATCAAGCCCAACACGTTGCGGCGCTCCACGATGATCTCTAGGTCCGGCTTCAGGTCCACATTGCCTATGGCGATAAACTTGTGGCCAGACAAGTCATGAGCTTTGATGAAGCACTGAACCGGAAAGCCTGGCTTAAGGTCCGGGTCGCCTGCGTCCACAGCAGAAGACAGTGAACAGGTCAACAGTAAGAGGCAGACTATACGTGGCGTGCTGTGCCCGGCAAATGCCCTCATGTTCCTGATACTAACACGGGCTGGTATGTGTAACGGGCCTTTCGTTACCAGGTTTTCGTATTCCTGACTTCGAAGTACAGGATCACAATCTTGCCGATTCCTCGGATCAAATCAGATCGGAGTTAAAGTGCAGACCGACGTTTTCGCCCCGGCTAAGCGCGCCGGACACCACATGGCGAGCGGCCAAGAGCAGGTTGCGCGTCTCCAAGGGGTAAGGAGAATAGGGCGCGCCTGTCTTTGAGTCGTACTCCTTGATGAGCCTTTCGATCTCCTTGGCGGCTTCCCTGAGACCCGCCGTGGTGCGTACGATACCCACGCGTTCGGTCATCGCGTGCTGGAGCGCCCGGCGAAGCTGGACAGAATCGGTCTCTGCCATGCAGCGGGGCTGAGTAGGCTTGGGAAGCGCTTCGCCTAGCTCGGGCTCAGAAGCAGCAGCTGCGGCCCCTGCGCGGGCATAGACGATGGCTTCGAGGAGGCTGTTGCTCGCCAGGCGGTTGCCACCATGCACACCGGAGGAGGCGACCTCACCGGCGGCATAGAGTCCCGGCACGCTGGTCTTGGCGTCCAGATCAGTGGCGACACCGCCGCAGGAGTAATGCTGAGCGGGGACGATCGGCGCCCACTCCTTGTCGAACTCCAGCCCGACGCTCTTCAGCTTGGCGTAGATCGTGGGGAACTCCTCTTCGACCTTTCCGGGCGCGAGGTGGGCCAGGTCCAGGTACACGCACCACGTTTGCAGACGCTTCATTTCGGCGTCGATAGCGCGCGCCACGATGTCGCGAGGGGCGAGTTCCAGGCGCTCGTCGTAGTCGTACATGAAGCGTTTGCCGAAGTGGTTTCTCAGGGTTCCTCCTGCGCCGCGGCAGGCCTCGGAGATCAGATACCCACGAAGCTGCGGGTGATAGAGCGTCGTCGGATGGAACTGCATGAACTCCATGTTCGCGACCTTGGCTCCCGCGCCGTCGGCAAGCGCGATGCCGTCGCCAGTTGCGACACGAGGGTTTGTGGTGTGCTGATACATGACGCCGCAACCGCCAGTTGCGAGCAGTGTGGCGCGGGCATAGAATGCGGTGAGGCCGAGCCCTTCGATCATCGCGGCAGCGCCCACGCACCGGCCCTTATGAACGAGCAACTCTGTCACGAAAGCGTGCTCAAGGACGTGGACGTTTGGATGGGCCCGGACCGCGGCGATGACCGCGCGCTCGATCTCGGCTCCGGTTTTGTCCTTGTAATGGACGATGCGCTTGCGGCTGTGGCCGCCTTCGAGGCCAAGGGACAGCTCGCCTTTGGGGGATTCGTCGAACCGGGTGCCCACTTCGAGCAGCCAGTCGATCGCTGAGGGCGCGTTCTGCACGAGGAACCTCACGGCGGCCGGGTCGCAGATTCCGGCTCCTGCCACCAGGGTGTCGCGCTCATGGAGTTCCCAGGAGTCTGCTTCGCCGACAGCGGCGGCGATGCCGCCTTGGGCAAAGCTGGTGTTGGCATTGTCCGCTTCGGCCTTGGTGATGACGCAGACCGTGCCGTGTTCGGCGGCTTCCAATGCGAAGGCAAGGCCGGCGAGCCCGCTGCCGATGGCGATGAAGTCGTAGCGCTCAGAGGTCATAGTAAGGGAGGTGAGAGTGGTGAGAGTGGTGAGAGTGGAAGGAATGGTGAGAGTGAAAGTATTGAATGAACCGTTCTCATCATCCCCTCATCCTCTCAGCCCTTCCGAAATCGTAAATCCCAAATCGCAAATCGTAAATCCCTTGGTGGGCCCGCCGGGATTCGAACCCGGGACCAAGCGGTTATGAGCCGCACGCTCTAACCTCTGAGCTACAGGCCCTCCAGGAGTTCAAGGATACCTTCCGGGGGAGGTCAGGGCCGTTCAAGAGTCAAAGGCCCCCTCACCCGGTCCCGCAAGGCGCGGGATCTTCGATTCGCTACGCTCCCCGATGGAACCGGGGCAGGCACCGAACTCTCCCAAAGGGGGCGAGGTGGTGTGAGCCCCTCCCTTGGTTTTGCGCAGCGAAACTGAGGGAGGGGTTGGGGTGGGAGACATAGGGACAAGGCCCCCTCACCCGGTCCCATAAGGCGCGGGATCTTCGATTCGCTTTGCTCCCCGATGGAACCGGGGCAGGCACCGACCTCTCCACAAGGAGGCGAGGTGGTGATACAACTCATCGCTCATCGCTCGCCGCGCATTGCCGGTCACATATCGTCCCTCTCTCAACGCGTGTTTCGCATCGCGCATCGCCCTTCGCTTCTTGCTTTCAAAGCACAGGCAATTCCCCGCACTCCAAGGGGACTCCCTTGGGTATACCGCTACCCATGCGCCATCGTCTTTGCTTCTCGCTACGCTGCGTGCTCGGCGTCGTCTGTGTTCTCGCTTCTGGGGCGGCTCTCGCGGACCAGTTCACGATGACCATCCTGCACACGAACGACATGCACGCGCATGTGGAGTCCACCCGCATACGAGGGAAACTCTATGGCGGCTACGCGAGGCTGGCAACCCTTATTCGGAGGTACAAGGCCTCCGATCCCAATCCGATCCTCCTGAACGGGGGCGACACCTTTCAGGGAACGCTCTATTTCAATGTGTATGAGGGCCTCGCAGACGCGGCGTTTATGAACTACGCCGGCTTCGCGGCGATGGCGGTAGGAAACCATGAATTCGATCGTGGTCCCAAGGCGCTTGCGACCTTTGCAAAGTCCCTTTCCTTTCCGTTACTTGCCTCAAACCTCGACGTCTCCGCAGACAAAGACTTGAACGGTTACATCGCCGGTGGAGCGACCACGTGGGTGGGCAAGGAGCAGATCGCGATCGTCGGCGCTGTGACTCCCGAACTGCCTTCGATCAGCTCGCCGGGGCCCAATGTCCGGATGCTCGAGCTGGTTAAAAGCTGCCAGACCAACATCGATGCCTTTCGTAGCTCGGGGATCAACAAAATCATCCTGGTCACCCACGTCGGCTATAGGGAGGAGGTCGAGCTGGCGGGCAAGCTGAAGGGCGTTGATGTGATCGTCGGCGGGCACAGCCATACGCTTCTCGGAGACATCAAGGTGGACGGCTTTTCGGGTTCGGCGGGGCCCTATCCGACCGTGACGAAGAACGCCGACGGCGACACAGTGCTGGTTGTGCAGGCGCACGATTGGGGCAAGCTTCTCGGGCGGATCAAAGTGGTCTTCGACGAGGCAGGGAAGGTGGTGAAGTGGTTCGATGCCGCGCCGATCTTGGTGGACGAATCGGTGCCAGAGGACAAGACCTTTCTTTCGATGATTGCCGCGCTGAAGAAGCCGATCGCGGATCTCGCGAACAAGGAGGTGGGACAAGCGCCCAGGGGGGTCAAGCGCGCCCAGAACGCGGCCGGCGAGAGCCCGATGGGGAACATGATCGCGGACGCGATGCTCGAGGCAACGCGGGCCCAGGGGGCGGTGATGGCCTGTATGAACGCCGGCGGGGTTCGAGGCGACCTGGAGGCCGGGACGATTACCTATGGGGCCGCAATCGCAGTCCAGCCGTTCAACAACACGCTGGTGCTGCTGGACGTGACGGGCGCGGAACTCTTGGCGGCTTTGGAGCATGGTGCGAGCGTCAGCGGGTTCCTGCATATCTCGAAGGGAAGCGCTTACACCATCGACAAGAACAAGCCGGCGGGGCAGAGGGTCTCAAACGTCGTGGTCGGGGGTGAGAAGCTCGACCTTGCCAAGACCTACCGGGTGTGCCTGAACAGTTTTGTGGCGGGCGGCGGCGACGCGCACGAGGACCTGAAGAACGCGAAGGGTCGACGCGTGGATACCGGGATGCTGGATATCGACGCGCTGCTCGAGTACCTAAAGAAGCACAGCCCCGTGGACCCGCAAGTGGAGGGGAGGGTGAAAGCAGGAGGCGCTGTCGTTTGGGGTGCGTCTGATCTTTGGAGTGCGGCGACCTGGCGCCGCGTTGGCTCCGGCACTTTCGGCCCCGCGTCGAAGGTCGCCCTTACAGGGCTAACTGAGGGGTGGCGGCTTCGTCCCAGGGCTACGCCCTTCGCTTCAGCAGAGCGGCCCCTTGGGCCTTCGGACGCTCCATCTTTCGTTCCCTTCGGCCTGGAGAATCGCTGTAGGTATGCGGTCGGGTCACTTGCCCTCAATAGGGTCGGTGGCCCTGCCCGGCAAGGAGCGCGTTGACCCTCGAAGCCCAGAATGAGGCTCGGGAATCGGGCAGCAGGAGAACTTGGCTGCTCTGGCTCGCCGTTGCCTCATTGCCCTTGATGGGTTTCTGGCTCTACGGGCTGTTCGACCTCGATGAGGGTTTCTATGCCGCCGTGACCTCAGCCATGTTGCGGAGCGGTGATTGGATCACCCCACACTACAATGGTACGCCTTGGTTCGAAAAGCCGATCCTGCTCTACTGGTTCTCGGCGCCCAGCGTGGCGGCTTTCGGCGAATCGGTCGGGCCGAGGCTTCCTTCGGTGCTGGCGACGATTGGGCTGGTCGCGCTTTGCGGCGGGTTCGTGCGGCGGCATTTCGGCGAGGGTTCGGGCCGGGCGGCGATGGTCGTGCTCGGAACCTCGCTCATCACCGCGCTGGTCGGCCGGATGATGCTGGTTGACCCGCTCCTGGTCTTCTTTTTTGCGGCGGCGATGCTCTGCTGGTGGCGTTCGCTGCGGGACTGTGGACGTTGGCGGCTGTTGGCCGGCGCATGCCTTGGGGCTGCGGTGTTGGCCAAGGGACCCGTGGCGATCCTGCTATTCGGGGGCATCTGGCTGTGGACGTTATTGGCTGAGAAGGAGCTTCGGCCCTCCATCCTGAACTGGGTGGACAACCTCGGCGCCTTCGTCGTGATGGCGGCGGTGATCGCGCTGTGGTACTGGCCTTGTTGGATGGTGAACGGCGACCGGTTCGTGCAGGACTTCCTGATTGCACAAAACATCGGGCGATTTACGGGCGGGGACCAGGCGCACAAGGTGCCAATCTGGTCGCATCCGATCTACTTCCCAGTGGTGCTGGCGGTGGGGATGCTTCCCTGGTGGCCTTTCGTGGTGCGGCGCGTTCGGCCCGCACAAGAAGCCGCCGATGCATCGCAGGATGAGGTCGAACGGTTCCTTTGGCGGTGGTTCTGGGTGGTGCTGGTGTTCTTT
Source organism: Armatimonadota bacterium (assembly GCA_016223145.1). Lineage (NCBI taxonomy): Bacteria > Bacillati > Armatimonadota > Armatimonadota bacterium. Next base: position 46,622 of record JACRPN010000023.1, on the reverse strand, counting down.
TCGATCAGCGGGTCCAAGCTGCCGCACTACATCTACCCGGCGGTGCCGGCCCTGGGGATGGTCCTTGGGACAAGACTCGCGGGCAAGAAGCCATCAGTGTTCATCTCAAGGCCGGCATTCGGAGTCGTGTTCATGGCTCTGATGCTTGCGGTAGTCGCCACCAGTGCCGGGCTCGGGTATTACCGCTCGAGCGGGCAGGCCGAAGTTCATTCCCTCGCTACACGGGCAAGGTCGCTCGGTGGAGACGTCGTGGCCTTTCAGATGGGCCGCAGGACCAAGGACCGCGGTACCGGCAAGCTGAAGGTAATGGAGACGAGCCTGCCCTCGCTGGAGTTCTATGTGAACCGCGTGGTGCCACAAGTCGAGGACTTTGCTCTCGTCCTCAAGAACCCCCAGCCCAGCCTCATATTGACCCGAGTGGGCCGCATCGGCGAGCCGGAGCTCATCCAGGTCGGCGTCGCGGGCCGCAACATCTGGTGCAAAGAGCGGGGAGACAAGTACGAACTCTGGGAGTTGAAGTAACCCCCCTCCCTTGGTATTGCCGGGGAAAGGGAAGTCTGGAAGCCCCTCCCTCAGTTTCGCTTCGCAAAACCAAGGAGGGGGCTCAATCATTCTCTTCTCAACCGAGTTAAGCGACCGCCGTCGTTGACCCATTCGGCGATGAAGATGTTGCCGTCCTTGTCGAAGCAGCCGCCGTGCGGGGCGATGAAGCGCCCATCGAGGAAGTCTCCGCGCTTGACGCCGTTATTGGCGCGTTCGCCCTCTTTCGGGTTGTCGCCGAGCTGGGCGACGAGCTTGTAGTTTTCATCCATCAGCGTCACGCGGCCCTGGAGATCCGGGATCAGGGTCAGTCCACCGTGGAAGTCGAAGTGGCAGGGCAGGCGCAGGTCGTGCGTGATGAAGTCCACATGCTTGCCATCGAGCGTAAAGCGCTGCAGGCGGTGGTTGCCGCGGTCGGCGACGACGAGAAGAGGCTCCTTGCCACGCGTATCGACCGCGAGTCCGTGCGGGCAGTTCATCAAACCGGGATCGCTGCCGTAACCCCCCCAGGTCCGGATGAACTTGCCGTCTTTCGTGTATTGGTGGATGTAGTGCATCCCATAGCCATCGCCCACGTAGAAGTCGCCGTTCGGAGCAAAGGCGATGTTGGTTGGGTTGTACTGCCCCTCTTCACGGTACTTGCCGGACTCCGCAGGCGCGCCAAGCCGGAAGATCTCGCGTCCGTCGAGGGTGTTTTTGGAGACCCAATGCTGGTTGGTGGTCGCAAAGTAAAGGTATTCCGTTCCGTCTTCTTCGCGAATCTGCATTCCGTGGGCGCCCTGGTGCATGTGGCTGCCCCAGGAGGAGACGTATTGCCCACTTTTGTCGAAGACGATCACCGCGTGGTCGCTGGGCGAGTGCACATAGATTCGGCCCTGTTTGTCCACCTGGACCTGATGGGTGTTCTTCTCGATTTTCACCTCGGCCGGCAGCTTGAAGAAGTCCCGCTCCCAAACGTAAACGACGCCGTCAATCTTGACTCGCGGCTCCAGAAACTCGCTCATGGCGGCATTATGGAGTAAAACTCCCCCATGCTCGCAATCCTCGCCCTTGGAGCCCTAACGATGCAGGAACCCAGCCTCGACGCCATGCTCAAACAAGTCGACCCGAAGCGCTTGCGTGCGACTGTTGAAAAGCTGGCAAGCTTCAACACCCGGAACACCAACACGCCCGAGCTCTTCCAGGCGGCCGAGTGGATCGCGGGCGAATACAAGAAGATTCCCGGGCTTCAGGTTGAGCTCTACAAGTATCAGGTGAAGCGGGGGAGCCGTATCCCGGCCGACAAAGAAGTGGTGGAGGTCGTTGCGGTTCTGCCCGGCAGAACGAACCGGCGCATTCTGGTGGGCGGGCACTTCGACACGATCAACATGGGCCAGGGCGCGGACCCCTTCACAGCGCGTTCGCCGGGAGCGAACGACGACGGCAGTGGAACGGCCCTCGCGCTCGAACTGGCGCGAATCCTGAGCCAGAGAAAGTGGGAGAACACGCTAGTCTTCTGCGCGTTTTCGGGAGAAGAGCAGGGACTGTTGGGCTCGGGGGCGCTCGCCAAGCGAGCCCGCGAAGAGAACTGGGATCTGGAAGCCGTGCTCAGCAATGACATGGTGGGCAACACGCACAACGACCTGAGCCAGAAGGAAACCAAGTTCGTTCGGGTTTTCAGCGAGGAATATGTCCCATCTCCCTCCACGCGAACCCGTGGGGCAGACTCTCAGCCTGCCGGCGTCTCGCAGTCCACCTCTCCCCCCGTGGGAGAGGTCGGTAAGCGAAGTGAACCGGGTGAGGGGGTAGCCGCCCCTCCCGCCGCGCAACAAGGGGAGGGACCCAGGCCCCACAACTCCCGCGAATTGGCTCGGTTCATCGAGTGGCAGGTTCGGCAGACGATGAAGGGAAGGCACGGGATCAAGCTAGTCTTCCGACGCGACCGCTTTGGGCGCGGCGGCGACCACACGCCGTTTGTCCGGCAGGGCTTCACGGCGGTGCGGTTCGTGGAGGTCATCGAGGAATACAACCGTCAGCACACCGTGAACGACCTGCCCGAATTCATCGACTACGCCTATTTCGCCAACAACGTACGTGCCAACCTCTGTTCGATGGCGGCGCTTGCGAATGCGGGCGAGGCGCCAACGAACGTGCGCATGGTGCGCGATCAGGGGCACCACTCCAAGATCACATGGCGCGGCACTCCGGGGGTCAAGTACGTGGTCTACTGGCGCGAGACCTCGAGCCCGGTGTGGCAAGGCGTTTTCGAGGTGGGCGAGAAGACGGAGTTCATCGCGCAGAAGATCAATGTGGACGACCACATGTTTGCGGTCGGGGCAGTGGGCGGCGTACCTGTTGCGGCGCAATAGCTACCCACCGTAGCGCTTCTTCATGAGCTCGTAAACCTCCATGACTCGCTCGCGAAATGACGGTGGCGCCTCGTCAAACCGGACAGGGCCGGAGTTCTCGTCCCCAAGAACCAGGCCCTTGTACCTCCAGTTGAGGATCAGGCCGGTTGGCGCGCGGGCTTCGAGCTCAAACTCCTCGGCCAGACGCAAGGACCAGCGGCCCTTCAGAAGCTCCTGAGGCGTCAGGTCTGGGTTTCGAAAATGGGCGTACCATACCTGGTGCCCTATTTCGTCGGCGCTGTTAGCGATGGTGCTGTGGCCGATCCAGGTCCCTGAGCTGCTTGAAGCATCGAGGTTCAGCGCCTGGTGCCTTTGTCCGACGTTGAGCCGAAACGAGGTCCCAGTCGGCACGCCTGTAGGCATCCACTCCGCTCCCGCGCGCATGAGGTCGGGCAACGGCTTCGCCGGCTGCTGCCGGATGCCTTCTGCTCCAAGAGAGAGCCATTCATAATAGTCGGGGCCCCAGTTGGCCCAATCCCTGAACCAAGTTTTGAAGCCTGCGGAAAGCGAGGCCGCATCCAAGGTTTCACCCTTGACCAATTGGGCCCAATGGGTATCGGGGAGATTCCCAAGCATCATCAGCACGATGCTCGGCATCTGAAAGTCCTGCGCCATAGCACCGCACTTGGGAAGCAGAAACTGATAAGCGCCAGCAAGTGGGCTACCCAGCGAACCTTCGCCCGCGGCCGCCACGAACTTCGCCTTTGCGCGTATCGTGAGCTTTTGGTCCGCTACGGCCCGGCGCATGAGGACCCCCAGCGGCTGGCGGTGAACTCGCGTTCTCTCGGAGACAAGTGAGCTGTTTGGGGTGCCAAAGGTCCAGCCATTTCGGGTTTCGAGCTTCAAGCCCCCGAAGTCCTGCGCCTCCTTTGCGAACGTCGAGGAATCGAGGATGCCTTCCTTTGTAGCGCGGATGGCACACCGCAAGAGCGCGTCCGGCAGAACCGCCAAGAAGGGCCTGCCTTGAACCTCAAACGAATCGCGGACCGCCTGCGCGGCGCCAAGCGCGAGGGGGTCCGTTTCCTCAGGATTAAGAAGCGCGGCTCTGGCTCCGGGCGTCAACTCGCCGTCGGGCCGAGGCGCATCGAGAAAGTAATATTCGTTGCCGACGCCGCTGAGGATGGAGAGAATGCTCGCTGCCGGATCACCCAGCTTCAGGGAAGGACGCTTCAGGGTCGGCTCAACAGCCTGGCCGAAGGCGGGGTAGCCGTCGTTGGTGGTGAGGTTCTGACTGGCGGTCTCTATGATGGTCCCGTCGGTGGCAAACGTGCGCAGGATGAGCGATATACGGCCGGGAAACCAAATGGCAGAAAGCAGAACCTGTCCGATGCCGCCTCCGCGCCGCGCCGCCTTCATGAGAAGCCGATACCTGTCATTGAGGTAGGGATCGGGGAGCTTAAGATCTTCCTCATTGACCTGGGCCAGTGCTTCGAGTGTCTTCTCGTAATGCGCAAAGGACTGTTCTGTGCCCTTGCCAATAGCTTCTTCAGCGGGATTTGGACGACGGGCAAATGTCACATGGTGGAAATAGGGAAGCGCTGCGAGCCTATCAGACCCCATCGCCACCACGAGTTGCTTCAGGAGGGTCTCTGCAGGCGCGCTGTAGCGCAGGACAGCGTCGACGCCGACCTTATATTCCCCATTTGTTGTCCGCTTGAGCTCCTCAATTGTGGAGCGCGCCCAAAGATAGGGGGTCTGCAAAGCGATCAAACTGTCAGCAAACTGCTTGAGCTGAGGCTTGAGGGCGTTGGCCCGCATCCGGCGATCATCGGCCTCCAGCCTGGATTGGGACTCTTTGGACCGTTTGAGCACGCGCAGGCCCTTCTCCTCTGACCATTCCGCTCGAAGCGCATCGGCGAGCCGCTCGAGGATTTCGCCGATCGGGCGGTTCTCGCAATGAAGTGTAACGACCTCTTCGTTTAGCGGTTCAAGGGCTCTTAGCGTGACGCCGTCCGCTTCTTCCAGCGAAGTCAAAACGGCCTTGACCGTCTGGGCCGGAATGTCCAGCGATACGGCGGCCCCGGCCGGCTTTTGGAGCCCCGATAGACACAGTGCTATCAGAATCGACGAGACTCCGACCATAGTTCCATTATGGTTCGTTTTCAGCTACTATGGCGGCATGTCTCCTTATCAGATCGGGTTTCTGGCAGCACGTCTGATGTCGGTGGTCTGTGCAGTCATGGCGGGCCGAGCTCTGGCCTATGCCATTGCGTTGGTTCAGGGTCTGCCGGGCAATGAGATGCCGCCTTCTTATTTCCTATCGGCGGTAACACCCTTTGCAGTGGACGTTTTGCTGGCGGTTGGCCTTTGGGTTTGGGCGAGCACGTTCGCCTCGGTCTTTCGTGAGAAGTCCATCGAATCGGACCGCGAAGCGACTTCGGAAGACTGGACGACGGGACTCCTTCGCGCTGTAGGAGCCTACTTTGTGGTCGAGTCGGCGGGCCCCCTGGTCCAGGGGATCTGGGTGGCTTGGGCAGATGCTCGTCAGGACCCCGAGGGACAGCTACTCAACCCATTTTGGGACTATTTCATGAAGCCGGTCCGGATAGAAGAACTGGTATCGCTACTCTGCGGTCTGGTGCTGCTAATCGGCGCACGGCGCATCTGGCGTGGCATATCGGGCGGAGCCTCCAAGTTCTGGAAGTCGACTTCGCTGCCCAGCGAGGAGTGAAGCTCTCTCAACCTCAACCCCGACGATCGAGGTTGGGGCCAAGAGAACGCTGAGTCTTTAGTACGCCTTCGCGAAGACGACCCTTTGCTTGCTTTCCTTGCCGGTGAGGATGCACTTGCCGGGTTTGGCGTCGTCCGGGTGGAGCGGCTCGAACGGGATACACCGGATCGTCGCCTTGGTCTTTTCGCTGATAGCCAATTCGGTCTCGGTGGTGCCGTCCCAGTGCGCCAGCACAAAACCGCTGCCACCCTCTCCTTCGAAATGCTTCTCAAAGGAAGCCCAGTCGTCGATACGGTGCGTGTTCGCTTCTCGGAGAGCCAGGGCTTTCCGGAACAGGGAGCTCTGTATGTCGGATAGGGCGGATAGGACGTATTGGACCAATTCTCCGGAGGGCACTGTGGCCTTCTCGCCTGTGTCTCTTCGCGCCACGACCACGGTCCCGCTGTCCAGGTCTCTCGGGCCGACCTCCACGCGGAGGCAGGCGCCTTTGAGCTCCCAATCGTTGTATTTGAAGCCGGGGGACTCATTCGCGCGCTTGTCGACCTTCACCCGGACGGCTTGGCCGTTCCAAGAAGCGCCGGTGAGGGCCTCGGCCATCTGGTCGGCAGCGGCATAGGTTCGCGCACGGGTCTCATCGTCGCGGCCCATCGGCACAAACACCACCTGCGTCGGAGCGAGTCTCGGTGGGACGACGAAGCCCTTGTCGTCCGAGTGGGCCATGATGAGCACCGCGATCATGCGCGTGGAGAGGCCCCAGGACGTGGTGTGCACAAAGTCGAGTTGGCCGTCGGCGGTTTGGAACTGCACCTCGTAGGCTTTTCCGAAGTTCTGCGCGAAGTGATGGCTTGTCCCTGCCTGGGCGCAGCGCAGGTCCTGCGACATGGCCTCGATGCAGTAGGTGTGATCCGCGCCCGGAAAGGTCTCGTTTCGAGTCTTGAGGCCGGTCAGTACAGGTACGGCCATCCATTCTTCAGCAAATCGACGGTAGATGTGGATCATCTGAAGCTGTTCGGCCTCGGCTTCCTCATAGGTCGCATGGGCGGTGTGGCCCTCCTGCCAAAGAAACTCGGCAGTGCGCATGAACAGGCGCGTACGCAGTTCCCAGCGCATGACGTTGCACCACTGGTTGAGCAGCACCGGCAGATCGCGATAGCTTTGGACCCATTTCTTGACCATTGGCCAGATGATCGTCTCGCTGGTCGGGCGGACAATAAGCGGCTCCTCAAGCTCGGCGTCTGGATCGACGCCCAGCTTGCCGTCCGGGCCCGGCTTGAGGCGGTAGTGGGTCACGATGGCGCATTGGGGGGCAAAGCCCTCGACGTGCTCGGCCTCCTTGACCAGAAAGGACATTGGAATAAGCAGCGGGAAATAGGCATTGGTGTGGCCTGTTGCCTTGAACATATCATCCAAGGCGCGCTGCATGTTTTCCCAAATGGCATAGCCGTTCGGGCGGATCACCATGCAGCCGCGCACGGGCGAGTAGTCGGCCAGTTCCGCCTTCAGGACGAGGTCGGTATACCAGTCGCTGTAGCTCTCGCCACGTGGAGTGATGCCTAGATTTCCGCTCATTTGAACCTGAATTGTGGCATATTGAGGGCCCTGGGCGAAGGGCGAAGGGCGAGGGGCGCGTGGGTGTTCAGGTGTTCGGGTGCTGGGCGTTCAGGTTTTCAGGTGATAGGGAGTTAAGTTTTCGGGTGTTCAGGTGCTCTGGTGCACTGCAGTTTAGGTTGTGGGGACTGAGTCCGGTGTCTCCACCCCCTCCCGACTTCGTTTCCCTCCCTTCGGTCGGCGGGATCTCCGAAACCCCCTCCTTCCCGACACGTCGGGACTCGGAAGCAATTTCGCTTCGCAAAACCAAGGAGGGGGCCCCAATCGCCCTTCGCTCCTCGCCCCTCGCTTCTCACCTCTCGCCTCTTCTGCGAACCAAACCGGGGCCTCAAGCGGACCTAGACGTGTATCAGAATGGGAGATACCTTGAGGGAAACCATGCGCCGTCGCCTGCCAAAGGCCTTCACGCTCATCGAGCTGCTCGTTGTCATCGCCATCATCGCGATCCTCGCTGCCATCCTGCTGCCGGTTTTTGTCCAGGCAAAGGTCACCGCCAAGCAGATCGTGTGCATGAGCAACATGCGCCAGTTGGGCCTCGCCGTCTCGCTCTATCTGGCCGATGAGGACGACACCTATTGCCCAGCGGCGCTCATCGACAACCTACCCGGCTTTGCGCCGCAGCAGATGTGGATCGGCTATGACAACAACAATGCGGGTCTCCTGGGCGGGTTCTTTGGTAGGGGGATCGAGCCCGCGCAGAATCCGGTCCGGCCGGGCGCCATCGACCGCTACCTGAAGGATGAAGGCGTCAAGCGCTGCCCCGCCATGCCGGGCGAATGGCAGCTTTCCTACGCCACCAATTGGTTCAATCCGGGGATCTCGTCCGAGTACTACAACACCAACCCTGCGGCCAGGGGCCAAGAATATGGCCCGATGGCGCGTACCGGTGAAACCGATGTCAGCGGCGCCACGGTCTCGCTCGGCGCCAATGCTTCGGTGGTCGAGGAGCCTGCCGGCACCCTCTTGCTTTGGGAGCACGAGGCCAGGGCGCCCGTCTGCAACTTCCTCCAGCCGTCCGACTGGTTCAACAGTCCTCCGAACGACCCGAACCTCATCGACCATTTCCATTTCCTCCACCGCAAAGGTGCCAATGCGCTCTGGGCCGACACCCACGCCAAGAGGATCACCTACTTCGGCCTGAAGAGGCCGATGTTTTCGAGTGTGAAGAGTATCTATGAGTAGGCGTTAGGGCATTGGGGCATTGGGGCATTAGGGCATTAGGGCATTAGGGCGTTAGGGCATGAGGGCATTAGGGCAGTGAGTGTCCGCTATCCGTTATACGTTATCCGATTTCCGCCTTTCGGAAAGGGAAGCCATGGCACAGGTGTAATGCCCCAGTGCCCTAATGCCCTAACGCCCATCCCCCACCTGAACCTTGCGCTCCACATGCGCTGCCAGTCGGCCTGCGTCGTCAAACACGTCCAGTTCGATCGTCGCCTCGCCTTTCGGCAGCTTGCGGGTATCCAGCACATAGCGGTGCGGGCCCGGCAGCGAGGACTGCGAAACGGCTTGGCCGTTGACCTTCCATACCACCGTCGGGTGGTCGTCGTAGAGCTTCACCCAGGCTGTAAGCGCCGCTCGGCGAGGCAGCAGAGCGCCATCGTCCAGCTCGACAGGATACGACTTCGCATAGGTCCATTCCCCAAGTTCAAGTGTTCTTAGGTAGTGCGGCTCCACGCTCAAGAGCTCTTCGTAGCGTCGTCGCACGTTCTCATCTCCCAGCAAGGAATAGTCATTCGACTGCCTCCCCGGGATGGCGTGCTTGATCGCGTTCATGCTGAGCCAGCAGACGGCTTTCACCCGTGGGTAAATCCTGGGGAGCGCCGAGTAGAACTGGGCCATCTTGGTGCGCGCGAGCTCGGAGCGGTCCATCTGGTCGAGGGACGACCGGTGCGAGGCCGCGTACTCGCAGATCATGATCGGATGCTTTTCGGAATAGGTTTCGTAGACATATCGCAACGCGTCCGCGGGGTTGCGCCAGGCTGCCGGCTGCTTGGGGTCGTCGTTCCAATAGGGCACACTGTAGATGTTTACCCCTACCCAATCAACGGCTTCGTCGCCGGGGTAGTAGTCGTTCATAATGCTGACCGGCGTCTCGAACGGGCACCAGACCATCGCCACATTCGGGGCTTCTTCGTGCATCACCTTTGCCACTAGGCGGAACTTCTCGATGTACTTTTTGGGGTCGCCGTGATAGGGCACCCAATCCCCGTTCATCTCGCTCGCAAAGCGCAGAAAGATGGGGGTCTTGCTCTCTTTGGCGGCCCTGGCAAACTCGTGCAGGTAGGCGTCGTCCTTGACCTGTTCCAAGCTTGAAGGCTCCCACGCGATTTGAGCGCCCGCCTTGTTCAGCTTCATGTGCTCGACGAACTTCTGGGGGAATTGCCGCCCGTAGCCCAGATACATGAAGAACAGGGCGTGGTGCGTACCGGAGAGGTGGTTGAAGGAGCTGACGTCGCGCCTCCAGGTTCCATATTCGTCGCGGTAGGTGCCTTTGATCGAGTCCTCGTGGTCAATAAAGGCGCCCAGATAGCAGCCATAGGCGGGTTCCAGTCGACGCTTGGTGTCGAACATCGCCATGGTCCCCTTGTCGGCCTCCTCATGAACAAAGGGCTTGGCCACGACCTCGTAGCGCTGCGCCAAGCGCTCGGCCGAATAGGCAAAACTGATCTTGCCAAGTGATCGGTAGATGCCTGCCGCACCCTCGTAGGCTTTTCTCGCCGACTCGAAGTCCTCGGTGGCCACGGCGGCCTCGGCGAGCTTGAAGTAATTCGCGGCGGAGGGGTCTTTGCGCACGGCTTCGGCGAGCACGTCCTTGCGGGCGTAGCTTCCTAGGAGCGCCGCTGACTCGGCCTTGCGGTGTCTGACGAAGTTGTATCCGGCGACCAGGGCACCGCCAAGCGCCATGCACAGGAGCACCACAAAGCACCTGATAGCCCACTGCCTTGCCTTGCTCCCCACGCTCGTCATTCCGATTCTCGCCCAGCAAAGGGGATTCGATGCCAATCCCGCTACACCTCCTTACGGCCGATGGCCCTCAAATCGCTTCGTCGGGCCCAACTTGCCGTGAATGGATCCCCTTTTGCAACCCCCGCTCTCCAATTCGCATAGAATCGTAGGGTGTCGGAGGAACAGCAGTTTTTCGAAGAGGACGAGGCGGAGCAGATCTTGCTGCTAGCCGCGCGCAAGTATGCGTCTGGCTCCATGAGCCGGGAGCAACTCCTCGCCAATGCTGCCGAAGCCGGCATCTCCGCAGAAGCCGTGCTCGCGGCGGAAACCGAGTACAGGACCCGTTCTGCCGAGGTTAAAGAGCGCCTTGAATTCGACAAGCACGTAAAGGCAGAGTTTTGGGGCCACCTCGGCTGGTACGTCGTCGTCAACCTGGGCCTGGTCGGGATGGACCTTTTCAAAGATGGCCACATCAGTTGGGCGTTCTGGCCTTTGCTCGGTTGGGGCATCGGCATTTTCGGGCACGCGTGGACCGTGTTCGCTCGGGGCAGCGACGATAACGAGCGCGAGTTTCGACGGTGGCGGGCGCGCAAGTCTCTCCGAGAGACCGGCATGGTGGACGAGGTCTCTAGCGGAGCGATCGCAGGGATACACATCGGCACGGGCAGCGAGGCGCGCGAGCTCAGGCGAAGGCTGAAGGAGGAGGCGCACGCGAAGAAGACCGAAGTGGTGCAGCGAGCCATCCAGCAGATTCGCGCGGAAACGGGGCTCTCGCACAAGGACGCCAAAGAGATCGTCCACGAGTATCTGGAAGAGAACGAATAGCCACGTTGGACCCTCTGCCGATTGGCCCGCAGCCCGACTTGATGGTGTGGGGGACCACATGGCTCTGCAAACGTGTCTGGCTTAGGAGGCCTTTCGAGGAAACCCGCTACCCACTCCACCGCCCCAGAGGCGTTCCAACGGCTCGTCGTTGTCGTCTTCGGCAACAGGCGTCCAACCCTCCGGGGTGAAGATCGGGCCATAGATTGCGAATCCCTGGGGTGATTGGCCTAGCGAAGGGACAGAGGGACCAAGGGACAAAGGGACGCTCGGAGCTTGCGAGCCCCGGTATGCCCACCCCTGGTCGCCGTAGCTCCAGTGCCAGTATTCGCTAGGGTAGTTCGTCATCCCGCCGTGAAACATCGCTTCGCGAAGGATCTGCCTGTGCTTTTTGGCCGTCTCGCTCAGGCCCGGACAGTCATGCGGGTAGTTCTTCGGGTCAAAGACTTTGTAGGGCGAAGAGTGGTCGATCCGCTGGCCTTCCGCATCCACAAGCATGACGTCTACAGCGCCGCCGCTGGCGTGGGGTGGTGGCGCCTTGGCGTTGTGCGGGTGGGTGAAGCGGTTGACGACGCGGCGAAGCTGCAGGTCCGACCAGTCCGGATGAAGCTGTTTGAAGCGGATCCACTGGGTCAGATACATCCTGCGCTGGATGTAGTTGGGGCGCCAGCCTTCGAGGATGCCCAGCCGGTAACCCTTGGGGATGGCTTCTGCGGCCCTGTTGAGCATCTCGGCGACCGTGGCGCGGACAAGGGTCGCTCGCGTGTAGCGGTACACCGGCGAGGCGATGACGAGCGTCGGACAAGCGACCGCGAAGTCCACCATCGGCTCTCCGTTTTCCTGAATAGGCACGCGCTTGAGCTCGGCTACGGGCTCGGTGGGTGAGGGCCTTCTCACTGGTGTTCGCCAACCACAAAGCGATCGTGAAGGATGCGAACGGCGCGCCTCTGGTCCACCTCCGGAACGAGGCAGCTTAGTGAAAACTCTGAGTCGCTGGTCTGCTGGACGTGGATGTTGGCGTTGCGGAGCTCAGTTAGGACGTCCAGATAGACGCCGGGCTGCTGGAGGTACTCGTGCCCCACGAGCGACACGATCGTGCAGTTCTCGGTGAGTTCGATCGGGATCGTGGTGACCTTGCCGAGCGGCTTGAGCAGGTCGCCTTGGATCTCCGTTTCGCGGGACGGGGTCTTGCCGATTTGGACCAGAAACAGCTCGGTGGCCGAGGTTCCGGCTGGAAGCACGAGGCCGTCGAGGATGTTCTCGGCGGCAGGATACTGCTCCCGGGGAAGCGCGAACCCGAAGCCGTCGGGGCTGTGGTTCATCATGTAGGTGTTGAGCTCGTACCTGGCCAGCATCTCGTACACTCGCGCCTCGATCGAGCGTCGGCTATCCGTTGGCGCGGCGCCAAGGTCGAACTGAAGATAGACCAGACGTCCGGTGTGCGTGACGCCTGTGACGCGGCTGCCGGGGAAGTCGGCGCGCTTGACGATTTCGGTGCCGGGAGCGTCGCTGAAGGTGCTCTTGACCCAGAGCGGGATGTCGAACTTCATCGCGATCTCTGCGGCGCGGGGATGAAGCACTTTGGCGCCCAGGTGGGCTATTTCGGCGACCTCGTCATAGGTCACCTTGCCAAGGGTGGGAGCGTCCGGGACGTAGTCGGGGTCCGCGGTTTTCACGCCGTCGACGTCGGTGTAGATTTCGACCATCGCGGCCTTCATCGCGGCGCCAATGGCGGCGGCGGTGGTGTCGGAGCCTCCGCGGCCGAGGGTGGTCAGCTCGCCGCCGGGCACGCCCGGCTTCGGCACGTAGGTGCCCTGGAAACCGCAGATCACGGGGATGCGGCCGGCCTCTACGGACTCAAAGAGCGAGGAGGGATTGATGCTGACGATCCGCGCGTTGCCGAAGACGCCGTCGGTACGGATGCCTGCTTGTCCGCCCCGATAGCCTTGGGCCGAGAGCCCGAGCGACTTTAGGGTTTGGGAAAACACCGCCGCAGAGAGGATTTCGCCACAGGCGATCATAAGGTCCTCCTCGCGGGCGTCAGGGAGCACGGCGGGATCAACCTCGCGCAGCATCCCGAGCAGGGTGTCGGTGGCATAGGGATCGCCGCGCCGCCCGATGGCGCTGACCACGACCACCGGCGCCCAGCCTTGCTCCTTGGCGGCGGCGACGAGGGCTGCGGCTTTCTTGCGGGCGTCGGCCGTCGCGACGCTGGTGCCGCCAAACTTCATCACGCGGACTTTCACGCCTGGCCCCCGATAAGCTCTCGCGTGTAGGCGTCCGCGAGCTTGGCGGCCTGTTCGTTCTCAGTGACCAAGAGCAGTCGGTCGTGCATATCGGCCAGGTGCTCGATGCGGGTGTTTTCGCGGGTGGCGATCGAGACGAGCCGCGCGACCAGGCCCTCTTCGTCGCGGATATTCACGGCGTGGACCAGCACGATGCTGCAGCCGAGCTGGACCGAAACCGTCGCACCAGAACCCTCGAGAGCGGCCTGTGCCGAGGAGGCTTTCTGCTCGTCGACAACGAAGGACAGGCCGCCTTGGGTGAGCTTCAGGAAGTCCAGGCTGATATCGGCATCGGAGATGGACTTCAAGACGCCGAGCCTTCGCTCGGCGATCGGTTCGGATAGGTTGGACACGTGAACCTGAGCGAATCCGCGTCTCACCTCGATCTGGCTGACGCCTCGAGGCTTCTCAAATTCGGTGCCGGCGGTTTGAAAGGACATGCTCTTTGGTCTCTGAAATCGGGGCTTTGCGCGAGGATTGTCTTTGGCTTCGGCGGCACTGCCGATATCGCGCGGGAAATCGGAGTTTACCTATCCGAAACCCGGAACAGGACCCCGACGGGCGCGGTGAACTGGATCGTCAGTCGTTCCTGCCGCACCGCATCGATGATCAGGGCTTTCCACTTGGTCTGGGGCTCCGCCTCGATGCCCTTCAGGTCATCCGCCGAAAGAGGGGGCTTGATGCCGTTTTGGACGGCTGCGGGGCCAAACTGCGCCGCCAGCACGCCGCGCGGCTCTTGGGCGAAGCTCACATAGACGTGCGTGATCCCCAATTTGGCGAGAGCATCGGCAAGGTCGGCGCCGCTCTTCATCGAACCATAGGGAATCTGGGTGCTGTGTCCAGGGTTGGCCCACATATACGGTTTGTTTAGGTAATAGCCGAACACCTCATCATAGAGTGCAACCGCTCGAGCGTCCGAATCGTTGTTGATCTCCTGTGCCGGACGGTAGAAGGCCACTGAACTGGCCAGGAAGTCCTCGGCCGCGACCTTTCCTATTACCACCGGCAGCTTGGCGTCGAGGATTGCCACTTTGATTAAGAAGAACGCATAAGCACTTTGGAGGGCGAGGAGCCCCGCAAGGACCGGCCCAGCCCGAATCTGGGAAACTGCCGCGCCGGCCAGGAGGCACAAGGGCACGCCCATGTTCAGCGAGTAGCGGCTCTGCTGGCTGAGTACGAACCAGAATAGGAAGCAGAATCCTACGCTGAGCAGGGTGAACGCCTCGAACCGACGCATCCGGCCCGAGAGCAGCCACAGCAGGGCGCCGCAGAACACCGCCGGTCCAAGGGCCTGATTCGGCATCCCAAGGCCCTCGGTTGGCATAGGATTCGTATAACGCCCCGGCTGATAGGCCATGCCCAAAAGAGCATGAGGCAATTGTTTCCAGTCGCGTGCTCCGACGGCATTGCCAACCCCAAACGTGTGCTGCTCGTTCTCGTAAATCTCGCCGTGCCAGGGGCTCCAGTTCTTCCCTTTGAACACGCTGTAGAAAAACGGATAGAAGGGGTTCCCCGTGTTCACGACGTTACGGATGAGCCACGGCGAACAGAGGACGATCGCTCCGATTCCCACGAGGGCGCCGGCCTTGAGGCCCTCTGCCGCCTGTTTCGATGCAGCGCTAAGGATGATGAGAGAAACGGCCGCTGCGACGGCCACTTGAAGGCCGGTGTACTTGCTCGCGGCGGCGAACCCAAGGCACCACACCGCCAACCAAAGGGACTTCTTGTCGGCGCGGTCTGCCGCGTACTGGGCAGCGAAGAGCACCCCGAGTCCCGCCCAGAGCCCATGCGCCAGGTCTACATACGCCGTGCCCATTTCCCAGAGCGCAACCGGTGTGGCGACAAGCGCCAAGGCCGTCCACCAAGCGGCTTTGTCGCCATAGCGCGCGCGGGCAAAACCGAAAAGTGCGAGCAAGCCGAACAGGGCGTAGGCGATGTTGTAGGCTTTGGCGGCGGCGCCACCGGAGCCCAGGGATAGGGCATCTGAAAGCCCCCACAGATAGAGGTTATCGACAAGAAAAGGGAAGTTGCTATGATGAATCGTGGGAGTCCAGGTGATCGTTCCTGCCTTCAGCCATAGTTTGGGCACCGCCAGGTGATACGCGAGCGAATCCCACTCCATCGTGTCGATGGGTCCCAGTGCGGCAAGCAAGGCAAAGAGGAAGGCCAGCCCCAAGGCGGCAGAGATCGCCAGTTTCCATCCCACAGGCTTTGTGGCATGCAATCGCTCCAACTTGGCCGCCTGAACCAGGAATACGATGCCTATCAACGCGCCCCCCAGAACGAGGAAGGGCCCCACGGCCAGCCCACCGGGGATCATCCCTATCGGCAGCGTGGCCCACCCCAGCACCGCCAAGCCGAGCATCCCCGCCATCCCCCACCTTAGGGCCGGGTCCAGGTCCCCGATGAGGCGCGAAAACAGCCGCCGGCCCAGGCCCGCCATTCCCAGACAAATGACATAGTTGAGCAGCAGGCCGAGCATCGCGTTGCAGTATATTCCCCCTGATGTCCCGCATTTGGCGCGTGTACCGCACGTTTTGGGTCAGCTCACTTGCCCGCGAGCTGGAGTTTCGCGCCAACTTCCTGGCCAAGCTGCTCCAAAACGCCACGTGGGTCGGGTTCTCCCTGCTCGTGCTTCTGGCGATCTATCGGAACACGCCGAGCATCGCCAATTGGGGACGGGGTGAGGCGTTCATTCTGGTGGCAACCTGTTTTGCGATGAGCGCGCTGTTCTCGGCGATGTTCTTCTCGCTGATGGAGATCCCCGAACACATTCGTCGGGGAACCCTCGATTACATCCTGACCAAGCCGCTCGATTCCCAGTTCTGGGTGTCGATGCGACGCTTCAATTTCGACCGCCTCGGGGCGCTCTTGGCGGGGATCGTGATGCTCGTGATCGGCCTCGTTCAGTCCGGCCTGCACCCAAGCTTCTGGCAGTGGGTTGCGTACCTGCTGCTCATCAAGGTCGCGATCGCCCTTTTCTATTCGGCGAACCTGATCATGATGACCACCGCCATCTGGCTGGTCCGAGTGGACAACCTGTGGGTGCTGGGGGAGACCGTGCTCGACATCGCCCGGTACCCGATCGACATCTTCCCGATGTCGGTGCGCAGGGCGTTCACCTATGGGATTCCGTTGGCCTTCCTGGCAACGGTCCCGGCGAGCCAGCTCACCCGCGGTCTCAACTTGATCCACGTCGGCATCGGGGTGGCATGGGCGCTCGGCGCGCTCCTCGCTTCTCGGCTGTTCTGGCTGTATGCGACAAGGAACTACGCTAGCGCGAGCAGCTAGTCCCCTCCGCCGGTTCGCTGCGTTCACCGACCTCTCCCGGTCGGGAGAGATGATACTGGGACCACTGATGACGGATACCGGATAGCGGAAAACGGACCCCAGACCCCAGACCCCAGACCCCAGACCTCGGACCTCAGACCTCAGACCTCAGACCCCAGACCTCAGACCTCGGACCTCGGACCTCAGACCTCAGACCTGACACCATCACCCGGTCCAGTAAGGCGCGGGATCTTCGATTCACTGCGTTCCCCGACCTAGTACCCCATACCCGTACCCGTGCCGATCGGCTGGCCGCGGGTGCCGGTGCCAAAGCTCGTGTCGAACGGGAACGCCTTCAGGCGCACCCCAAAGAAGATCTGCTGCCCAGCGCGGAAACCGGTCTTGTTGTCGGCCACCTGAAGCACGGCTTCCCAGCAATGGAGGTCGTAGCTTGCCGAATACCAGATCGACTCCCACTTGTTCAGGTACCCGTTGAACGCGCCCTGCACGCTCAGGCGCGTTTTGCCGAAGGTCAAACCGTCCGCCCGGAAGTTCACGGTGCCCCAAGTGTGCCGGGGGGAGTCATACCGGGCGCCCACTGAAAGATAGAGGTCGCCGTACCCGTAGTCGGCGTCGAGGCGGACGTTGCCCCACCGACGGTTTGCGGTGTCGTACACGGGCCAAGCGCGAAGCTGAAAGGCGTCGTTCGGGGTCCATTCGGTGCGTATGCCGAGCTGCTGCCAAGCGGAAAGCACGCCGGGGCGCTCCGATGCCAGCAGGTCGTAACCGGTCTGGACCCCCAGTTTCAGCGTTGGCAGGGCACGAACGCTCAGGTCGGCCGTAGCGAGGTTGGTTTCGCCCACACGATCTTGAGAGAGCGGCGAGTATCCATGAGCCCGCAAGTAGTTGTAGCGGATGTTCAGCCCCGTGTCGTTACTGAACCCGTAGCGCAACGTCGGATTGACTTGGAGGGCGAATTGGGCCGTGTCGTCGCTGTAGATTCCTTGCCGGAAGCGGCCCTGAAGCCCAAAACCGAACCCTTTCCCGCTCTGCATCGCCCGGTTGGCAGAGAAATCGAAGAACGACCTGGTGATCTTGCCCCTTGAACCCGGATCGGCATACTCACCAAGGCTCATTTCGGCGGTGAAGGGAAGCCAGGGCTTCGCGTCTTCGCCGAGCAGCTTCCGGGAGTCGGTGCGGAAGGAGAGGACCGGGGTTCTATCCTGCGCGCTGAAGAAGTTCGCCACCTCGCCGACAGGGATGCTCCGCGAGTATTCAAGCTCGGCCTGGCCCTTTGAGGTTTCCTGCTGGGCGCGCACCTGCACGTCGACCTGTTCCCGGTGGACCGGGGTGCCGTTCGAAGAGCCCGACTCATAGGTGGCCCACTTAAGGTTGAGGGTCGCAGAGGTCGTCTTGCCCCATCGCTCTTGATCGTAGAGACCCCAGACCTGGTTCTTGCTGAAAAAAGATGGCGACTCGTTGGAGTTGCGTATTAAGGTCAGCCGAGTCGTGTTCTGGCCCCGGGCTTGGCCCTGGCCGCCCCTCGGAAGGGTGAGTGACGCCTGGGTGTTCAGGCTCGTGTTCTGCGGTGCGTTGAACTGGTTGCGCTGCTGATAATTGTTCGACATCGTGAACTGCGCGCCCGAGCCAAAATCCTGGTTGTGCTGGGAGCGGAGTTCCACCGTGTTGGTGTCGCCGAGGATCCCATAGGCCCTTAGGTAGCCGTCGTAAGCGCTCCCCGCATAGCCGAAAATGCCTCCAATCCCGAAGCCCAGCTTGGAGTAATAGTCGAGGTCGGCGTCCAGCGAGTTATTGCCCCGGATCGGGATGCCGATGCGGTTCTTGATGAAGAAGCCCGTGGTAGGGTCGCTCCCAATCTGGGGCGTGTATCGTTCCCTCTTCGTGTCGAGCGGGATCGCCAGATAGGGAATCCGAAAAAGCGTTCGCCCGAGGACCACGAACTTCGAGTTTCTCAGAATGATCCGCTTGCCGGTACGGATCGTGATATCTTTCGAGTCGATCGTGTAGTGGGGATGGTCCAGGTTGCACGTTGTCAGGCCGCCATCGTGGGTGTGGATGGTCTTGGGGTCGCCATAGGTCTCAGCGCCCCAGATGTAGACGTCGTCCACCACGCGGCCCTGAAGGAGATCCGGACGGAGCTGGGCCGCGGCTTTGCCTGCGCGAAATGTCTTGGCGTCGAGGTCGGCGGTGATGATGTCGCCGCGCACGATCCCGTCCTTGCCGACCAGTCGGGCGCTCCCTGTGAGGGTGAACACGTTGGTGACGAGGTCGCCCTCGATGTGATCGGCGAAAAGGTCGTAGCCCTTGTAGTGGCACTGCACCCCGCCGTCGAGCACGATCTGGTCACCCACTCGTTTCCAACGATCGGCTTGGACCAACTGAAAGACGTTGACGTCCGCCTGGGGTTCAGGAAGGGAGGAGTCGCGCTCGGGTAGCCCAGGGGTGCCCTTGGGATCGAGCGGGTTGCCGGGCCTCGGCTTTGCGCCAAGCGCCTTTCCAACCTCGGTGGCCAGACCCGTGCCCCCACTTTGTGCGAGCGCCGCGCAGGGAAGCGCCATCAGAATCGCCGCCGGCAGCGGCCTCACTCCAACCTCCGCACCGCCAGCACTCCCAAAGCCAGAAAGAGGATGTTGGGCGCCCATGCCGCCAGCACGGGGCTCAGCCAGCCATGCCTGCCCAGAACCTCGGTACACACGATATGCGCGTTATAGTAGAGGCCGCAGATCAGGATGCTGAGAAAGAGACCCATGTAGCTTCCGCTGCGGGCGAAGAGCACGGCGAACACGGGTGAAACGAATGCAAAGATGATCGAGGAAGCGGGGATGCTGAAGTGCGTGTGGTAAAGCACTTGGGCCCACGTGGAATCGACGCCTGTCTTCTTGCGCTCGGCGATGCTCTGAGCCAGGGTTGCGGCATTGGACTCCGTGTCGAGTTCGGTGGTGAAGAAGTCCGAAATGGTGATCGGGTCGTTGATGACTACGGGCTTGCCGGACTTGAAGTCCACGACGCTGTCGCCCTTGAACCACCAGTACTTGGTGCCGTGGAAGGTCCAGACGCCGTCCTTGTATTCGCCGGTTTTGGCGCGGATGACGCTGATCACGTCGGCATCGGGCCGCTCAAAGAGGATCACGTCGTAGAGCCTTAGCGTGTTGTCGTTGGTCTTTGAGACGGAGCCGATGTTCGCCGAGTAGTTCGGCAGGTTGATCACGACGTTGCTCTTGAAGTCCGGCATGACGCCGAGGAGCCCCACCTGCTGCATGATTTTGCGGGCGCCGACCTCGGTCACGGGCATCACCTTCTCCGAGATCCAGAAGTTGCCCGCTGCGACCGCCAGCCCGAAGAACGCCACGGGGATGCAGATCCTAAGAAGCGGCGCGCCGGCGATGCGCATGGCGTTGAGCTCGCTTTCCCTCGCCAGACGCGAAATGGCGAGTGCCGCAGCAAGGGAGGTTCCGACTGGAAGAGTCATCCGCAGGAAGCCGGGTGTGCTATAGAGGATCGTTTGGAGAGTGGCAGTCAGCGGGACGCTCGAGACCGAGAACGTTTTGAGCTGAAAGATGAGCATGTTCGCCTGGAACATGAGCACGACGGCGACCGTGCCGACCAAGAACGGCAGCACGAGTTCTTTCAGCACGTAGCTATCGAGCTTCTTCAAGGCTTATTGCCGCCACCATCCCTGAAGCCCGAGACCAGCAGAATCACACCAAGGGCCATCAGGAGAACGATGGTCGGAACCGCCAGAAACAGCGGCATGGTCACCGCCGCTGTGGGGATTCCGATTACACACAGCATGGCGAAGATCCACGTCACTAGGACGCGCTTCACCATCGTCGATTTCATCCATCGTCCTTGGGCATAGTCGAGCAGGTAAGGAGCGCCGCAGCGGCTGCAGAAGACCGCGCCGGGGTAGTTTGGAACGCCGCACTCAAAGCACCGAATCCGCTCTTGCGCATCCAATTTCCCCGCGTGGGCTTTCCATTGCTGGAGCATCCGGAACTCCTCGGGGAACATTCGCTCAGGGACGTTCTTGAGCGCCGAGTCGGCGATGGCGATCGCATGCCCGACGATCCCCTTGTTGTAGAGCGAACGGGCCAAGCGGAATTTCGCGCCGAAGTTGTCTGGCTTCGAGGCGAGGAGTTCGTAGGCGCGGCCGATGGCCTCGACGTCGAGGGCGCTGAGGGCCGAGCGGTTCATCGCGACGCGGGTCATGGGCGCCAGGATCACCGTGGCGAGCACAGCGACGAAGTCAATCATCGCGAAATCAGGAAAGGGCGGATTCAGGCCCAGGTAGCCCATGCCAAAGGCGACGAAGATGCCGAAGACCCCTGAGATCGCATCGATCTCGCCCATGATCATCCAGTGCACCAGCGAGATGATCCAGACCGCCAGGGGCGCCCATATGAAGCACCCAAAGGCCAGCGATCCTGGATTCTCAAACTGAGCTAGCATTCTCGTCCTGCTGCGTCCTTGGCCGGAGCCGGTTCACCGTCGGATGGCTCGTCTTCCCCGCTATTGCCAGGTCGATCAGGGCACTCCACGACGGCGCCTCCTATCTGACTGGTAACGTCTTGCGATGTTCGATCATATCCGCCATCGGCCCTATCTTTGTTCTTGAACTTGAATTTCGGTTCCTTCCCTTCTCTCAGGCGCTTGATGTTGCTTCGATGACGGTACCAGACCATCGCCACCAGCAGTCCATGGCCCGCCACCACCGGGATGGGGCTGATGAAGATGTAATCGAAGATGAGCAAAGAGCCTGTGGCGAGGAGTGATCCCAGGCTCACGTACTGCGTGGCAACCATGATGAGCACAAACACCGCCAGCGCGCCGGCCGCCGCCAATGGCGTACTCCCCAAGATCGCGCCAAGCCCCGTCGCGACCCCCTTGCCGCCCCTGAATCTGAGGAATGGCGACGCGCAGTGTCCCAGTACCGCGCAGAGCCCGATCCCAAGGGACCACGCCGTCGCATGTTCCTCGATGAGACCCCTTGCGAGGAGCGCTGGAATAAACCCCTTGCCCACGTCGAGCAGGAACACCGGGAGGCTCCATTGCCAGCCGAGCGCGCGGTGGACGTTCGTCGCGCCGGTGCTTCCGCTGCCCACTTTCGCCAGATCGACACCGCGCAGCCTGGCGGCGAGCACCCCAAACGGAATCGCGCCAAGAACGTAGGCGCCAAGGGCAAGAAGCAGGTGCGTCATGGCTCGTGTGGCAGGTCGGCGGGCTCAGTTTTGCAGCCGATCGATCCCCTCCTCGTAGATGGAACGCACCGAATGAGTCATGTCTTCGTGGATGGCCAAGAACTCGTTTCCGTCGACAAACCCTGCCGCACGCGCAAGGATGTCGAGCTTGTCGGGGTTTTCGGGCACGATGTCGGGAGTAAACCCCAAGAGAACCAGACGATCACGAGTGGCGAGAAGGTGTTTCCTTGCCTCCAACAGAGCCTCCTGCTCCAATGTATTGATGAGTTGGGCGTGCCCGAGCGTTCGAATCCGAGGCGGCATTTCGCGCCGGGTGCCCGCCTGGGTGGTGGTGGGATACCGGAGTTCGTGCAGATGCACGAACCACTCGATGTCCGAGAGCCCGCCTCGCCCAAGCTTCAGGTGGCGGTGGCGGTGCTTGATCGAGACCCGCTCGGTTTCGATCCGCTGCTTCATGCTGAGGAGTTCGGTCAGGCGTTCCGGCGTTAGGGGCAGCGCATAGGCCGATGCGAGAGCGCCCGCTTCCGCCATCGGATCGCCACAGACGCTCCGCGCCGATCCGAGGGCGAAGCGCTCCCACATCTCCATCTCTCCCAGATCGTAAGCGCGCAGACCCGCATAGGTCCTGACCAGGAGCCCCTGTCTACCCTCCGGGCGAAGGCGCAGGTCGATCGACACCGGCGCGCCGAGCCGCTTGATCCGGTCCAGGTGGAGCATGAGCTTCTGGGCCTGCGTCTCGGCGCCCATGTGCCGCTCGGCGGTGTCCACCAGCCACAGCAGATCGAGATCGGAGCCCAGACCCAGCTCCCCGGAGGCATAGCTTCCGAGCGCAACGACGTCGAACTCTGCGCCGACACGCTCCATGGCGGACCGGAGGACCGCGTCGCCGATCCTCTGAATGGCTTGCCCTAGCTCAGAAGACGGCTCAAACATCCACTGGATGGCGGCCTTGGTCCATTCGCTCCGGATGGCCAGCGCATAGCGTTCGTCTGTCGCATCGGGAGGCAGCTCGGCGATCTTGCGGCCCGGTTCCCAGGGCTCGAGGACCTCTCCGCTTAGGACTTCTTCCGTCAGACTCACATCCTTGGCGAGCACCTCCGAGAGGACCGGTGCGATCTCCGCGATCTTGCGGACCCGCTCCAGGCTGTCTCGGTTCTCGTGGAGGCTCTTGTAGAAGGCCTCGCATTCGGGCAGGTCGTCAAACCAGACCTCTGCGGTGGACGCGGCTTCTCCCAAGGAGGCCAAGACCGTCAGCCTGTCGTCGTCGACCACAGACCGGGGGAACCGCGCATCGTAAATCTCCCTTACCTGGTTTCTTGTCGCGGCTAGCGCTTCGGCATAGGGGGTCCACTCGGAAAAGCCCATCAGCTTGGCGAGGCGGGCGCGGCCTTCTTCATCGGCGGGCAGCGAGTGCGTGTGCTGATCCTCCGCCAACTGGCATCGGTGCTCCGACTTTCGCAACAAGCGATATGCCTCAGCGAGGCTCTGGCCGTCTTCCTCCGAGATGAGCCCGTGCGACCTGAGACCCGCGAGCGCCGACAGGGTGTTCGGCTCGCGAAGGTTGGCGGCTTTCGCGCCGTGGATCATCTGGAGCACTTGGGTGAGGAACTCAACGTCGCGGATGCCGCCGTAGCCCCGCTTCAGGTCGTCCTCTCCTCCGAAATCCTCTGTCCGCGCGCGCATGTCGAGGATCTCCTCCAAGGCGTGGGTGCTCCAGAGGGGCCTAAAGCAGTGCTCGAGCCGCAAGCGCTCCCACCAATCGGCAGAATCCTCCGATCCTGCGATGACTCGTGACCGCAACAGCGCCTGGCACTCCCAGAGATGGGCGTGCGACCGGTAATAGGCCTCGACCGCGCGGCGTGTTTGCAGCACCGGCCCCGCGCCGCCGAACGGCCTAAGCCGAAGGTCCACCCTGTATAGCGAGCCGCGGCCCATCTTGTCGCTCAAGGCTCGCCCAAAAACCTCGCAGAAGCGGGTGGCGTGCTTTTCCTCCTGCTCGGCCAAGGCGCGGTCGGCCACGTAGACGAGGTCGACATCGGAGCTGTAGTTCAGCTCCTGTCCACCGAGCTTGCCAAACGCAACGATCGCGACCGGGCACGCCCCCTCGAGGCCCTTTTGAACGGCGTAGTCCCTCCAGGCCGTCCGCAGCGCCAGCCGGATTAGGGCATCCGCCAGGTTCGAGAGGCCCAGCCAGACCTGTTCTTGCGGCATGGTGCCAGCCAAGTCGTGCAGCACGATCGGCAGCAGCCATCGGTGGCGCAGGTAGCGCAGGCGATCCAGCGCATGGCTGTAGCTGGTCGCGGACTCCAGCAGGCTTTCGCCATCGGCCTCGATGATCTCGGTGCTCGGGTCCTGTGTGAGCGCGGTGGGGTCGGTGAGCAGCGAGGCCAGCTCGGGGTTCTGGATGAGCGCGTTCGCAAGCGGCTGGCTCGCGCCCATGAGCTGCAGGAGCAGCCGGCCGAGCCCGGGTGAATCGAGCAAACCCTGAAGCTGTGCCGCCGGGTTGGCTGCCGATTTAAGCCAGGCTTCAAGGTTGCCGAGAGCTCGGTCGGGGTCGACGTTCGCGGTGAGCAGGCTGCTCAAGGCCTCGGAGGGCTCAAGCTCGCAAAGCTCGCCGATGCGCCCCAAGGCCGCATGCGCCTTTTCTGGATCGCGAAATGCGGGTTGCCCGCTCATGAGCTTCGGCCCTTCCTGTTGGCGCTCATTTCCTTGCGGCGCTTCGCCGGGCCGTTGGACTTAAGCCAAGCGCAGGACTCTCGGACATTGCAGGCCTCACAGAGCGGTATGGGCGCCTTGCAGGTCTCCCGGCCGTGCCGGATCAGCGCAACATGGTATCGAAACGCCATGCCCGCCGGCACCAGGTCGAGCAGAAGGTCGTGCGCTTTGTTTTCGCCGCAACCCTCCGGGATCAACCCCAGCCGCCAGGACACACGGTAGACGTGGGTGTCTACCGGGATGACGTCCATCCCGAACGCAAAGCTCAGCACGATCGAGGCGGTTTTGGGGCCGACTCCCGGTAGCTCCATGAGCCAGGTCCGGGCTTCGAGCGGCGGCAGGGTTTGCAGGTTTTCAAGGTGGTAGCCGCCGTTTCGGGCGTGGATCTCGCGCAAACAGGCAAGGATGTTGCGGGCCTTCTGATTGGCCAGCCCGACCGTTCGGATGAGGTTGGCAATCTCTGATTCCCCTGCCGCCACCACCTGTTCCCAACTCGGGAACTTGGCCTTCATCCGGTCAAAGGCGGGGAAGGCCGTGGCGTCGGTCGTGTGCTGGGTGAGGATGCACGAGATGAGCTCGTCCACCGGCTCGCAGCGCGGGTGGGGGTCGGCGGTCCCGTACCGGGCCTCAAGCGCTTCGATGAGGGCAAGGATCGCCGCCGGGGTCCAGGTGCGGCGCAGTCGCGATTGGCGGCGGCTGTCCGCGAGTTGCTTGGAGCCGGGCCTTGCTTGCGCGGACGGTCGGGGCATCGCTTAAAAGGATACTCCCTTCATAATCTCCGGCAATGGCACGACTTGCAGCGATCATGGCCGGCGGCTCGGGCGAGAGGTTCTGGCCAGCCTCCCGGGCCTCGATGCCCAAACAACTCCTGAACCTCGGCGATCCGAACCGGTCGCTGCTTCAGGAGGCAGTGGCGAGGGTTGAGCCTCTCGTTGGCAAGGGAAATGTGTCCGTACTCATCGGCAAGCCGATCGAGGCGACGGTCCGGGCTTCCGGCGTGGTCCCCGAGGCCAACGTGATCGTGGAACCTGCGAAGCGTAACACGCTCGGGTGCCTCTGCTGGCATGCGGCGCACCTTCTGGCTGAGGGACGGGCCGACGCAACGCTCGCGATCCTGACGGCCGACCACAAGATCGCTCCGGAAGAGGCGTTCTGCGCCTCGCTTGCCACAGCGTTCGAGGCCGCCGAAGCCACCGGAAGCCTGGTGACGCTCGGCATCAGGCCGACCCGGCCCGAGACCGGATACGGGTACATCGAAGTCGCCGACGGGAGTTCTCCGAGCGGCGTAGCGTATCCGGTGGCGGCGTTTCGGGAAAAGCCCGACTTGGCAACCGCCGAAACCTACGTGGCCGGGGGAAAGCACTTTTGGAACTCGGGGATGTTTGTGTGGACGCTTGCGGCGTTCTTGCGCGAACTGGAGGCCGTTCAGCCGGATGCCTTTGCCAAGACCCATCGCATCGCCGAATACCTTGCTTTGGGCAGCCCTGCGGAAGCGGCGGACGTCTTCGAGCAGCTTCCCAGCATCTCGATTGACTTCGCGCTGATGGAGCATGCCAAGAAGGTCATGGTCGTGCCCGCGTCCTTCACTTGGGATGACGTGGGCTCATGGGACGCGCTGACCCGCACCCTGCCCAACGACGCGAGCGGCAACGCCATCGTGGGCGATGCCCTGATCGCGGATTCGAACGACTGCATCGTCTACAACGGCGCCTCGGACCAGGTGGTGGGGCTGGTGGGGTGCGAAGGGCTGGTGGTTTCTGTGATGGGCGATGCCGTGCTGGTGTGCCCCAAGGACCGGGCGCAAGAGGTCAGGAAGTTGGTGGAGGCGCTCAAGGCGAAAGGGGATCCGCGGGTCTAGCTTCTCTCTTGCCCAACGATCACGCGGGCCGAGGTCACCACGTCGCCCTTCTGGACACGCCCAAGGACGTCCATCCCGGCCACGACCTTGCCGAAGACCGTGTACTTGCCATCGAGAAACTTGGCAGGAGCGAGCATGATATAGAACTGGCTGTCGCCGGAGTTCCGCTCCCCCTGAACGGTGGCGAGGCCGACCGCGCCCGTGTCGTGAGAAAGGCCGGAGTTCTCAAACGCGACCTTCGATCCGCTGCCTCCCGTGCCCATTTTGGGGTCGTCGAGCTTGGAGGGGTCCTTGCTGAGCGGATCGCCGAGTCGAACCAGGTAGGGCCTGGGTGTTCGGATCGCTTCGTGGAAGCGCTGCCCGTCGTAGAATCCCCGTCGCGCTAGCGAGAGAATGTGCTCGGTGGTCTTGGGCGCTTCTTTGGTCTGCATGCGGATCATAATCGTGCCCCGGCCCTCGACAGAGAGTTGCAGCAGCACCTCGCCAGGCTGAGCCTGATAGGCCTGCGGCACGGCGGCGAGAACGCCGATCAGCGTCCAAGCCACAACCAAGAGGAATCTCACAACTCTCATGCTAACAGAGTTTAGACGTCTCAAGGCCAAGATCGGGTCCCTGGACCTTGCCCGACGCGAGGGGAGATGAGCGAAAGGTGAAGGGCGAAGTGGTTCCTGCAGTAACGCTTCGCACCTGAATACTTGAGAACCTGCAGACCTCTGAATTCTGACCTCGGACCTCAGACCTCGGACCTCGGACCCCAGCTCCCGAACCCCAGACCCCGAATCCTACACCCCGCCCCCAAGTAGAATAGGCTCCGATGCCTCAACGACCCGATGCCAAGGGGCGGTTTGGCGCCTATGGCGGGCGCTACGTCCCCGAGACCCTGATTCCCGCCCTCGACGAACTGGCCACGGCCTTCGACGAGGCCTGGGCATCGGAGGAGTTTCGTGCCGAGTTCAATGGGCTGCTGAAGGACTATGTAGGTAGGCCCACCCCGGTCACCGAGGCCACTCGCCTATCTGAGGACACCGGTCTGCACGTCTCGATCAAGCGGGAGGACCTCTGTCACACGGGCGCGCACAAAATCAACAACGCGATCGGACAGTGTCTGCTCGCTCGGCGCATGGGCAAGAAACGGATCATCGCCGAGACCGGCGCGGGCCAGCACGGCGTGGCCACGGCCACCATCTGCGCGCTCTTTGGTCTGGAGTGCGAGGTGTACATGGGGGTCGAGGACTGCAAGAGGCAGGAGCTCAACGTCTTTCGCATGAAGCTCCTCGGGGCCAAAGTAAACCCAGTCTCCAGCGGCACCAAGACGCTCAAGGACGCCCTCAATGAGGCGCTCAGGGATTGGGTCGCCAACGTACGCGACACCCACTATGTGATCGGCAGCGTGGCCGGCCCGCACCCCTATCCCTATATGGTCCGGGAGTTTCAGTCGGTGATCGGGATCGAGGCCCGGGCGCAGTATCTGGAGCGGCACGGCCGGCTCCCCGACGTCGGCATCGCGTGTGTGGGAGGAGGATCCAACGCGGCGGGTTTCTTTGCCGGTTTCGTGGACGATCCCCAAGTCCGGCTAGTAGGTGTCGAAGCGGCGGGCCGCGGTCTGGAGACCCCCGATCACGCCGCCCCTTTGAGCGCAGGATCGCCGGGGGTGCTCCATGGCGCTTATAGCTATGTCATGCAGGATGACGATGGACAAATCCTGCCTACGCATTCGGTGTCTGCGGGTCTGGATTATCCGGGGGTCGGCCCCGAGCACTCCGCGATGAAGGACTCGGGGCGCGTGGACTATGTCGCGGCGACCGACGACGAGGCACTGTCGGCGTTTCAATGGCTCGCCAGGCGCGAGGGGCTCATCGCCGCGTTCGAGAGCGCGCACGCGTTCGCGATGCTAAGGCGGCCGGGGCTCTTTGAGCCTGGCACGCGGGTGCTGGTCAACATGTCCGGCCGAGGCGACAAAGACATGGAATCCGCCTCCCGGATTCTGGCTCTATAGCCCCCAGCCTCTGTAGCCCGGGCGTCTCGCCAGGGTTGCCTCGCCACGGCCTTGTCCTCTCGTCCCCAGGCGTCTCGTCGGTGGTTCACCGACACCGCCTCGTAACCTCCATTTTCGCAACGTTCACAACGCTCGTCCCCTCGCCCGCATCTTCCATAATCAGCGCATGAACCGAAAGCTCCTGTTGCCTTGGCTTGCCGCCCTCGCTCTGATCGCCGCCGGCTGCTCCGGCGGCGCCGCAGAGAATTCACCCTCATCTGAGGCAACCCCTAAGGACCAGGCCGGCGGCTCGGCACAGAAGCCCGACGAACCCGCCTCAGCTTCGCCGGGAACCGACCCCGACACGCCCGTCTCCAGCGACGGAACCTCCCAGGCGACTTCAGCAGAGCCCAAGATCAACGGGACCTCACCCAACCTCGGGGCGGAGCCCGCCGGCACAGAGCCCCCATCATCGGGAGAGTCCGAAAAGCCTGCCGCTGCCGGCTCGATCGAAGGGAAGTGGTACGGGGCTTTGAGCCCAACCGAAGGGAGCCAGATGAGCCAGAACGCTCAGCAGATGGCCGTCGTGGCGCAATCCATGATCAACACCCTGGAACTGCAAAAGGGCGGCAAATTCAAGATGGAATTGACCGGTGTCGCGGCTGAAGGCGACTACACCCTGAAAGGCAACACGCTAACGCTCCAGACGCGAAAGGTCATGGGCCGCTCCATCGACGAGGCCGCCAAAGCGGGCAACGCGGCATTTGTCGCACAGTTCAAGGAGCCGATGGTGGGCGCCATGCGCGGAAGCGCGCTGTTCTTTCCCGGCAAGAAGGAGCGGCCTGACGAAATGGACATCACCTTCGTGAGAAACGCGCCTCCCGGTGTGGAAGTCGGCAAGCGAAGCGTGACGGCGGCCGAATCCAAGGTCGTCGGTTCGTGGCTCTATGATGGCGACTATCAGCCCCCAACCGCGGGCATGACCGAGGCGCAGAAGAAGGGCCAGGCGATGATGCGACAGATGATGGGCAACTTCAGGCTCAACCTCAGAGAAGACAACACCTTTATCATGACGATGATGATCCAGTTCAGAGGCTCCTGGAAGATCGAGGGAGACACGATCCAGCTCAAGCCGAAGGAGCCGAAGGCGATTTTGGACGCCATGCCTGAGGGCCAGAAACCACAGATCAAAGCGAGGCTGACCGGCGGCGGCAAGAAGCTGCTCTTGCTTCACGAGAAAACGGGCGAGATCACCGGCGCGCTGAAGCGGGGCTAGGCGTCCAGGTTTGCCGCGAACTCATCGACGGTGATGCCGGCTGACCGTCTCAGGAAGGCCCATTTCTCTTCGGGTTTGCAGACAGAGCGCGATGGCATCCTTGATATTCTCCAGCGCTTCCTCTTCAGTCTTTCCCTGACTTACGCATCCAGGGAGAGACGGGCATTCGACTACCCACCAACCATCTTCTCAGGGGTAAAGCTCTATGTCGAACAGCTTCTCCATAGTGTCCATTATGGCCCCCTGTCCCCGGATTTCCAAGCGAACTCTGTTAGGTCTTTTGCGCCAACTGAATCAACTCTCTAGGCGGCAAGAACCGGACGTCCTCGCGAACGGTTTCGAGAATCTCGACGGTGGGCCGTGTTGGGGTTGTGCGTGGACCCGCTTCCCCCTCACCCGGTTCGCTACGCTCACCGGCCCCTCCCCAAAGGGGCGAGGCTAAGGCAGTGCCTCCTTGTCCCTCCGTCCCTCCGTCCCTTGGTCTCTCTTCTTCCTGACCTCGGACCTCAGACCGCAGACCTCCTCCTTGTCCCTCCGTCCCTGGCTCCCTGATCAGCTCGCCGATCACATCTTCCACCAGATGCTCCGGGGTGCTTGCGCCCGAGGAGATTCCCACGACCGGGTAGTTCGTCCGCCATTGCGGCCGGATGTCTGAGGGCGACATGATCAGGTGGGCTTCCGCCCCCAGGGACTCAGCGACTTCTCGAAGTCGGTTGGAGTTCGACGAGGTTTGACTTCCGACTACAAGCACCAATTGGCAGTGCTTCGCAAGTTCGCGGACCGCGGCCTGTCGGTTGGTGGTCGCATAGCAGATGTCCTCCTTCGCGGGGGTTTCCAGATGCGGGAAGCGCCGTTTGAGCACATCGAGCGTGCGCTGGACCTCGTCGACGCTCAGGGTCGTCTGCGTGAGCACCGCCAGCTTCTCGTGATAGGGCAAGTCGAGCTTCTCGGCGTCTTCGGGACTATCCACCAGTACCATACGCCCAGGCGCCTCGCCCATGGTGCCTTCAGCCTCCACGTGTCCCGCGTGGCCGATGTAGATCATGAAGTAACCTTTGTCGGCGTAGCGCTTGGCCTCGTTGTGAACCTTGGTGACCAGCGGGCAAGTCGCGTCGATGACCAACAGGCCCCGATTTTTGGCTTGCTCCCGGACAGCCGGACTCACGCCGTGAGCACTGAAAACAGCGGGCATGCCTGTCGGGACGTCATCTACGTCCTCGACGAATACGACGCCGCGATCTTCAAAGCTACGAACCACCCACTCGTTGTGTACGATGGCATGGCGAACGTAAATGGGGGGGCCGTGGATTTTGAGCGCCAGGTCGACCACCTCGATGGCATAGGCCACTCCAGCGCAAAAGCCTCGGGGTGCAGCAAGCAGGATCCGGTCCACGGGGTTATTCTACGTGAGGATGGGGCGGAGCATTGTGGGGAACAGAATGTACAAGAGCCCGACGGGAGGCGTGCCCATGGCTACAGGGGCAGCCAATATCTGGTCCCCTTTCCCGTCCCTGTTCTTCTCAACGCTCCGAGGTCTGCCAGTTCCACACCATGAGCGATAGATCGGCGCTATATCGCTCATCCTCGCGCCCGTCTCCCCTGCCGTCTTTGGGCGTTCGATCTCCATCATTCCCCTACGGGCACTCGAAGAACGATGATTGACGGAGGTCTCATCGAACGTGATATCCCCACTCGTCAGCTGGCATCCGCATTCCTCTCACCCCAAACCCCACACCTCAAGGCCCACACTCTTCATCCTCTGCCGCCCGCCCGGGTACCCTCCGACAGTGGAGCACCACCACCTGGACCGGCCGAAGGAAGAGTGCGGCGTCATTGGACTTTTCACGCCCAACCAAGAGGCCGCCCGCACCGCCTTCTTCGCGCTATTCGCCCTCCAGCACCGGGGCCAGGAATCCGCGGGGATCGCCGTCAGCGACGGCGACAAGGTGCGGATGCACCGCGACATGGGCCTCGTCGGGCACGTGTTCAACGAAGAAGTGCTGCAGACCCTCAAGGGCCAGATGGCGGTAGGCCACACGCGCTACAGCACCTCGGGATCCAGCGTGTTGCGAAACGCCCAGCCCATCTTTTGCGAGAGCCTCGTCGGCGACATCGCCGTTGCGCACAACGGAAATCTGATCAACGCTCTCAAGCTGCGCACCGAGATGGAAGCCGAGGGCGAGGTCTTCGATACCACGAGCGACAGCGAGGTTATCGCCCGATTACTGGTCCGGAATATGCACCTTGGACCGGAGAACGCGGTGTCTGCCACGATGGCCCGCATTCGGGGCGCCTACAGCGTGACCGTACTCACCCCAACGATGGTCATCGGCTTTCGCGACCCCTGGGGCGTGCGCCCGTTGGTGGCGGGACGAGTTGGGGATGGGTGGCTGCTGGCCAGCGAGACCTGCGCCTTCGGCCCCGTGGTCGGCGTCCCAGAGCGGGAGCTTGAACCGGGTGAAATGGCGATCATTGACAAAGATGGCTTGCGCTACGCGCAGGGACGCCCCGGAATGCGCCCCGCCATGTGCCTCTTCGAGTTCATTTACTTCGCGCGCCCAGATAGTCAAATGTACGGCACGCTGCTCTACTCGGCGCGCGAGCGGATGGGTGAAGCCCTGGCCCGAGAGCACCCCGTGGAGGCCGACATCGTTGTGCCCGTGCCCGATAGCGGCATCCCTGCGGCGCTAGGCTACAGCCGGGTGAGCGGCATCCCGTTTCGCGAAGGGATGACCAAGAGCCGCTACATCCACCGGACCTTCATCCAGCCCAACCAGCAGATGCGCGAGATCGGCGTGAGGATGAAGCTGACGCCGCTCGTCGAGCATATCGCGGGGCAGCGCGTGGTGCTGGTGGACGATTCGATTGTGCGGGCGACCACCACCACACAGATCGTCAAGCTCATGCGCGATGCGGGCGCCAAGGAGGTGCACGTGCGGATCACGGCGCCACCGATCAAGCACCCCTGCTTCTATGGCATTGACATGGCCTCGCGCGGGGAACTCGCCGCGGCAAAATGGACCATCGAGGAGATCCGCCAGAAGCTCGGCGCCGATACGCTAGGATACCTATCCATTGCGGGAGCGGTCGAGTCGGTCGGCAAGAGCGCCGACCACTTTTGTTTGGCGTGCTTCAACGGCGATTATCCGATCGAAGTACCCCAGGATGTAAAGAAGTTCGCCTTCGAGCAGCCGCCCGACGTGGGGCAGCTTGCCGCCGTCACCCGGGGCCAGGGCAGGCTGCTCGATGTGGACGAGGAGTGATCCTTTGAAGTTCGCGAAAGCGCTGCTCTCACTGATGCTGGCCGCCTGCGCCGGGTTGGCGTTGTCCCAGATTTTGCAATCGGAAACCAAAGCTCTGGCGGACACGCTCTTCCTCGGCAACATGAAGCTCTCCGACCTGGAGTGGGAGCGAAAGGCGTTCTCAGACGCCTATCGGCTGCCGATCACCGACCTTTGCCTGGACAAGCCCGTCGAAGCGGCAAGCAAGCTGACGGGGATCCACGCTCGGGCTGGCCGAAGTGTGTTCGATTTGCTGAGTCTCTGCCGGACAGAGCTGCTTGCCGACACCGCCGGAGACGCTTCGAGCGCGGCGGGATTGCCGGACATCAAGATACCGTTGGCGATCCCGGAGGCGTTCCACGAGGCGATGCGCGGGCTCGTGGCCGCAGTCTATCGGGCCAGCTCGGAGACGAAAGCATCACTAGGCAAACTAACGGGTGAGGAGAAGCGAGCGCTGCTCGAGGGTCTTCCGAGATTTGCTACGCCTGAGTTCGAGGTGGAGTTCTCCAAAGTCAAAACCGCCGATCAGGCCAAACTGCTAGAGCTGCTAGCGAAAGTGGATCTCTCGAGGATCCGAATGGCGGCGCAGCGGCTGGCGTTCGACATTTCCGGACCCGCCAAGGCGCTCGCCGACATCGCCAAGCGAAGGACGTTTCGCGGGCAGATCGAGTTTGTGGCCGGCAACGTGCCCGTGGAGTTCTCCGGCGTTGAATCCAACGAGCACTCGGGCAGGGCCGCGCAGCTTGCGGTGGACCTCGGCGGTAACGACCGCTACACGGGGCGCTACGGCGCCGGCCCAGGATACGCCTCAGTGCTGCTCGATCTTGGTGGAGACGATGTGTACGACGTGCCAGACCTAAGTATCGGCGCGGGGGTTACCGGCATCGGCATCGCCATGGACTTCGGCGGCAAAGACGTCTTCCGAGGCAAGTCGCTGTGCTTCGGCGCAGGGCTCGCGGGGGTCGGGGTGTTCCTCAAGGAGGGCGGCGACGATTTCTATGCGTGCCAGTCGATGGGCCAGGGCTACGCCCAATTCGGAATCGGTGTGTGTGTGGACACGGCAGGCATAGACCACTATCAAGCCGCGATGAACGCTCAGGGAGCAGCGAGTACCCAAGGGGTCGGCTGGCTAATCGATCTCGCCGGTGACGACACCTATCGGGCCGGCGGCGTGATTCTCAACTCGCCGCTCTTCGCCGACATCCACTACTCCAATGCCCAAGGCTTCGGCACCGGCTACCGCGAGGACACGGGCGGCTTGAGCGGAGGGGTCGGGTTGTTGACCGATCTCTCGGGTGATGACGCCTACATCGGCGAGACCTACTGCCAGGCGGCGAGCTACTGGTTTGGTCTCGGCAGCCTCTTCGACGCCAAGGGCCACGACACCTACCGCGCCTACCACTATTCGCAGGCCAGCGCGATGCACCTCTGCGGAGCGTTCCTGTTCGACCTCGCGGGCGACGACAGCTACGCGGTGACCTGGGGCGCCTGCCACGCCATCGGGCATGACTACGGGGTGGCGTTCTTTCTGGACCGAGCAGGCGACGATCTATATGCTTCAAGGGATGCCAGCCCCGGAACGGGAAACGCGAACGGCTTGGGGGTCTTTATCGACGGGGCGGGCCAGGACCGGTACATCGGGCCACCTGCCACCGGAAACCCCGCGAGGGGGACCGGGTCGCTCGGCGTGTTTGTCGATATGAACGGGCCGGACAAGTTCATGGACGGTCTGGCGGATGGGGCGGGGCGGGTTTCAACTCAATGGGCCGTCGCACTCGACCAAGAGTCGAGCCTTGCCGGAACCGAGACGGCTATTCCTCCCGCTCAAAGGCCGAAGCCAATACCCGGGTCCAAGCCGATGCCCTCGATGGAGGCGCTCGCCGAACTGTATCGGCGAGCCACGCAATGGGCCGTGGGCACCGCGCAGCAAGACGCCGCCGAAGCCGTAGATTCCCTCATCGAGATCGGTGTCCCGGCGATGCGCTGGATCGCGGACAACAAGCTCGCCAACGCAAGCCGTTTGGAGCAGAGCGCGTATGCGCTGATTGCCAATGGCATTGGGCCCGAAGGGCGCGCGGTCCTCGCGGAAAAGGTGGGGGCCGGGGAGAGGGCGGTGGTCATTCCCGCACTTGGCGCCTGCATTGATGGCACCATCAAGGAGGCCGCGGCTTACCTACCCAAAGCGCTGCAGAACCCAGAAACAGCCCGGCTGGCTTCGCGAGCTTCGGGCCTGCTTGGTGGCAAGGAACTCTGCAACGATCTGATGCTGCTCACTACGTCGAAGGACCGCTTGACGGCTTTGGCGGCGATGGTGTCGCTTGGGCAGATCGGCGATCCAAGCGCGCTTGGAACTGCTTCTGCATTCCTCTTCGACCTCTCACTCCCGATGCGAAAGGCGGCGATGGCTGTGATGGCTAAGCTGCCAGAGCAGTCGGTGATCACGGCGAGGTCGCTGGCGGAGGACCCTGAGGAGGTCAGAGCCCGAACGGGGATCGAGATGCTCGGGTTGATAGGTACGCCAGAGGCACTGACGTTCGTGGGAATGAGGTTGGAGGACCCCCGTGCGGGGGTTCGGGCGCAGGCGCTCTTGGCGCTGGACGGCCGGTGCCCGGCGGAGTTCCGAGTAGCGTTTCTGAAGCTTCGGGAGGATCCGAACCCGCTGGTACGAGCGTTGGCGCTCAGGGCCGATGTGGGGCGGTAGTATTGCCCCTCCCTTGGTTTTGCGAAGCTAAACTGAGGGAGGGGTTGGGGTGGGAGACTCCGGAAAGGCTGAGGGCAATCACTCCAGGGGATTCCACGTGAAGGAGCCAACGGGCAAGACTGCCAAAGTGCGCCAACGGGGTCGCCGGTCATGCCGGAGCCACCCCCCCTCGGCCGGCTCGGACGGAGACTCGCCCTCCAGGGCCAGGCAAGGATGCCTGCGCTCCATGGTGCGCCGAAGATCGGCGCACTCCTTTGCCTTTCACTCCGCGCGGGTCCTGGTTGTCGCGCAAGAGTGCAGCGTCTCTCGAGCATCATTAGGAGCAGGCAATTCCTCGATGCGGCTTGGGCATGAATGCCCTGCGCACAAGGCGCGCTGAAGCCCGCCCTCCTTCCTTCGCTTTTCGCTCTTCGCCTTTCGCCCCACGCACAGTTGAAACTCCAAACCTCTCCAACACGTTTCCCTAATAAGCCATGAAGGCATTTCTCGCTATTCCTGTGATCGCTTCCGTCCTATTTGCCGTGGCGGGGTGCTCCGGCCAGACGGTCATCAATCCTCCCGACAAGCAGGTCCAGGCCACCCTTTCCGCCGGCACCAAGGTGCCGCTGGTGCTGTTGACCGACCTTCGCGCGGGAACGGCCGACGTGGGTGCGAAGGTCGCGCTCGTCGTTTCGGAAGACATCAAGGACTCCCAAGGCAGAGTGCTCGTGCCGAGGGGGACTCTGGCCGAAGGCGAAGTGGCCGAGTCGCGAAGCGAAGGCATGCTTTCGGCAGCGATGAACCGGCCCGCGCGGCTTGCCGTTCGGTTCTTCACGATCAAGCCCGAGGGC
Source organism: Armatimonadota bacterium (assembly GCA_016223145.1). Taxonomy (NCBI): domain Bacteria; kingdom Bacillati; phylum Armatimonadota; species Armatimonadota bacterium. The sequence goes on along the minus strand of JACRPN010000023.1, from coordinate 10,235 downwards.
CAAAACGCGATTGCCATCACGGCCGCACCCAAGTCGGAAGGCGACGAGGTCTTCCGCTTCACGAGCGAGAACTCCGTCCCCGGGCGGCTGGAGGCCGAAGTCAAGAACCTTGTCGATGGTACACAACGGGCAACGGTCGAGGACCTGAACCAAGCGCTGGAGCAGTTTCTCTCGGCTGGAAACGCGGAGAATCTTCGCGGCGGCGCCGAGACCGAGAGGGCCCTTAGGCAGCTGCTGGATGCGACCGACCTCAAGAGCGCCAAGAAATACCTTTCGGAAGACGGTAAGTCCAGTCTCGACGACCTTGGAAAGCTCTTGGCTTCGGCCCGTAGCGGATCGATAACCGCCCTTTCCACCGGCGACATCGCCCTTGCGCTGAACGCCCTCAAGGAGCTTGGTGAATTGGCGGGATCGATCGAACAGGGGCTAAAGGGCGCCTTCCGAGGCCATACCATCCACGCGCAGGTGGGCACTGGGGTCACAGCCTATGTGGCCCGCGATGCACAAGTTACTGTTCGAATCCCCTAGGTGCTGCGTCTAAACCCATAGACGCCATGATCCTAGCGGCCCTACCCCTCGCCGTCGCCCTCTTTGCCGGGTTGCAGCAGCCCCAAGAGCCTCCCAAGGAGCCCAAATGGGAGCGTATGCGCGTGGGGACGTCCCCTTTGAGCATGGAGGTGCCCTTCCCGATGGTTCAAGCCGAGGATGACGCAGGGCTGAGCGTTTACACCCGCAACCAGGACGCCAAGTCCTGGAAGCTGAAGTTCGGGTCGTTCGAGATGGTGCTGCAGGTGTTTCCCAAGGCGACCGGTGGCTACTTCGACCCGTTCCGCGCGCTCGCAAGCGCCGAGGCGCTCTCCAAAAGCATCTATGGCTCGATGCTGAACGAGAACAACATGAGCAAGGCGAACTCCATGGAGGGTGGGGCGCAGGTGGTGGACCTGATGATCGCCATCTCCGACAGCGGCATGCCTCCCAAAAAGGTGGGCTATGGCTACTGGGCTGGTTGGGATGGCGAGTGGGGGTGCATGGCGCGCTACACATTTGAGGAAAAGGACCTCGACACCGCCCAGCGGATCGTCTCGAGCCGGAAGTTCATGGACTTGGCCTCGGGGTGGTACCGGTTCCAGACCGGTGCGCCTGGCCTTCGAATGATCGTTCCGTTTCCGCTGGGGGCGGGCGAGCCGACCAACATGCACAACGCGAACTGGTTTGACAACGAGACCACCTTTGCCGGGAGCCAAGACGGGCTAGTCCTTCGGGTGACGCAGATGGCCGTTCGCGAGGGCGTAAAGCTGGATCACACCTTGCTGGAAAAGGCGCTGAAGTGGCAATCGGAGGGTCAATCGAAGCTACCCGACGTGAGAAACGTGGCGATTAAGGTGGATCGGGCGCCGCTTGCAGGTCAAAGCGTGGTCCACGCGACGCTGACCTTTGAGTCGAAGGGCGCGAAGAAGGTGGCGACCTCCTATGCGGTTACGGTTGGAAGCGAGGTCTGGTTCTTCCTGGCGATCCGCTCGGAGGGCGACTCCAAGGCGGAAGAGGCGATGAAAAAGGTGTTCGACTCAGCGAAGGCGCTTGAGAAGGTGGAGCGAGAGGTGTTTTAGCCGGCGCTTCACCTTAACAGACCCGGAAGTCCCATAGAGTAGCCGCCGGTTCCGTGCCGGCGCACCTTAGGTGTTCGCCAGATGCGCAAAGCCGCCGGTTCCGTGCCGGCGCACTTTAGGTGTTCGCCAGATGCGCAAAGGAACGAACGCGCGGCACGGGCCCATCGAGCCGTGCAACGGAGAAGCGCGGCATCGAAAAGAATCGCCCCTTTGGCAGTTCTGCCAAAGGGGCGATTCGATTGGCATACGGAGAGACTAGCGTCTGCGTCGTCGCAAGAGCGCGGCCGCGCCGAGGCCAAGAACGGCCATCGTCGCGGGCTCAGGTACCGCGGAAACCGCAAACTCACCCATGGAAAGGTAAGGAACGCCTCCAAGGCTTGCGTTCGAGGGCGTGGGGTCTGCCGTGACCTCGAGCTTCACGTAGCGAGTCGCACGGACTCCGCCGGCAAGGGTGTGCACGTCAGGCAGATAGATGGTTTCGGGCCAGTCCGTTGCCGTGAAGCCGCCGCCACCCATAGCGTCGGAAAAATCCGAAAGGGTGGCTGTGGTCACGGTCACGCTGTCCAGTCCGGCGCTCTCTTCGTTCCAAAGAGCGACGCGGTCCACCATGTACACCGCGCCGAGATCATAGATCAGGGTGTCGGTGGTGGAGCCGTCATCCACCCACCACTCATAGCCAAAGAAGATATTGGTGTGGTACGGGCTGGAAGCGATGTAGGCATCGAAGTCGGTCACGCCGCTCGTATAGCCGGTGAACAAGCCACTCTGATCGATGGTGCGCTCGATTTCGCCGCCTGTATAGCTGGTGTGGGTGCTCGTAGCGGCGGTGGGCTGCACGATGACATAGGCTTGGGCAGCAGAAACGCAGGCCACCAGACCTGCGATGGCTGTAAATCTCATTTTCATTGGGGCATTCTCCAAAGCTCCACCGATGCGGCAAGCTAACTCCTCCATTTAAGACCCGGCAAGATCATCAGGGGAATAGCAAAATTGCCGGTTAACTTAAGAAGGTTGGCGTGGGCCAGACCAGTGCCCACTTCCACCCCGCCACCCTTCCCAACTCCCGTCCCTCTCCTCCGCCCTTCCACCCTTCCAAACTCCCACACTCCCCCTTCTCCGTCAGCACAGCAGAACCCCCATCTGGTATCTAATCACCCTATGTCCCGAACCTATCACGTTGCCGTTCTGGGCGCCACCGGCGCTGTAGGGCACGAGTTCGTCCGCCTGTTTGAAGAGCGAAACTTCCCGGTGGGCAGGCTCACGCTCCTGGCCAGCGAGCGATCCGCCGGAAAGGAGATTGCGTTCCGGGGCGAGAAAAACGTGGTTCAGGCCGTGAACGATGAGAGCTTTGCGGGCGTGGACTTTGGGTTCTTCAGCGCGGGTGCGGGACGCTCGAAACAGTACACGCCGATCGCCAGGGCTGCGGGCGCCACGGTCATCGACAACTCCAGCGCCTATCGGATGCTCCCCGAGGTGCCGCTGGTCGTTCCGGAGATCAACCAGGACGCGATGACCAGGGATGACACGCTGATCGCAGTGGCCAACTGCACCGCCATTATCCTCTGCATGGCGCTCTATCCCCTCATGAAGCTCGGCAAGATGGAGCGGGTCACCGTGAGCACCTATCAGAGCGCGAGCGGCGCGGGAGCGGCGGCCATGCGCGAGTTGGAGGACCAGACCCGCACCGTGCTCGCCGGCGGTCGGGCCGAGCCCAAGGTTATGCCACACCCGTACGCTTTCAACCTGTTCAGCCACAACACCGCCATCAACGAGCTCGGCTATAACGAGGAGGAGTGGAAGGTGATCCAGGAGACGCAAAAGATCCTGGGCGTGCCGGACTTGCGGCTGGGCGTGACCTGCGTACGGGTGCCGGTGCTTCGGGCGCACTGCGAATCGGTGACCGTGGAATTCGAGGGGGAGCCGCCGACGGTCGAGGCGATCCGCGCCGCGATGGCCGCGAGTCCGGGGGTGAAACTGGTGGACGACCGGGAGGGCAACCACTTCCCGATGCCCTCGGAGAGCAGTGGACAGGGCGACGTCCTGGTCGGGCGCATCCGGCGGGATATCTCGCACCCTAATGCGATCGCGTTGTTCATCTCCGGGGATCAGCTCCTGAAGGGCGCCGCGCTGAACGCGGTTCAAATTGCGGAGACGATCCTGGCGAAAGGCTATCGGTAGGAGGGCAACCGAACCCCAGATCGCGACGTCCCAACGGGGTCAGAAGAGAGTCGCCAAGGGTCGAGCGGCAGTCTACGGATCCCGATCTGTCGGGGCGCCACCCGTGGTGGGATGGACGCATCCCATGTCCAACCCATTTTCTGCCGTCAAGGCATAACCGATGCGTCTCGAATCATCTGTCACCCAAAAGCCCGCTATGGACAAGAGTGAAAATGGCGCGGCTGAAGGGATTCGAACCCCCGACTTTCTCCTCCGGAGGGAGACGCTCTATCCACTGAGCTACAGCCGCGCAGGGGTTTCAAGATACCTGTTTACGTCCCACCAAACGACGAAGCGGTCCTCGGAAATACCCAAGGACCGCTTCGCCAATGGTGCTCGGCAGATGTCTTATCGCTTGCGTCGGATCAGGCCGAGCGCCCCAAGACCGAGCACCGCAAGGGTGGCCGGTTCGGGCACCACGCCTTCGCCGCCGACGCGGATCTGGCGCACGTCTTCGGCATCCACATCCATGGCGAGCTCGGTCGAGGTGATGAACTCTCCGGCCGTGGTGCTGATGCTGAAGAAGTTATTGCCGTTGTCGTTCACGGAAAACGACTCGACGTGGTCTGCGCCGCCGGTGTGGTGCACCGTAAACGTGACCGTACCGTCATCTTCGGCATTGATGTTCCAGACCAGGGTCTTGTAGCCCCAACCGGCATCGTGCATGCTCATTTCGAGCTTGGTGAAGGATCCGTCGGAACCTTCCACGCGCGCCTGGCCGCCGTTACCGTGCAGGCTCTCGCCGGCATTGAAGAAGTCCACCCAGGTGGATGTCCCGTTGAGGACGCCGTTGATGGTCGTGCCATCAAGGGTCAAACTTCCGTCGTTGAACAACACGTTTTTGTCGGTGAAGGCTGAGTTGCCTGCGGCAATAAGGATGGCCCCATGGGCCGTTGCGAATCCGATTGCCCCAATCCCAACCAGCACACTTCTGATTGACCTCGTATTCATTTGTGCTCCTTTCCATCTATGAAGCAAGCGCAATGAGTGCCCCGCACTAGTGCTAGATGGCTAGGTAGTAATTGTCCGGGGAAGGGAAGATTGTGACGTGCTGGCCCTAGATTCCCGTCTAGCCCGCAATTTTGCGGGGACATTGGTACCTTCTTGGCCGATTGGGTCCCCCAAGAACGAATATGGCCCGCTGTCCCCAAGGGGGGCAACGGGCCACGTGTGGCCCTTGTAAGCAGCAAGGGCTACTTCGTTGCGAAGGCACCTTACTTGCGTCGCCGAATCAGGCCAAGCGCCCCAAGACCGAGCACCGCAAGGGTGGCCGGTTCCGGCACCGGGTCGTGCTCGATCACGGTCTGGCCGCCTGAGCCATAGGACACCTTCGCTCCCGAGATCTTGGCTTCGGTAAGGCCGCCGCTTACCGTGAACGTGAACGTCATCGAGTTCCTGGCATACAGGTTCGATCCGTTGCCCGCGCTGATGCCGGCAGTCGGGATCAGGCCATAGTTGTCGTTGGCGCCGGCGCTGCCCGTTCCACCATGGAACACGCGATCGAACGTTTCGGCATTCGTGTTGAAATCGAGCCAACCCGTGCAGCCGATCCCGAGGTCTCGGTTGACCGGCGCGCCCTTAGGGCCGTCAAACATCCACTCGTTGTTGAGCGGATTGCCCGATGCCGTGCTGCCGTCCTTCTTGCGGAGGCTCGATCCAGACGTGAGGGCCGCCTGGCCGTTTGAGAACGAGTAGACGCCATCGACGTCGAAGTAGATCGCATCCAAAACGTTAGCGCCGTCGCTTGCGGCCTCGGTAGCGGTGTTGGTGAGAACGACGGTCAAGGTCGAGCCGGAAACCGTGAACGTGGCTTCAGCGCTCAGGTTCTGGCCGTTTGTCCCGGAAACGCCGGTAAAGGTAAACGTGAGCGCATGGGCGCTGATCGCCGCAGTTGAAAGTGCGACAATCATAGCCAAGCGGCTGACAGAGTAATGGTTCATCAATTCTTCTCCTTTCACTAGCCGCTTCTGCGGCTCAAAGCACCCGTCTCAACCGGCTCCCGACTTGGGACCAAATCGAATCAACGCCCCGTTCCCAGGTTCGATGGGGTCCGGCTGAGCACACTCGGTAATTGTCAAACCCCGTTCCTCGCGTGACGCGCGCACGCGTAAGCCGGTACGTATGCCAGGTCTCAACCCGGTAATTGGTCCTCGGAGCCTGTTAGAAATACCGAAGTACCGAAATGGTGAAATGCAGCAAGAAAGGGGAGGCGGATTCCCTGCCGCCTCCCCTTTCGGTGAGAGCCTCCGAAGCCTCGACTATCGGCGGTTTCGCTTTCGACGAATCAGTCCCAGACCGCCGATGCCGAGCACGGCGAGCGTGGCGGGCTCAGGGACCGCTTGGAGCTGGGTCTCGCCGGCCGAGCCGTAAGAGACGGCGACGTTCCGAATGTCGCTCTCCTGGATCGGCTGGTTGACGTCGAAGGCGAAGGTCACGGAGTTGCGGCAATAGAGATTGGAGCCGTTGCCCGCCGAAATGCCCGCCGTCGGAACGATGCCGTAGGCGCTGTCGTTGTTGCCCGGATGATGCGAACCGCCGTGGAAGACCTGGTCGAAGCTCTCGCTCTCCTTGGCGAATCCACCAAAGCCCGAGGCGCCGATGCCATAGGAACGGGAGCCGATCGAGCCGGCGCCGGCGGGGGCGCTGTACATCCACTCCCAATTCAGGTTGCTGCCGCTCTGGTTCGCGTTGTTGTTCTTCTTAACCAGGTTCGAACCTGCGGTGAGCGTGGCGTTGCCGTTGGAGAGGGTCGGGGTGCCGTTGATGTTGAAATAGAGCGCGTCGAGCACGTTGCCACCGGCGTTGGCCGCGGAAAGGCCCGTGTTGGTGAGCACGACGGTCAAGTGGTTGCCCGAAACCGTGAACTTGGCTGTGGCGGATAGGGCCTGGCCGTTGATGCCCGAATTGCCGCTAAAGCTGAAGGTGACGGCGCCTGCCTGAGCCATAAGGGCGGTTGCGGCGGCGAGGACGAGGATTCGAGAAGTTCGTGCGTTGCTCATGGTTCACTCCCTTGACCGAGCGGGGCCTCCTGGCCATGTTGGGTGTTGCCTGGATGGCTTCACCTCGGTCTGTGTCAATGAGGTGAGCACATTGCGTGCCAAACAGGGCTGAGCAGAAAAAAGCGGGCTCGGATCCTGTCAATTTCGGCATCAAAGGGGGCCTGCTGCCGCGTCTGAAGGGTGTGAGGACCCTCTCCTGTCTATGTCTGGCAACGCTCGTCGGGGCCACCGCGTGGCCTCAAGCGATTACCCTTCGATTGAACCCACCTGCTGGCAAGAAAGCCGTTTACTCGGCGACAACGGCGATCCAGATGAAAGCCGGGGCCAATAGCGCCGGGCCCATGAATATGGACTCCACCCAGCGGATCACCATGACGTTAGAGGTCCTGTCGAAATCCGCGAAGGGCTTCAAGGTCAAGACAACGATCACGGACGTTTCGGTCTCAGCCCCGAAGGGCAGCATGATGGAGGGGATGGCGAAGGCGATCGAGGACACCACCAGGGGCTTCACCGTAACCGGACTCTACGATCCGCTAGGCAATAACGTTGGGAAGCTGGAGATGGGAGGAAAGGCGGCCGCCAACCCCTTGGCCAGCTCCATGTCGAATATGGGTGCGGGCTTTCTCGGGGTCGTCTTTCCGAGCGGCCCCGTTTCTCCCGGCAGCACCTGGAAGTCGTCGATCGACATGAAGGACATGATGGGAGCCGCGAGCTCCGGCGCAGCGACCATCAGCAAGGGCGGCCAAGTTCCGATCTCCTTCAAGCTTCTGAAGGTTGAGAAGCGAGGTGGGAAGACCCTGGCCCATATCCTTTACGCGATGAAAGGCAGCGCCGAAATGGGGGCTTCGTCCGGCGCAAAATCCGCCGCCACGAAGGTCACCCTCGTGATCGACGCCCAAGGGACCGTTGTGGTCGACGTCGCCACGGGATTTCCAGAGTCATCTGCCGCCAAGGGCAGAAATACGATTCGCGCCAACGGGATGGATGTCGTGCAAACGATGGACATCTCGATGAAGCTCAAGAAGTAGCCGCCTCTTCGATGGACCAACCGGCGGCAACACCATTGACCCCGAACCTGCGGTAACTTAGGCGCCATGAGCCAACGCATCAACCGACGCCAGTTCCTCGGCACCGCCGGAGCTGCTGCCCTATCCTCGTCAGCCCTGGCAAACTCCCTCGGACCTCGGGCCTCGGACTTCGGACCGGATTCAATCTCCTTCCCCGAGCCGACTCCTGCTCAGAACCAGAAGACCATGGCGGGCTATGCGGCTCCGAAACTGGACAAGGTGCGCGTCGGGTTCATTGGCGTGGGCGCGCGAGGCTCCGGCCACGTCGCCCAGATGCTGCAAATCGATGGCGTCGAAGTCAAGGCGATCGCCGACCTCTATCCCGATTGGGCCGAAAACAGCGCCAACCGGTGTGTAAAGGCAGGCCGCCCCAAGCCGACGATCTACGGCCCCGGCAAAGACAGCTATAAGGCGATGCTCGACCGCGACGACATCGACATCGCCATTATCTCGACGCCCTGGGAGGAGCACGCCCGCATGGCGGTGGATGCCATGAACCGGGGCAAGCACGCCTTCATCGAGGTGCCGGCCTGTGTGACGCTCGACGAGTGCTGGCAGCTTGTCGAGACCTCGGAAAAGACCCACAAGCACTGCATGATGATGGAAAACTGCTGCTACGGGCGAGAGGAACTCCTGGTCCTGCACATGGCGCGCCTAGGACTTTTTGGTGAGCTTTTGCATGGCGAAGCCGCCTATATCCATGATCTGCGCGGCCAAATGCACGAGATCGAGCGGGGCACCGGGAGCTGGAGAACTCCCCACTACATCAAGCGAAACGGCAACCTCTATGCGACGCACGGCTTGGGGCCGGTGTGCCAGTACATGGGCATCAACCGAGGCGACCGCATGGACTTCCTCAGCTCGGTCTCCTCGAACTCGCGGGTCCGCGCCCAATACGCCAAGGACAACTTCCCGCCGGACCACAAGTGGAATAAGGCCAAGTTCATCTGCGGAGACATCAATACTACGATCATACGCACGGTGATGGGCAAGACGATCATGGTGCAGTGGGATGAGCAGCTTCCGCGCCCCTACAACCGGCTGAACCTGCTCCAGGGTACGCGGGGAGTCTTCGGCGGCTACCCGAACCGCATGGTCATCGAGGCGCCCAAGGGCACCCAGGATGCGCAAAACCGGCTGCTGGCGACCAAGAGCGCCGACGGTTGGACCGAGGACGCAGAGCTTGGAAAGTGGTTCCAGAAATACGACCACCCGCTCTACACCAAGGTGAAGAACCTGCCCGGCAACCTCGGCGGCCATGGCGACATGGACTTCATCATGCTCTGGCGCATGGTCTACTGCCTGCGCAACGGTCTCCCGCTGGATCAGGACGTTTACGACGCGGCAGCCTGGTCGGCGATCTCGCCGCTCTCCGAGGTCTCAGTGGCCAGGCGGGGAAGGTCGGTGGATGTCCCCGACTTCACCCGAGGGGTCTGGAAGAACGTGCCGGAACTGGGGATTGTGGCGTAAGCAAAGCTAGGAGGCGATGACCATACGTTTGCGACACTACTTGCCCTGATAGGCTGCGGCTCAGGAGTCCTGGCTCAAGGACCCGACTATGTCGAACAGGCGCGGATGGCCTTGCCGAAGGGCCGAGAGATCGCGGCACTGGCCTGGGATCGTTCGGGCAAAACGCTCTACTACACCACAGACTCGTTTGAGGGTCCTTACAGGCCTCAACTCTGCTTCTGGCCCGATGACAGGGCTGTCGACCTGCCAAAAGACGAGGACTTCTTCCAACCGGAACGGATCAGGATCAGCCCCGATGGCGGGCGGCTGCTGATCTATCGGATCTATACGCAAATGGCCGTCGTGGTGGACCTTAAGGCGCGCCAGATCACAAAGCTCCCCGGCGCCTGCCAGGACGCCTGGTGGTCTGGCAATGACGCGGCCCGGATCCGGCCGCACACAGACAAAGAAGGCGGCTGGCTGGAAACTCAGTACATCCAGATTGGGACCCGCAAGCGCGAACTTCCTCGCTCCATGTCGTTCTCATGTGCAGACGAATCGGGGCGCGTGCTTCTGGCCAAGGGAAACAAGGGTGCGGAAGGGCCGATCGCCCTCTACACGCTGGACCCTGTCTCGCTCCGAGTCAGGCTCCTTCGGTGGCATCGCGGGCCGTTCTATGTCGAGCTCACGCGCCAAGACGGGCTCATCTGGAACCCGACGACCAAGGAGGCCGCCATCTCCTTGACGATTGACACGGGCGAATCTACTGCTGGGCTCTGGATCTCGCGTGACAAGGTCATCCGGTATTACGGTGGAGATGACGACCCCCGGATCGTAAGGCAACCCGTGTGGCTTGGCGAGAGACTGGCTGCGGGATTCAACCAGCCCGATTGGGA
>JACRPN010000022.1 GCA_016223145.1 Armatimonadota bacterium | reverse complement strand
CCACCTCGCCCCTTGTGGGAGAGGTCGGTGAGCCTTGGCGAACCGGGTGAGGGGGTCTTTCTGCAAGCCTTGGCGTTCTCTGTGGTCCCTGCGTGAACGCCCCACTTTCAGCCACCTAACCCCGTAGAACCGGGTATGAGCGCCGCCTACGGCATGCTTCTCTACGCCGTCTTCCTCCAGAGTCCCCAGGACAGCTTTGATCCTCACATCACCGTCGTCAGCCTGGCCGAGCCGACGGTCCTTTCCGTCGAGATCCGAGGCGGCGGCGTGATCACCCCACCCCTCGAAAAGAACCCGGACTTCAAACCCGGCTACTTGCCTCCCGCCGACCACATTTGGCGCAAGAACGGCGAGGACGCCGGGGCGATCGTCGGCAAGAAGGGCGAATTCATCCAACCCGCCGAGCGCGCCATCGGACGCAAGTGGGATCCGGCGCATGCCGACGAGCCCCGCGAAATCAGCTTGCGCATCGCAGGTAAGCCGATCGTGCCAGAGACCATTGCCCGCAAGTCCTTCCCGGGCAATCTGGGCCGCATCGGAAGCTGGAAGTTCGACGGCGAGGCGGTCCACCGGCTCTATCTCCGCCTTCCGAACCGAGCCGATGTCGGAGTCGTTGAACTCTCGATTCCGGGAGCCGGCTCTTGGCGCGGCACCCTCGACCCGCGAAAGACCCGAACAGAGGGCCTGCGCGTCAACCAGGTCGGCTACCGCGCCGACGACCCCGACAAGAGCGCCCTGTTCACCCTCTGGATGGGCTCGGTCGGAGGGTCCAGCTATGTGCCGACACGCTTCGAGGTCGTGGATGCCCTGACCTCTAAGGCTGCGTTTGCGGGGACCGCCACCCTGTTTCACGACGGTTCAAAACAGGACTCCTTGCACGGCGACTACGGCGCCAAGGCGCCGGTCTACGTGCTCGACTTTTCCCCGCTGAAGACCCCCGGCAAGTACCGTGTCGTTCTTCCCGGCGTCGGCTACAGCTACGATTTCGAGATCAGCCCCTCGGTGTGGGAAAGGGCATTCGCCATCGCTGCCAAGGGCTTCTACTTTCAGCGCAACGGCATCGCCCACGGCAAACCCTATTCCTGGTACACCGCGCCCCGTGCCTTTCATCCGGATTCGGGCACGGCGGTTCACGCCTCGACGTGCAGCTTGATGGACTCGGGCAACGGCCTGAACGCCCTCGGCACCGACAAAGACAATTTTGGCAACCTGGTCAAAGGCGCGACCAACCGGACCGTCGCCAACGCCTGGGGCGGCTACAAGGACGCGGGCGATTGGGATAGCCGCATCCAGCACCTGGAGGCATCGAGGATGCTCCTGGAACTGGCCGAGCTCTTCCCTGGCCCGATCAGGAAGCTCAAGCTGAACATCCCGGAGAGCAAGGGCAAAATCCCCGACCTGATCGCCGAGGCGATGTGGAACGTGGACCACTACAAGCGGATGCAGACCCCCGAGGGCGGCATTCGGGGCGGCGTGGAGTTTGAGGAGCACCCCAACTACGGCGAGGTCTCCTGGACCACGCGCCTTCGGCTGTTCGCCTATGCGCCCGACCCCTGGTGCTCCTGGCTCTATGCCGCCACGGCGACACGGCTGTCGCGAGTCCTCCAAGCTATCGACGCCACCCGGTCGGCCGAGTATCTGGCGTCGGCAAAGAAAGCCTACGACTGGGGAGTCTCAGAGTTGGCGCGGCTCAACCGGCAGAAACTTCCGCCCGACGTGCTCGACGCAAAAGTGTTCGCCGCTACGGAGCTCTACGCGACAACCAAAGAAGACAGATACGCGCAGGACCTCAGTCGACACCTCAACCTGGCAAATGAGGGCTCATTGATGGGCGCTCAGGGAGAGGCGGCCGCCTTGATAGCCCGCACAGGGCTTCCATTCTCCCTGGCCCAGCAAGCAAAGAGGGCCATTCTAGACCGCGCGGACCTAGTGATCAAGCAAACCCAGACCAACTCGTTGCGCCAGGGCCATGCCGGCGATTGGGCGTACCCAGGCTACGGACGTGACGTCAGCCCATTGGGAGGCAAGTTCCTCATCTGGGCGCACGAGGTTACGGGAGACTCCAAGTACCTTGCCGCTCTGCTGCGCTCGAACGGCTTCCTGGTGGGCATGAACCCCACGAACACGGTGTTCACGAGTGGTGTGGGCTCGAATCCGGTGAAGCGACCCTTCATGCTCGACCCCCGGTACTCGGGGGGCGGACGCATGCCCGAAGGGATCACGGTCTACGGCCCGCTCTACTACAACGTCGAGAAGGAAGGCCCTTGGTTCACGCTGGCGAGGCCGTTCATGTACCCCGACGGCTCCCAGTGGCCGCAGGCTGAGACGTGGTTCGACTCGTTCTGGACGATCATGATGAACGAGTTCACGGTCATGCAGTCGCTCGGCCCGACCTCGCACGTCTGGGGGTATTTGGCGTTCAGGAAGTAGCGAAAGGCGATCCTCTCGCGGGCGTAGCGCGGGCGTCCCGCCCGTGCAGGTCAACCGCCGTCTTGTAATGTCTGAGGTGGTGCCTCCATCTTGTCGCCGAGCCTGTCAGTCTCTCTTCGTCGGCGCGGGCAGCGAGGATTGGAGTTCGGAAAGCTTCTCTTCCAGTTCGTTGACTCGCGCCTTCAACGCTTCGACCTCTGCTGTTCTGGGCGGCGCCTGGCCATTGAGCACGGCCAAGAGTTCAGCCGTCTCGCTTGGCCCCTCCTTCTCGCCGCGCATCAGCCGCATCATCTTGCGCTGGTGTTCGGCAAGGATGGCCACGATGGGCACCACGACGAAGAGCCCAAAGAAAAGCCCCACGATGAGGACCGTCTTCAGGGTCTCAGGCGACATAAATGGCGGCTGCTCCACCCTCTCATCCTACCAACAGAATCGAACCGGGCATAGTCGAAGGTCCCGGGAGGAGGGGAGAGGTCCGAGGTGCGAGGTCCGAGGTCTGAGGTCTGGGGACCGGAAGTTCTCGGGTTTTCAGGTTTTCGGGTTTTCGGGTGTTCAGGTCCGAGGTGCGAGGCCTGGGGTCCGAAATGGGTCCCCCTTCGCCCTTCGCCTCCCATAGGTCCGAGGTCTGAGGTCCGGAACCCCTACCCCCCAACAAGCGCTCGCGCCAGCGCCAGGCCCAGCCAGGCCGCCAACACTGTGGACACGAGACTCCCGGCCATATGGCCGAAGGCGGACGCCAAGTTTCCCTCGGAAAGGAGTTGCACCGTTTCGTAGGCAAACGCGGAGAAGGTGGTGTAGCCGCCCAAAACACCCACAACGAGAAACAGCCGCCAACCTAGTGCCCAGTTCTGCTCCAGCGCCAAACCCATCGCCAGCCCAATGAGCAGAGACCCCGAGATGTTGACAAGAAGCGTGCCCCAGGGGAAAACCGTGCCCGTGCGCTCTTGCACCCAGCCGCCGAGCCAATAGCGCGCGTTGGCGCCCACGAAGGCTCCAGAACCTATCGCGAGGATCCTGGAATAGGCGTCCATGGGCTATTCTTCGGGCTCCGGACTGATCTCCAGGTCGCCGTCGTCGGCGTCTTTCACCACTCGGGCAACGGACTTCACGGTGTCGGCGTCCTTCAGGTTGATGATCTTCACGCCCTGAGCGATGCGTCCGGTGACACGAATATCCTTCACTGGGCAACGGATCGACTGGCCGAGAGTCGTCATCACCAAGAGCTTGTCATCCAGGTCCACGACCTTGCCCGTGACGATTTTGCCCGTCTTGTCGGTGACGTTCATCGTCAAGATGCCCGAGCCGCCACGGCCCTGGACGCGGTATTCCTCCAGGTCCGTCAACTTTCCGAACCCGTGCTCGCCGATGACCAGCAGGTAAGCGCCAGGGCGAACGATGTGCGCGGAAACCACGTGGTCCTCGTCGTTTTTGAAGCGAACGGCTCGTACGCCGCCGGCGGCGCGACCCCTGCCGCGCGCTGCCGTCTCCGGGAACCGGATCGACTGCCCTTCGCGCGTCACCAGCAACACGTCCTCGTTGCCGCGGGTCTTGAGCACCCAGTTCAGATCGTCGCCCTCTTCGATATCGAACGCCATGAGGCCGTTCGAGCGGATGTTCTCGAACTTGGCCATCTCGGTGCGTTTGATCTCGCCCATGCGCGTGATCATCGTCAGGTAGCCGTCGCTCTTGATGTCCTTCACGCTCACGGTCGCGGTTACGCGCTCGCTGCCCAGAATCTGGATGTAGTTGATGACGGGCATGCCCTTGGCGTAGCGGCCGCTCTCGGGCAGGTCGTAAGCCCGGAGCTTGTAAACGCGGCCCCGGTCCGTGAAGAAGAGGATGAAATGGTGGGTGTTCACCTGGAACAGGTGCGCCGGCTCATCCTCGGACTTCATCACGTTCTTCAGGCCCTTTCCGCCACGCTTCTGCTCGCGATAGGCGTCGAGGCTCACGCGCTTGATGTAGTTGTCGCGCGAGATCGAGATGATGACCTCTTCTTCGGGAATGAGGTCTTCTTCGCTGAAGTCGCCGGCTTCGCGCGTGATGATCTTGGTTCGGCGGTCGTCCCCGAACTTGTCGCGCATCGCCGTGACCTCGTCCCTCATGACGCCGGTCAATCGGATCGGGTCCGTTAGGATGTCCATCAGGTTTTGGACCTTGAGCAACGCCTCCTTGTAGCGGTTCTCCAGCTCTTGCTGAGAGAGCTTGGTAAGCTGGCGCAGCGGCATGTTGAGGATCGCGTTGGCCTGGAACGGCGAAAGCTCGAACTTTCGGACCAGTTCCGCGCGAGCCACACCCACGTCTTCGGCGGCGCGGATCGTGGCGATAACTTCGTCGAGGAACCGCCTCGCGATCTGGAAGCCCTCGTTGAGGTGCACCTCTTCGAGCGCGCGGTAAAGCTCATACCGGGTCCGGCGCTCAATCACATCTCGACGATGCCGGATGTACTCGTCGATGATGAGGTCGAGCGGCGCCACGCGGGGAGCGCCGTCCACGAGCGAGAGCATCGTCGCGCCAAAGGTGGTGCGCAGGTTCGTGTGTTTGAGAAGGTAGTTCAGCGCCTTGTTCGGGTTCACATCGCGGCGCAGGTCCACCTCGACGCGCATGCCTCGCTTGTCCGAGTAGTCCTGAACGTCGGTGATGCCGTCGAATTTGCGCAGCTTGCCAATCTCGGCGATGCTCTTGACCAGGTTGGTCTTGTTGACCTGATAGGGCAGCTCGGTGATGACGATCTTGGACTTGCCCATCTCGGCGGGCTCGATCATCGTCTTGGCCTGCATCACGATGCTGCCACGCCCGGTGGTGTAGCAGTTCCTGAGTCCCTGTGTGCCCATGATGATCCCGTAGGTCGGGAAATCGGGCCCCTGGACGTCTTCCATCAGATCCTCAAGCGTACAGCTTGGATTCTCGATACGTCGCAGGATCGCGTTGCATACCTCGCGCAGGTTGTGCGGCGGCATGCTGGTGGCCATACCGACGGCGATGCCCTGCGCGCCGTTGCACAGGAGGTTTGGGAACTTGCCCGGAAGCGAAGTTGGCTCCAGGAGGTCGCCTTGGAGGTACGTGGTCATCCAGTCGACCGTCTCGCGGTCGAGGTCCTCGAGCATCTCCATGGCGAGTCGCGTCAGGCGGCATTCCGTATAACGCATCGCGGCGGGCTCGTCCCCATCGACGGAACCGAAGTTGCCCTGGCCATCGACCAGCGGGTAGCGCATGGACCAACTCTGCCCGAGGCGGACGAGCGTGGGATAGATGACTTCTTGGCCGTGCGGGTGGTAGTTCGCCTGGGTTTCGCCGGCCACCTTGGCGCACTTGGTGTGCGGGTTCTCGGGAGTCAGATTCAGGGTACGCATCGCGTAAAGGATGCGGCGCTGGACTGGCTTTAGTCCGTCGCGAACGTCCGGCAGGGCGCGCGCGATGATGACCGACATCGCGTAGTTGACATAGCTTCTCGCAAGCTCGTCGTTGACGTTGATATATGCCAAATGGGGATCGTTTTCAGCCACGGTTTCTTAGTTCCAGACGAACGAGCGGGCCACGGGGTCGCTCAGGGTGGAAATCAGGTCAAAGTGTACCTTTTTGGTGGGGGTTCGGGGCAGGGGTTTTGGGCTGAGGTGCGAGGTGCGAGGTTCTCAGGTTTTCAGGTGTTCAGGTCCGAGGTCTGAGGTCCGGAACCACCTCGCCACCTTGGGGAGAGGTCGATGCGCGTAGCGAACCGGGTGAGGGGGAGGAGACGCGATGCGCAAGGGGCGATGAGCGATGCGCGACCCGATCATAAAGCCGCCCTGTCGTTCACGGGAGAATCCTGCCCTGAGCTTGCCTCAGCGGAGGTTGAGCGTGTCGAAACCGGGTGAGGAGCGTGTGGAACCTTGAGGATGCCAAGGATCTTTCCCTTGCGGGCCGAAGGGCTGACCTGTTGAAGCGAAGGCCTGGACCCCCTCGATCGCCACGACCGCGATGTCATCCCGTACTGAGCCACAATCCCACTGTGCGTATCCTCATCCTCGGCGGGACCAAGTTCCTCGGCAGACACATCGTCGAAGCCGCACTGGCCACCGGCCACCAGATCACCCTCTTTCATCGTGGCCAGACCGGAGCGGACCTCTTCGCGGGCCAGGTCGAACGCATCCTTGGCGATTGGACCGAGCACGTCCGGGGCCTGGCCGGAAAGAACTGGGATGCCGTTGTCTACACCGGCGGCTACGTGCCCCGAGTCGTACAAGAAACGGCGAGGTTCATCAAGGACGAAGGCATCGCTAACGCGTTCCTCTTCATCTCCTCGATTTCGGTCTACGACAAGCCTTCCGCCGGCGCCGACGAAAGCTGGCCCGTTGCAACACTTGAAAACACCGCAATCGAAGAGATCACGGGCGACACCTATGGACCGCTAAAGGCCATGTGCGAGGACACCGTGCGTGAGGTCTTCCCGCAGACCTCCATCATCGCCCGCCCAGGGCTCATCGTCGGCCCCCACGACCCCACCGACCGCTTCACCTATTGGCCCTGCCGCATGGCCGAAGGTGGCGATGTGCTTGTTCCGGGGCGAAAGAGCCAGCCCGTCCAGATCATCGACGTTCGCGATTTGGCCGCATGGTGTGTCGGAGCGCTGGAGCAAGGATGCGCAGGGACTTACAATCTGACGGGCCCTGCGGAACCCTATCAGTTGGGGCCGCTGCTCGAAACGATCCGTGACACCACAAAGGCCAAAGCCGAGCTCCAGTGGGTCGATCCTGCGAAGCTCGCCGAATGGGAGGTCCAGCCTTGGATCCAGTTGCCCCTCTACCTGGGGCTGGAGTCAGGGGACGATGGCATGATGGCCGTCTCCATCCAAAGGGCCGTGGAGTCTGGTCTCAGGCTGCGGCCAATAGAGGAAACCACACGGGATACGTTGGCTTGGGCGCATTCCCGTCCTCAACCCCACGAATGGCGAGCGGGCCTTACCAAGGAACGTGAGCAAGAGCTTCTCAGCCTCTGGTGGTCGTGAGAAGCGAAGGGCGATGGCAGATGGATGACGGACGGCGAATTCCGGAGATGGTGGCTCAATTAGGTCTGTAGCCGCCGGCTCTGTGCCGGCGTCCTGGCCAGGTCCAAAGGGAGAAGTGGCTGAAGCCAGATGACACGAGTTCGACGGATATCTCCGTGGCGGAACGGCGTCCCCGGGACGCCGGCACGGAACCGGCGGCTACAGACTTCGAAGATTGCCCGTCGCGCACCGCGCATCGCCCATCACGCGTAGACTAACGATATGTCCACGGGCAAGCTGGTCGTCGGAGTCACAGGAGCAAGCGGAGCCATCTACGCTCAGCGCTTTCTCAAACAGGCCGCGCGGCACTACTCGGAGATCTTCCTCATCCTCAGCCGACAAGCGCCGCTCGTGGCTGAGACTGAGCTGCGCGTCCCGATCGATCTGGAGAACTTCTCGACGGGCGCCTGGCTTGGCGAGAACCTGCCCAACCTCCACTTGCTCGACGACAAGGACTATTTCACGCCCCCGGCAAGCGGATCTTTCCGGCATGACGGGATGGTGATCATCCCCTGCTCCATGGGCACGGCAGGACGCATCGCCAACGGCATCAGCGCCGACCTGATGACCCGCGCCGCCGACGTCTGCCTCAAAGAGGGCCGCAAGCTGATCGTGGTCCCGCGCGAAATGCCATGGAACCTGATCCATCTCCGCAATTTCACGCAACTCGCAGAGGCCGGCGCGACCATTCTGCCCGCGAGCCCCTCCTGGTACCACCAGCCCAAGACCCTTGAAGACCTTGCCGACACCGTCGTGGCCCGGGTGCTTCAATGCCTCGGAATCGAGCAAAGGATCCTGACGCAGTGGATGGCGGAGGACTGAGGCGCTGGGTGGGCGGCCCCGAACCCCCTCCCCCTAACCCCTCCCCCTATCCCAATCACCGGGACAAGGGGAGGGGGCCGTTTTCACCTCGCCCCCTTGGGGAGAGGTCGGTGAACAAAGTGAACCGGGTGAGGGGGAGTCCCTTCGTCCCATTTGTCCGTAAGTCCCAGTGTCCCTTTGTCCCTTGCTACCGCAACTCCCACTCCAAAATTCCGCCTGAGAACCCAGGCTTCAGCATGACGACTAGCCGGAGTTCCGCCGTCACCACCGTATCGAAGCGGACCTCGCTCCAGGCGTCTTTCTTCACCGGAAAGCCCGCCGGGGCGTGCACGTCCACCCATTCGCCGTTCACCTTGGCCTGGATTTTCCAGCTCTCCGGCACTCGGCATTCGCCCTTGATCGCCGCGTCGTCGAACCAATACACCCTGCTGCTCAGAAAAGCGCGGGGCGCCTCGAACTGGTAGGCCACCCACTCCTCGGTTCCCTTGTGGTCCCACCAGGTGAACCTGGGAATCTCCTCATCGTGCGAATTTCTGGGTTCGAGCCCGTCGCTGAGCGCCCCCGCAGAGTCGCCGCGAAACACGTGGGAATAGGTCGTCGGCAACGGCGGGCGAGGCTTCTGTTGGCCGACCCATTTGTTGCCGGTCGGCGTCGCCGTGGGGAACACCGTGATCCTCAAGCGCGCGGCCCCCATCGGGATCAGGGTGATCGTCTCGGGTTTTTCAAGAGAACGGGCCGGGCTCTTCTGCAGCACGCCGACGAGCCCGAAATGGTCCAGCCCCCACTCGGGGATGCGCCTTGCCTGGGTGGTGAGGCTCACGGGCACGCGAGCGGCTTCCCATATTTGCCCAGACTTCGGGGCTGGCTTCGAAGCGAAAGTGAACGTGGGCTTCGGCGCTAATCCATAGTTCCAGGCCGACTTCGGCAGGATTTCGAACGCGTCCCAGCCATTGCGTCTCGGCACGCGCTTGGTCTCCTCGGCGATCTTGAGCGAATAGGCCAACGGTCCGCGATACACGCTGAGCGTGCCGGGTCGCTGGCTCCAGGTCTCGGTCCTAACCTGCATCGGCAGGCTCAGCTCGACCACGTCGCCCTTCTTCCAGGTTCGATCGATCTGGACGAACTGACTTGCCTTGGGCTTCACCCTCTGCTTCTTGCCGTTCAACTTAACGCTGGCCGACTTGCACCAACCAGGCACACGCAGGGAAAGTGGGAAGCGAACCGGCTTCGCCGGATCGACCTTGAACCGGATCGTCTCCTCGAACGGGTAGTTCGTGTCTTCAGCGATCGTGACCTTGACTCCGGGCCCAACCTTCGCCGTGACCTTGTTCGGCGCATAGATGCCCGCCAGAAGACCGTTGCCGTCGGTGGCGAACCAGAGGTGCTCGGTGAAATAGGGCCAGCCCATTCCCGTGTTGTGCTGGCAGCAGCGGTGGTCGTTCGGGTCCATGAGGAACATCGGCCCGCCGTTCTCCACGCCCGG
This sequence comes from Armatimonadota bacterium, assembly GCA_016223145.1. Taxonomy (NCBI): domain Bacteria; kingdom Bacillati; phylum Armatimonadota; species Armatimonadota bacterium. The sequence goes on along the minus strand of JACRPN010000022.1, from coordinate 142,019 downwards.
ACTCTTGCTTGGGGCGTCCGAAACCGCCAAGTTTGGCGAGGTGAGATAGCGCAGGGCTTTGAGGTCGGGGGTCATCGTCGCGGGCAGCCAGTTGAACGTGACATCTTCGGCGTGATCGGCCCACTGCGGGTCGCCCCCGCTGTACTGAAACAGCAGCTCATGGGAGAACATCATCTCGACGACCGCGCAGGTCTCGGCGGCCTGACGGGGGTCGGTCTTGCCTTTGCGTGCGTTCTCGTCGGCGCCGTACATCCCACCGGGAGACTGCCCGAACTCGTCGCGAAACGCCTTCAGGTCCTTCTCGGTAGCTTGCCAATCCGAATACTTGCCCGAAAACAGCCCAAAAGTCGCCGGCTCCCGGAAGGCCTGCGCAAAGTTCACCCCGTGATGATTGGCGACGCCGAGGTCCCACCGAGCGCCAGCCTTATGGAGCCGCGCGGCAAGGTCGAGGATCTTCTTTTCGCCGGTCCGGTTGTAGAGCCAGACCAGGCTCGCCAACTGGTCGCCGACCCGCTGATGATGCCAATAGTGACGCGGGTCGATCAGTTCTTTGGGCTCCAAGGACAAAAGGTAATCGCAGTACCGGAGCATGAACGGAACCACGCGCGGGTCCCCGGTGGCCTCTTGGTAGGTCTGCAGGACCATCTGCATGAGCATGTTCGGCCACAGGTCCGGCGTCCCCAGCTTGGTGTCGCGGTTGGTGTCCGGGCCGAACCAGCCGCTCGGCTCTTGGCTCTTCAGCACCGCGTCGATGCAGGGCTGAATCTGGGCGATCAGCTTCTTGTCGCCCGTCACATAGGCCAGCGAGACTTGCCCTTTCAGCCAATAGGGCAACTCTTCCCAACCTGCGCGGTCCTGCGTTCCCGTGCCCATCCAGGCGTTGTTCTTAAGGTCCAGAAACTTGCTGATCTCCGGGAGCCTTCCCGCGAAGCCGTCGCGCTGGAGGTCGAGCTGAGTCTTCAGCCAGCCCGCGGCCTTCACCGACCCGGTCGGGAGCTTCTGAAGGGGACTAGGCGTGAGGGGGGCCCTTTGGTTCGCATAGAAGTCGTTGGGGTTTCCCGTCTTGAGGAAGTCTTGCGCGGTGACTGTCTCCGGCGCGCTGACGGCAACGGTTGCAAGGATCATGGGGATCACGGGTTGATTATGGAGGAGGATTACGGGATGTCTCCCACCCCAACCCCTCCCTCAGTTTCGCTGTGCAAAACCAAGGGAGGGGCTTTTTTCTCGCCCTATGGGTGGGGCCGGTAAGCGCAGAAAACCGAGACAGGGCGTACCTTGGATGCATAATACTAGCCGCTTAACTATGGCAAGACTTGCGTTCATGACGATGGGAGAACTCCGGGAGCCCTACGGCCACCCGACCGTTCAGGGCTTCTTCGACCGCATCGCGGACGTCTTCGCCGATGTCGAGACCAGCGACGGATTCATCGACCGGTCGCGCCGCGACACGATGCTGGACCAACACGGCTGGGGCGAGGTCGTTTGCCCCAAGTGCTTTCAGCCCGTCGACGACCTGCTCATGCTTCCCTCAACCCTTTCCCTTTGGACCGATCTTGAGTCTGTAATCGCCTACGCCTATCGCGGGCCACACGGCGAAGCGATGTCCAAGCGGCGGGAGTGGTTCAAGGACCGCAATGCGCCCACGTATGTCGCCTGGTGGGTCGCGGACGGCCACACTCCCGATTGGAACGAGGCCGGCGACCGAATCGACCACCTTCATGAGAACGGCTCCACGGCGTTCGCCTTTGATTTCAAGGCGCCCTTCGACGCCGATGGCCGTCCCATGGAAATCGACAAGGCCAAGATTAACGCCAAACGCGCCCTCAACGCCTCGCGCGGCGGGTAGGCGAGAGAGCGAAGTGCGAAGGGCGATGGGGGATAGAGCCCCCTCCCTCAGTTTCGCTGCGCAAAACCAAGGGAGGGGCTCAACAACTACTGAAACAACCGGCCGGCAAATTCCGCCAGATTCCGCCGCCAAAGCATCCACACATGCCCGCCGCCGGTCTCGCCGTATTCCAGCTTCACACCCTTGCCCACGAGCCAGTCCCGCAGCCCGCGATTCGCCCCGATCAGGCCGTCGTCGGTTCCGCAACGAACATAGAGCAGCTTGAGTTTGTTGGCTTCCTCCGCCTTGAGGCCCGGGAAGTTGGCGTCGTGAGATTGGACGAGCCCCCCTGCGCTGAACGAGCCCACATACGCAAACCGGTCGAGCGCATTCAGCCCCACCAGCAAGCTCTCCGAGCCCCCCATCGAGAGCCCGGCGATGGCCCGGGAAGCCTTGCCGGGCTGCACCCGGTAGTCCTTCTCCACCGTTGGAAGAACCTCTTTGAAGAGCGCATCCCGGTAGCCGGCATAGCTCCTTCTGAAGTCCAAGGGCTTTCGATAACCGGCCGTGCCGGGGTTGGAGAAGTCTGGGACACCATAGCCCAGCGTCATCACAACCAGCATCGGTTTGGCCTTCTTCTGCGCGATCAGGTTGTCCAGGATGACGTGCGCCTTCCCGACCTCCGTCCACCCAACGGCCGTGTCTGAATACCCATGAAGCAGCACAAGAACCGGCAGTTTCGGTCCCGATGCCGAATAGCCGGGCGGCGTGTAGACGAAGTAATCGCGTTGATCGCCGACGACTTCGGACCGATAGAAGTGGCGGTGCAGCTTGCCGTGGGGCACGTTCTGGACCTCCCAAACCTCCGGCGGATTTCCAGGGACGGTGACCATGTTGCTCGCCCAGAAGAGGTTCGGCTTGACCTCGATGTTGTTCGGGTCGAGCGTGGCGGTGCCGTCCACGGAGAAGCTGTATCCATAGATGTCCGGGGTCATCGCTTTGGTGGTAAAGCTCCAAACCCCGTTCTCGTCCTTCACCATGAGAGCGCTTGCCGAGCCTTCGATCGAGAGGTCCACCCGCTGGGCGTTCGGCGCTCGGAGCCGGAAGGTCACGGTGCGGTCGGGATGCACCTCCGGCGAGACGATCCTTCCGCCTTGCTGTGGAACAGAGCAGAGAATGAACAGCAGCGGACTTAGCATTTCCCTTGCAGTCTATCTCTTTCTTCTGCCTTTCAATTGAGAGCAGAAATCAGGCCCTGGAGGGGGACGAACGGCTTGTTGTTAACCTCCATCACATACCCACCTAGACCAATCCACTGACTGCCAACCTTGATCTTGTCGGTGCCCGTCAAGACCAAGACTGCACGCCCGTTGTGGGTGAAGCGTCTTCCCACGCTGCGCTCGGAGGTCGAGGCTCCACCTTGGGCGGCGACCCAACTGGCGACCGAGACAAAGCGCTTGCCGGCGCTATCGGTAACTTCGGTGGCACTTGACGCAAGGGTTCTGTCGCGGACCGATTGAACGTGTTGCCAGGCCAGCATTCTTCCTAGCACGCGGCGGGCGATGTCTTCGACCAGCTGTCGGTCTTGAGTTTCATCTCCGACCTCCCACACGATTTGTCCGGGTGCGCCGGTCCCACGATACATTAGTTGGATATACACCCGTGACAGCTCAGCGCCCGCGCTAAAGACCACAGTCTTTGAGCCTGGATCCACGGATCTGCCCACGACATCACCGAGTGGCAGCCCGCTGAAGCCAAGATTTGATGTTCGAGCTCGACTATCGGGCCTCACGAGAGCCGACGTCCGTTTGCGAAACTCAGAGACACGTGAGCGACGCTCGTTGGCCGAAGGGTACGTGGCAGTACTGACAGAAAGAGAAGCTTGATCCGCGCGCTTGAACAGCGAGGTCCGAACAACAAGCCCTCCGTCTCGATAATGTAGAAACTGCGTTGAAAAGGCGGATAGCTCGGGACGAAGGTCATCCATAACACCGCCTGTAAGAATAGGCGTGATTAACGAGGCAGCTAACAGAAGCAGTGCGTTCATCATGGCTATTGCACTCCTGAGAACACTCTGGAACCGGTCGTGTGCGTGACCTTCTCAGAACCCAAATTCGGGCACAGATACTAGTCGAAGTCGCTTTCACTCTAGTGTGGCAGACCAGCGCATCTCCGTGTCCTTCCGCGAATCTTCGCGTTCCTTGCGTGAAAGCCTTGACGCGCCGGCACGGAACCGGCGGCTACGGCCACGAGGACCTTTCGGTCGGAGCTGCCGCCCCCTACGCTCCCCACACGTCTGGACTCTGAGGCCCTTACCACTCTCAGCGCGGCAAGATGAGGGGGTGTCCCTAAGCCCTCGCACATCCCAAGGACCGTTCTGCCAGGCCCATCGGGCCGACCTGTTGGAGCAAAGGGCGAAGCCCTGAAACATGGCGCACCAGAATCCACAAGGCCTGAAGGGCCGCCCTACTGGCTCCATGAACTGCTAGCACGCCTTCATCGTGGAGCGACTTTCCGCAATCCTCAATGACTTGAGCCGCTCGCCAGATCGCCCTTGGGGTTCGCCCAAGCTGGGCGCCACTCTCACTACCGTCGACTTGAACGCAGGCGTGCGCGATTTGGGGTCTGCCGTGCGCGGCAGCAGGACGTTGCACTCGGGGTAGTACATCAGCGCACAGCCCTCGGCGATCCGCCACTCGCGGGCAAGGAGCCCCCGCATCGTGCCTGCTGGGCCGATAACGTCCACGGGGTCATCCGGCTTCAAGCCTAGCCGCATCAAATCGGCGGCGCACATCAAGATCACATCGCGCCGCTCCTGCCCGCGATAGGGGTCCGCATCCTCGTAGACGATCGTGTTGAACTGCCCTTCCGATCGCACCGTCATCAGCCGGATCTCGCCCTCGCCAAGCGGTGGGAGAGCAGGCATGGGATGGGCACGGAACGCCGCCTTCCCACCTGGCCTCGGGAATTCAGGACGGTGCAGGATCCTGCCCGAGATCTCGAATTCCTGCTTGGTCTCCCCGATGTCGACGATCGGCTTGAGGCTGGGCACGAGTTGGGAGATGAGCGCCCGGATCGCGTCGTGACTCTTGAGTTGCTCCCAATCGAAGGCGCCGCCCGCACCCAACACGCCCAGCGCGATCGAGCACAGCACCTCGGTTTCGGGCAGAGGACCCTCGAAGCGCTTTTGGCCGCCGTCGCTGAGCCGCACGTAGCTGAACATCGACTCTTGTGTCGTGGACTGCGTTTCTTCGTCGCGGGCGAGCACCGGCAGGATCAGCGTCGTCTTGCCGAGGCCGTGCGCATGGCCGGTGTTTAGGGTTGTGCTCAGGTAGACGGTGGTCCCGATCTTCTCGAACGCTTCCCCAACGAACCTCGCGTCGGGCGAAGCGCCATGTAGGTTGCCACCCATGCAGAACGCCAGGTCCACGCCGCCTTCATGCGCGAGCTCCAGTGCTTGAAGCGGGTCATGGCCCCGGTTCTTCGGCACTCGCACTCCCATCGTCTCCAGCTTCTCCGCGGCCGCCTGCGCCACAAACGGCATCACACCCACTGTGCCCATGCCCTGCACGTTGCTGTGCCCACGGATTGGCAGGAGCCCCGCGCCCGGCCTGCCCACCATTCCGCGCAACAGGGCCAGATTGACGATCCACTGGACGTTCTGGACCCCGTGTTCATGGTGCGTGATGCCCATGGTCCAGCCAAAGATTGTCTTGTTCGCGTTCGCGAAAAGGTCGGCGGCAGCCTCGATCTCGTCTCTTCCAAGCCCGGACTGTTCTTCGATCTCCCTCCAGGAGGCACCCTCGACCATGGCCGAAAGCTCTTCGATACCCTCTGTCGCCGATTCGATGAAGCCCCGGTCGAGCTTCCCGGTCTCAAAAAGCCGCTTCGCGATTCCCGTCATCAGAGCGATGTCGCCGCCGATCTTAGGCTGAAGGTAGAGGCTCGCGATCTCGGTCCCAAACACCATGCTGCGGGCGTTCGACGGCACCTTGAAGCGCACGAGCCCGGTCTCGAGCACGGGGTTCCCCACGATCACGTGGCCGCCGCGGTTGCGGAGCTTCATGAGTTGGGTCATCAGCCGTGGGTGGTTCGAGGCGGGGTTTGCGCCGATCAAAAACATCAGGTCGCAGCTTTCCACGTCCTCCAGGTCCACCGTTCCCACGGGCGTCCCCAGCGAGTCCTTCATCCCGTAACCGCTCGCCTGATGGCAGTAGTAGCTGCAGTTGGTGACGTGGTTGGTGCCGTAGACCCGTGCGAAAAGCTGCATCAGGAACCCGGCTTCGTTCGAGCTTCGCCCGCTGGCGTAAAAGAAGCTTCGCTCCGGGTCCGTCGCCTTGAGCGCGGCTGAAGCGGCATCGATCGCTTCCCCCCAGCCGATCGGCCGAAAGTGGGTCGCACCAGGCTCGGCGGCCACCGGGAACGCCAGTCGTCCACAGGCTTCGAGTTCCAGCGGCGAGAAGGTCTGGAGGTCCTGAATCGAGTACTTCGCGAAGAACCGCTCGTCGATCCGGCCCATCATATCGGCGGCCATCGCTTGCAGCGACTTCTTGCAGACCTCCGGAAATGCCCCCCTCTCGTTGGCCATGCCGCCTTTCTGGCCACCCATTCCGAGCGCGCAAGTCTTGCAGGCGTTTCGCGAGCGCATGGCCCTCCAGAGCCTGCCAAAACCCACCTGACGGCCCTTGCGCCAGGTATAGCGCAGCGCCTGCCATCCTCCGCCGTGGTCGGGTGCTCTCATCGCTTTCGAATCAAAGTTTACAATCAATTCCAGATTCGGGTGGCTGGTTTTCTCCGGCCGTAGCGATTGAGATGAGTTGGGATAGACTGGCTTTCATGGGCCCACTACCCGCGTTCCTCGCGCTCGCCTCGCTGCCCTGGCTGCCCCAGGCAAAGGGCGGGACCGTGTCTCTCTTCAACGGCAAGGACCTCGCGGGCTGGCACATGGACGTCCCCGCTCTGGACAACAATCCCGCGGGCGCAAAGCCCTTCATCGTCCGCAAGAGCACGAAATCGGGAGGAACCGTCCTGGTGAGCCTCGGCACCCCGGGTGGACACCTGATCACCGACCGGACCTTCTCCGACTACCGCCTGGTGGTCTCCTACCGCTTCTCGGCTCGCCCAGGGAACTGTGGGGTGCTGGTTCACGCCTCCAAACCGAGACGGCTCTACGATATGTTCCCCCAGTCGCTTGAAGTTCAAATGCAGTCGGGCGATGCCGGCGACTTCTGGTGCATCGGCGAGGACATCGCGGTGCCCAACATGGAAAGGCGCCGCGGGCCAAGAGAGAATTGGGGCGTAGACGGCAACAAGTCGCGCCGGATCGTGAACCTCTATGACGGCCTGGAAAGGCCCCTTGGCGATTGGAATGAGATGGTGGTGCTGTGCCGAAAGGACACGATCCTGGTTTGGGTCAATGGGGTGCTCGTGAATGCAGGCGATCACTGCACGGCAACCAGGGGCCAAATCGCCCTTCAGGCTGAGGGCAGCGAAGTGGAGTTTCGGAGAATCGAGCTCACCCCACTTCACTAAGGGATTCGACATACTGGGGCCATGGTCAGCCTCATCGCCGCGGCATTCCTCTTCCCTTCTGCCGGCTTCACCATCGCGAAAGACGGCGTCGCCCAATGCTCCATTGGCCTGCTGAGCACCGAGCCCTCCGCACGTTTCGGCGCTCAAGAACTGCAAACCACCATCAGGCAGATCTCGGGCGCCGAACTGAAGATCGTTAACCAACCCCAGTCGGCCTCGGGGAGCATTCTGATCTTCTCGGACCCCAAGCTCAAGGAGGAGGAATACACCATCAAGACGACGGGTGGAAACCTCGTTATCTCCGGCGGGGGCAAACGCGGGCCCCTCTACGGCTGCTACACCTTTCTTCAAGACGTCCTTGGCTGCCGCTGGTTCACGAGCAAGATCGCACGCATCCCCAAGAAGCCCACGCTCATCGTGGATAAGCTCAACCTCCACGAGAAGCCTGCTTTCGAATACCGCGACCCCTATTGGACCGAGGCGTTCGACGGCACTTGGGCCGCCCGCAACAAGGTCAACGGCGCCTTCATCACGGTCGGCGACGAGCGGGGAGGCAAGGTCACCTACGGCAAGTTCGTCCACACGTTCTGGGAGATCATCAACCCGAAGGACTACTTCAAAGACCACCCCGAGTACTTCTCGTTCGTGAACGGCAAGCGCCAGGATGGCTACACCCAGCTCTGCCTGACCAACCCCGACGTGCTCAAGCTCTCGATCGACAAGGTCAAAGAGTGGATCAAAGAGAATCCGAAAGCCACGATCTTCTCGGTCTCGCAGAACGACACCTACTCGAACTGCCAATGCGAGAACTGCCTGAAGGTCGAGAAGGAAGAGGAATCGCCCGCGGGGCCGCTGCTCAGGTTCGTCAACAAGGTCGCCGATGAGGTCGGCAAAACGTATCCGAACGTACTCATCGACACCCTCGCCTATCAGTGGAGCGAGAAGCCTCCCAAACTGGAGAAGCCGCACAAGAACGTCCGTGTACGCATCGCCCCGATCGGCGCGTGCTTTTCACACCCGCTCAATGCCTGCGACAAGAACAAGACCCCGCTGGCCAACCTGCAAGCTTGGTCGAAGATCACGAACCAGCTTTATGTCTGGCACTACTGCACTGATTTTGCGGGCTACCTCCAGCCTCTGCCTTGCATCGACGAGATCATCGGCGACGTGAAGCTGTTCCGTGATTCGGGTGTAGTCGGTCTTTTCGACGAGGGCGCCTATCCTCCGGGCGGCGGCGCCGATATGGCCGAGCTCAAGAGTTACCTCTTGGCGCGCCTGATGTGGAACCCGGACCTCGACCCCAAGCCGATCATCTCAGAGTTTCTGGAGGGGGTCTATGGAGCGGCCGCGCCCCTGATGCAGCAGTGGCTCGACCTGACCCACCGCGCCGCGCGCACCCAAAACGTGCACGCGACGATCTATGACCCGCCGACCGCTCCCTACTTCCCACAAGACCTCCTCGACCAGGGTCGAGAGCTCTTCTCGGCGGCGGAATTCCGAACCACCGCCGATCCCGTGGCGCACGAAATGGTCCAGAGGGCCAAGATGGGCCTGCTCTATCTGGAGGTCCTGCGGATGGACCGCAAAGACCCGCTGTGGCCGGGCCGCGCCAAGGAACTGGCCGCCTCGATCAAGCGGTTTGGGGTGACGCAGACCTCCGAGGGCGGCGCAAGCAGTGAGTTTTTGAAGAGGATTGGGCAGGGGTAGTCTCTTCCGATGGGTGAGCGCCGAATATGGCAAATAGCTGCTGGAGACACCGGAAGGTTCTATGGCGACGTTTTCTTTCGTCATGACGTGATGTTTCTTGGTCCTGGCCGATTCGGCTACTACCATGAACCAGATTACAAGGTTGCTGACTGGCCCAGTCATCATATTGCACGAGTTCGGGCGTTCTCGCAGGAAGTGTGTGAAGGAGACATTGTGCTTGCCCGCCAGGGCCACACGCTCGTAGGCATTGGCGTGGTGGCCGGTCCAGGCTACGGTTGGTCCTCATCCTTTGACGACGTCTTCGGTTGGGACTTGCAGCACTATCATCGGGTCATCTGGCAGGACCATCTTGTGGACGCCATCGCAGACCTCCAGAAAGACCGACCACTCTTTTCATACATGAAACAGATCGTGAAGTTCACGAGGCATCATCAGAACTCGACGTCCATCTTGCTCGAGCCACTTCTGGAACGCATCGAGAGTCGTGAACTGCGACCACTTCCTGAAGAACCGCCCGAGCCGCTCAGTTTGGAGGACTTAGCCACGCATCTATTTGGCCTCGGTCTCCCAAACGCGCACGTCGAGCAAGCGGTCAAAGCAATTGAGCGCCAAAGACGACTCTGGCAATGGTATGAGCATTTCGGTGGAGCAAGCAGTCGACCGGGCGAACACGAAGTCATAGCTCACATGGTTCTTCCTCTTCTGCTTGCATTGGGCTGGTCCGAACAGCTTCTTGCTGTCGAATGGAAGAAAATCGATCTCGCTGGCTTCACTGGCACCCCAACAACAGAGCACAACTGCGTGTTGGTTTGTGAAGCGAAGGGATTTGGGCATGGCATGCAGAGTGCAATCCAGCAAGCTCGCAATTACGTTCGCGATCGCCATCTCGGCGGATGCAAGAGGATCTTGCTTACGCAAGGAGAGCGATTCTATTTGTATGACTGCGGTCCGGGTTCAAACTCTGATGCTGCTTCCGGTTACATTAACCTAAGCAAGATCAGAACCAACCACACCTTGCCGCCAGGAACGAACGGCGTCAAGTCCATCATGGCACTTACGCCGGCTGGCTGCCAAGTTGGTGTATAGCTACTGCCTCAGCAAGTTGAGGTAGTGGGGTAGCAGCTTAACCCGCTAGAGCGAACGGTCTACCGCCTGTACATCCCCTTTGCCTGCCTCAACATCTTGTTCTACCTCAACAACTTAGCCACCGTCTAGGTACTGCCGCGCCCAGGTTTCTCCTGCTTTGAGGATGATCGGCTGTTCGCCTTTGTTGGTGATCGTGACTTCTCCCTCGTCAACATGAACTTGCATCATCTTGCTCTTTTCGTCAAACGCAACCGAGAATGCGGTGCCTCGGGGTGACACCCCTGTTTCGTTGCGGCGCAGGACGAAGTCTCCGCCGGCAAAGCCGGGTCTGGAGGTGGCCCTAACAAAGACGCGTCCCGCGACCATATCCATGATCGCTTGGGTCCGCTGCCCACCCGCCTGCAGCAAGGGTCCGACCTTGATCGTCGAGTTCGGCTCCATGCGCAAGGTGGCACCATCGGGCAGGGCGAACTCGATCTCTTCGTCAAAGCTGGTCGTGATCATATCGCCAACCTTGAGGGGCAGCGCGTCTTTGAAGTCGACCCACTGGAGGCTGTTGTTCTTTCGAACTTGAACGTTGCCCGTCATCGCAACGACTCTGAGGGTAGGGGGTTTCGGCGCCGTTGTTGCCGGGCCCGTTCCGCCGCCGCCTGCCGGCTTTCCAGGCGTTCCGCCTGAGCCTGTGGTGCTTGGGGGCTTGACGGGCGGCTTTTCCTCAGGCTTTACGGCAGGCTTCTTGGGCCGGGAAACCGGTGCATACCACCATTCATAGAGGTCATAGGGCTGGCGGACGACGAACCGAACCCGAGAGCGGGCGGGAGGGCTGAACACGGGCTCCCACTTTGGACGCCATCCGACCGCTTTGCCGTAGGAGCTATCGCCCCAATCTATGGCAAAAGCCCAACCTTGGCCGTCCCAACCCAAGGCCATGTGTAGACCTTCCACAACAGGGGTGTCGTGGGCGCACCCACTGGCATCAAGTGTCCACAGCAGCTTTTCGCCTTGCCGGTATTCGTTCTTTGGCACCGTGAACTTGATGACCTGGTCCACTTTGCTGCCGTCATGCTTGGGGATGTTCTTCCAGGTAACAGTTCCGCCTTCGGGATCGACGGTGATTCCCTTTGCCATTTCCTCGGTGAACGACTCGCATCGTTTTGGATAGCCAGCTTCAAGAACCCAAACCGTTTCCATCTCGGCCTTTTGGTTCTTGTTCTTGCAGGAGAAGGACTGTATATGGAGCTCGCTCGTCGCGCTCTTTGCCTTGAAGTCGGCCTCGATCGTCCCGGTTTCAGGGTCGAAGTGGCCATCCAGGACGGCGTTCTGGGGAATGCCGGTGACACGGAGAGAGAGCTTGTTCGTCGCTGAGTAGAGCGTTCCCGAAACAGGGAGCCCCTTGGACTTCTTGTACGTCTTCAGCGTCCCTTTTACTGTCCAGTTCTTGCCAGAGGGCCTTGCGACAAGCAGCGACAGCGAGCCGCCCGTCGAGCCCTCACCTCGGTACTCGCCCGAGATGATCGAGTACTGCCCCCAACTGAGGTTTGCAGCACAACACAAGGCTACGGCGAAAAGCAGCCTGTTGAAAGCTCGATGTATGGGCATGGGAGCATGTTACAACACGCTTTGCCCAAAAACACCAATTGTGTAGTCGGTGCGCGCTGTCCACCTGCTCAACACATGTATCAGGGCTGTTTCAGGAGCCTGCAGCCGCTAACCTACCTCCCGTACATCCCCTTCAGTGTCACCTCATCCAGCCAAATGCCGCCGTCGGGACTGACCTTGCGGCCGAGGCCAAGAGCGTCGTCATAGCCCCACAGGCAATAGGGCGCCTTTTCGGCCTTGCAGGCCGCCATCATCGCCTGGAACCATCGTCCTCGGGAATCAACCGGCGCCACCGGCGGGTAGGCCCCGAACTCTCCCAGAATCGCCGGGACCCGGTTCTTCCGCGCCCAATCCATCGCCAGCTTGATGCGCCTTCGCAGGTAGGCCGCGTCGTTGCGTTCCTTACCGTATTGGCGCAGCGCGTCGTGGAACTTTGCGTCGTTCTTGCTTAGGATCGCCTCGACGTTCTCAGGAGTGGATGGGAACGGCACCGACTTCATGTCGCGCGGCCATTCGCCCACCCAGCTCGCGCCCTGATGCGTGAAGAAGAACGGGTCGTAGCAGTGGAAGGAGTAGATCACGTTCTTCAGCTTGAGCGGCTGCATCGCCACCAGCCCGTCGATGCCTCCCCAACCGGTGCCCGTCGCCAAAATGCTCCGCGCCGGGTCGATCTTGCGGATCGCGCTCGCCACCTTGTCCTGCAGCTCCCACCAGACCGCTTCGTTCTTCTGGTTGAAGATCGGCTCGTTCACGATCTCGAAAACCACGTCGCCTTCGTACTTGCCCTTGTAGCGCTGCGATAGGGCTTCCCAGAACGTGATCAGGCCCGTGTTGTTCTGCCCCGGCGAGTCGAGCTTCAGCTGCCCGTTGTCGTGAAGGTCGAGAAAGACGGCGAGCTTGTGGTCGACGAGCGCCTTGAGCGCCGCATCGAGCGCGGGCAGATTCGCGGCTTTGGGTTTGCCGTTGTCATAGATCGCCTCGGGAGAAACGCACAGGCGAACGTACTTGATGCCCAGCCTCTCGAAGTTCTGCCAGTCGGCGGGCTTCATGTAGTTACGAAAGTGCTCCTGGTCGTTTGGGTTGGCCAGGTAGCACATCCAGCGAGTGATGTTGACGCCGCTCGTCAGGCGGTTGAGAATGGACTTGGGGACGCCGTTTTCGGCCTGAAGATTGGTGGCTCCAGGGATTGCGGCGGCCAGCATGGCGGAAAGGGTTAAGAAGGTGGCTGCCATGAATCGGAGACTATCTGAGGCGGAGGAGGAGTGGGGTGGCCCCCAAGGGAAGCGAGCGGCGAACGGCGAAGCGCGTTCCTGACGTGAAAGCCCCCCAAATGCGCCGGCACGGAGCCGGCGACTACAGGCCCTACAGACCTGCAATTCCACAGACCTACTTCAGCCCGGCTTTCGCCAACAGGTCGAGAAGCTGCCGCTCGGAGCGTCCGTCAATCGCCACCGCTTGCAGCCTCCCGAATCGGTCGAACACGAAGCTGTTCGGGATGCCTTGGATGCCAAACGCCGTGTTGGCCTTCCGGCCCGGGTCGAGCAGGATCGGGAAGGTGTATCCCTTTTCCTCGATGAACGGACGCACCTTGCTCTCCTCCTCGTCGGAGATCGCCAGGATCACCAGACCCTTGTCCTTGAACCTCCGGTAGATCTTCTCCATGTCGGGCATTTCTTTGCGGCAAGGCGGGCACCAAGTGGCCCAGAAGTTCACGAGCACCACCTTTCCCTTGATGCTCTTCAGCGTCCATTCTTTGCCTGAGAGGTCGCTGAGCGTGAAGTTGGCGTTGTCGCGAGACTTCTCGAGCGCGATCAGATGAGATATCGCCGCTTTGAACTCCGGCGTCTCCAAATTCACCTTCAGCTTCTCGTAGCGCGAGAACTGAGCAAGCTGCACATAGGCATAGGCGGGCTCCGACCCCTGGGCCTTGGGAGGCGACTGCTGGATGGCCTGGACCAGAGTATCGGCAACTGCCTGCAGCGTCTCTCTGCCGCTGTCGCTCTCGGTGCAAAGGGTCGCGAGGCTGCTGGCAAGGCCGGTCTTGGAGGCGCCTCCCGGCATCGACCGGATCTCGAAGGCGAGCGTCTTGGTCAGGCTCCCGCGCTCCGGCTCTTCGAGGGAGCGGAGCTTGCCAAGGCTTTCCCGGACAGATTTTTCATCTGGCCGCAGGTGTGCCGCGATGGGATGGGAGACCAGAACAACGAGGATCGCCGACAACAGAACGAGGTGACGCCGCAACATGTTGTTGTTACGATACCGCCACCGGGGTGAGTGCCTGATAGGCAATCTCTTGTGCAAGCACCGGCGAAACCTGCCGGCCACCTCTGGACCCTCAGTGGAACAATGGGTGCCAATCTTTGCATCTTCGTCACGATTGGCACACTTTTCGACAACTGATCTGATATGAAGCGTCTCTGCGGCCTCGCAATCTTGCTGGCAACGGCGTCGTCCTTTGGCTCGGTCATCTCCGTCAGCAGCGGCTATTCGGTGCTCGGCAACCGTCCAAACAACCTGCTGACGAACGGCAGCTTCGAGTTCGATCGCAGCTTCTACAGCGAGCCGTTCCGCTTCTGGGCTACCGGGACCACAAACACCCCCTTCGTCCCCCTCACCGGTTGGGCCGCCACCGGAAAGCCGAGCAGCTACGCCATGTGGGGCCACGGTTCACCGGGTGAGATTGCTGGCAGCGCGCCGATCCCGCACGGCACGGAAGCCCTCTATTTCGGGGCGCTCTATATGTCCAGCCTTGGCACCCAGCCCACCTACCATGCGAACGGACTTGTGACCTTCTCTGGCACTCCCGGCATCGTGCCCGACCCGCTGTACGGCCCGGTGACCCTCAGCCAGACGCTCACGGGGCTGAGCACCTCTCAGCAGTACCGGCTCGATTTCTGGGCTTCCGCAGAGGATGCGGCGTTCAACGTCGGATGGCTCGATGGATTCTTCGGATTGGATATCACGGGCGAGAGCACGATCTACCTCACTTGCCCGACGTTTGGCAGCTCGCTTGGGCCCTGGCTCCGCTATTACGTCGTGTTTCAGCCGACCGCGTCATCTGTCACGCTGACCTGGACCAACTGGGGCCATTACTACGATCCGAACGGCCTCTTCCACTCGGAACTCGTCATGGACGATGCGATTGTGAACCCGGTGCCTGAGCCTGGCGCGCTGGCAGTGCTCAGTCTCGGACTCTTTGGAATGTTGCGAAGCCGTCGCTGATCCGGTCCGACCTGCCTGCGCCCGGAGTCTCCACCCCCCAACCTCCTCCTCATTTACGAACCAAGACGAGGAGGTGGCGCTTCCACCTCGCCCCCTTGGGGAGAGGCCGGTGAACGGAGTGAACCGGGTGAGGGGGAGCAGCGCGATACGCGATGCGCGATGCGCGATTGGGTCGGGCGTTCCACCTCGCCCCCTTGGGGAGAGGCCGGTGAACGGAGTGAACCGGGTGAGGGGGATCCAGGAGCATGAGTTGGCCTTTGCGAACCTTGGGGCCTTTGCGACTTGGCGAGAAATCACCATCGACGCCGGCACGGAACCCGCGGCTACTGAACTCCTCTGCGTTCGTCTGCGGATCTCTGCATCCATAGCGAGAAAGCGCCAACCGCGCCGGCAAGGAACCGGCGGCTGCAGTGCCCCCTAACCTACGAACCTAACAACCTGCAAACCTACGCAGTAAACTCAGGAGCCAAGGGAAACCCCGACTCTATGTGCCATTTGACCCCCGAGCAGTTCGCCGCCATCCCGAGCGATTTCATCCGAGACGCCATCAAGCAGGACCTCGCCGAAGGCAGGTTCGACCGTGTACACACGCGCTTCCCTCCGGAGCCCAACGCCTACTTGCATATCGGACACACCAAAGCGCTCTGGATCAATTACGGGATTGCTCAGGACTTTGGCGGGAAGTTCAACCTCCGCTTCGACGACACCAACCCCGAGAAGGAGGAGCAGGAGTTCGTCGACGGCATCATCGAGGACGTCCATTGGGTTCTCTCATTGAAAGCCCCTCCCTTGGTTTTGCGAAGCGAAACTGAGGGAGGGGTTGGGGAGGGAGACAACTACCGGCCTGAAGTCATGGGTCCTCTCTTCGCCTCCGACTATTTCGAGCAGATGTTCGAGTGGGCCAAGGACCTCATTCGCAAGGGAAAGGCCTATGTCTGCGACCTCACGGCTGATGAGGTCCGCGAAACCCGCGGAACCCTTACCGAGCCGGGCACAAACAGCCCCTTTCGCGAGCGGTCTGTTGAAGAGAACCTCGACCTCTTCGAGCGCATGAAGGACGGGGAGTTCCCGGATGGAACTCGGACGCTTCGCGCGAAGATCGACATGGCAAGCCCCAACCTGGTCATGCGGGACCCTGTGATGTATCGAATCCTCCACGCTGAGCACCACCGCCAGGGGGGCAAGTGGTGCGTGTATCCCATGTACGACTGGGCGCACGGCCTAGAGGACTCGATCGAGGGCGTCACCCACTCGCTATGCTCGCTCGAATACGTCATCCACCGTCCACTCTACGACTGGTTCCTCGACGAGCTAGGCATCTACCATCCCAGGCAGATCGAGTTCCCCAGGCTCAATATCACCTACACCGTCATGAGCAAGCGCCGCTTCATCGAATTGGTGAACGGCGGCCACGTGTCCGGTTACGACGACCCGCGCTTGCCCACACTTGTGGCGATGCGCCGTCGCGGCTACACGCCCGAGGCGATTAAGGAATTTGTGACTCGCGTGGGTTTGACCAAAGCCGACAGCGTGATCGAGGCGCATGTACTCGAGGATTGCGTCCGCGAGGACCTGAATAAGCACGCGAGCCGGGTGATGGGCGTCCTGAACCCGCTGAGGGTCGTCATCACCAACTTTCCCGAGGGCCAGATCGAAGAGATGGACGCGGTCAATAACCCCGAGGACCCCGAAGCCGGGACGCGCAAGGTCCCGTTTGGGCGCGAGCTTTACATCGAGCGCGAGGACTTCATGGAGGAGCCCCCTCCCAAGTTCTTCCGCCTCGCCCCAGGGCGCGAGGTTCGTCTCCGCTATGCGTACTTCATCACCTGCCAAGAGGTCGTCAAGGACGCCAGCGGCGAGATCGCGGAACTGCGCTGCACCTATGACCCGGCCACCAAGGGCGGCGATGCCCCAGATGGACGCAAGGTCAAGGCGACGATGCACTGGGTGGCTGCGGAGACGGCGGTGAAGGCGGAGGTCCGGCTTTACGACCACCTGTTCCGCAAGCCGAACCCCGACGAGGCGCCCGAAGGCGGCAGCTATCTGGACAACTTGAACCCGAACTCGCTGAAAGTGGTGCAGGCGTTCGTCGAGCCCAGCGTCAAGGATGCACCGGCGGGCACTCGGTACCAGTTCGAGCGCATGGGCTACTTTTGCGTGGACAAGGACTCATCTCCCGGCAACCTCGTCTTCAACCGAACAGCGACTCTCCGCGACGCCTGGGCAAACATCCAGAAAGCGGGAGGGGGATAGCCCCTCCCTTGGTTTTCGCTCTGGTGGAAACTGAGGGAGGGGTTGTCGCAGATCCCACCGAGCGAAGCGAGGGGAACGAAGTCGGGAGGGTGGGAGACCACCTCGCCCATACAGGGAGAGACCGGTCAGCGTAGCGAACCGGGTGAGGATAAACTCTGTGCATCTCCGCGCTCCCTGCGTGAAAGCCCCCATTAGGCGCTGGCACAGAACCGGCGGCTGCTTTCCTGCTCCCCCAGTGGGCATAGATAGAGGATAATCCCCTAACCAATGAACCAGACCCTTCACGACCTCCTCAAAGCCCGGCTCGCCCTCGTCCGCGAGGACCTCGATGAGGCCATCTCCAGACTCTCGGATGCCGACCTTGATTGGGCGCCTACCCCAGGCATGCGCACCGTGCGCGGCCAGCTCATCGAAATCGGCGCCACCGAGCGGCAACTGATGACCTGGATCACCGACCAGAAGAAACTAAGCTACGAAGAGGCTGGGGACTTCGGCAGCCGATCTCAGACGATCGAAGGGCTCAAGCAGGCTCTTGCAGACACCCGGATGCAGACGCTTGAGTACATCGACTCTTTGACCGCCGAGGAACTCGAACAGCCATTCCCATTCCCCGAGCGGTGGTTCGAGTCTCTCCGCCAGCCATTCACGCCGCGTGCCGAGGCCTTGCGCAGCCTCGCCCAACATGAGTGGTATCACACCGGGCAACTCGTCTCTTACCTTTGGTCCCGTGGCGACAACCCTTACAAGTGGTGATTTCAAAGGAGCCTGAATTGAGCCCTTGCGCACTGTTCTTAAGAGCCATCAACGTCGGAAAGCACAACCGCATCACGATGGCGGAGCTCATCGAGGTGATCGAGAAGACGCGCCTTGGCAAGGCATCCACCTTCTTGCAGTCGGGAAACGTGCGAATTGAGACGAAGCATGAGCCGGAAATCGCAGCGGGGGTCGTCGAACACGCCCTGTCCGTCTATGGCCTCAAGGAACCGATCGCAGTGCCGCTCTCCTGGGACCGGCTCAAGCAACTCGTCGACTCCAGACCCTTCGAAGGCAAGGTGACTGAGAGAGACCGCAGCATGGCCATCTTCCTGCGCAACCCACTGGAGAATCATGCCGCCGCCCTTGGAGATCAGGGCGATTGGTCAATCGTGGGGACTGAGCCCGAGGTTCTCTATGCGGTCGTCCGCCGGGGAGTACCGCTTAACATCGACCTCCGAAAGCTCGCCTCCGGCCCCATACGTACCCCGGCCACGATGCGTTGGTGGAACGTGGTCGAGGACTTTATAGAGAAGGTGGGGTAGGAGTCACAGATGTTGCTTCCCAGACCGAAACCTGAGCCATTGGATCTGTCAAAGATGGACCTGAGTGCTGCTGCCAGGGCCCTCGGCCTTCATAAGCTGATCGTCAAGGTCCCATACCTTGGGGTCCAGTTGGACGACGGAGTCCTGTCTATCCTCGCGCACAACGAGCCCACCGGGATCTCCGTGCTCCATAGAGACGAACAGTGGGTTGTGGAAACCGATGAATGGCACGGGCACTTTGAATCCGCGGCAGATGCTCTCACTGCCGCAAAGCTGCTCCTCTGCGGACAAGCACGTACCGTGGTCGCAAAACGAGGAGAACGACTTGCAGCCACATGGCGTGAGACCTGGGATGGCGAGGCGTTTGAAACTTCCAATGTGGCCTACTACCTGAGTCCTTTTGATCGACAGGAATGGGAGCTTTGGCCCGGAGAACAATGGGTGATCGAACGAAAAGCCCGCCTCGCCATCGGCGTCGCTGACTGGAAGAGCCTCGGACTGAGGATTCGTGGCCGATGGCTCAAGCCTGACGAAATGAGTGACGGTGTCATCGAAGGCGACTCGTTTGCAATGAAGCCAGACGACTGGATGCTGAACAGGTTTTCTACGAGTCTGGGCTCACCACCCGAAGGCTGTCGCTGGGCCTCCAATACGAGCGCGACTTTTGTCTTTCCCCTGCCGCTCGAATTCCGTTCCAGTGAAACGGAGAGGCAATCGGGCCCAAAGCTCGAGGTCTTCTTGAATCAATCTGAAACTCGATGCTTCCGCGTGCAAGTGGGTTACCGAGAGGTCGAGGCGAGCAAGAGAGAAAGGACTCGCAAGGAGAACTCAGGGCCGACTTTGGTAGAACAGTTCGATGACGAGAGCACTCGGTCCGAAGGTTGGTTTGGCGCCATGTGGCGCGTCTACTTCAACGATGACCAAGACGAGATGCTGGCCCAAGTTGGCGCCTATCAGCGATCGGACGCTGATCTCGACTTCATCGCCTTTCGGTCTGAGATCGAACAGCTGCTCCATAAGAGCGCGGCTCACTAGCAACGTGAACTAGCACTCCCAGTTTGGGATCACGCTACGACCAGCTTCTTCCCCTTCGCCACCACCTTGATGCCCTCCGACTCCAGCAGCGCCTTCTGCAGCTCCGGCGCGCCGGGATACTTGGGGTTCAGTTCGCCGCCGGTCTTGACCACCCGCCACCAGGGCACGCCCCGGTGCGCCGCCTTGGGGTTGATCCTCTTGCCACAGTCCTCGGCCACGTTCAGCCCTTCGGCCTCGCAGCTTGCGTAAGAAAGCAGCCATGTGAAGATGCCCGTGGTCATCGGACAACACATTTCAGTCTTGTGCTTGGCCATGATCTGGGCCGCGATCTCACCGATCGGCATCACCTTTCCCCTTGGGATCGTCTTGACAATCTCCTCGATTTCCGAGGGCGCCGGCACCACCCATCGTTTGTGCGTCTTGTCGCAGTCGAAGACCATTGGGAAGCCCGGCTTGGCCTTCGCCTCGGCCCACTTCTGGGTCCATGATTTTCGCTTGTATGGCATGGCCCCATTGTGTCGCGGGAAGACACGGTCGGGGGAGGGGGTACGAACGGCGAAGGGCGAAGGGCAAGTAGCCCCCTCCTCGTTTTGGTTCGTAAATGAGGAGGGGGTTGGGGGTGGAGACACGACTGACGAATGCCTGAGCACCTGAGAACTCCCCATTGCCCCCCGCGGGTATCATATCCATCCCATTGCCCGATAGCTCAATTGGCAGAGCGCCTGACTCTGGATCAGGAGGTTTCAGGTTCGAGACCTGATCGGGCAGCCAACTCCCTTAGCTCACCGCCCACTCGGCTGCGCAGCGTCGGAAGAACGTTCGGGTGTCGTTCCCGACAAGCCCTTTCAAGGCCCTCTCGGCGGGCGGGCGGAGCAGCGGCTTCAGCCGCTCCACCTCGGGAATCGGCATCTCGGAAAGCGCCAGCAGCAGATAGAAGAACGGAAAGCCATAGGGCCTACTCCTCTCCATCGAGTCCTCGACCCATCGAACCGCCCTTGCCAAAATCGCCTCACACGCTGGTATCCGGGTCGCGGAGAGAGCGCGCCACCAAGCCACCGAGCACCGATAGCAGCAGAACCTCGCCGACCCACGATCGAATGAAGCGATCACCCGGCTCGCCTTCTCGCGGTCCCATCCCGTGTCGACTCCCCAAAGGGCCAGCGCCCTGGTCGATTCCTCACCCAAGACGTGTATCACTCCGACCCGACTCATCGAGTTGTCCTCGTAGGTAGGCGTCCCGTTCCGGGACTCAACATCGTGCTGCGTGGGCATGAACAGGTGCGTCGCATAGGCCCCCGGCAACCCTTGTCGGCCCGCTATCCACCGAAGGGTTTCGGAAACGGCAGGTTCGTTCTGCGGGCGCCCTTCGAGCCTTGCCCGCTCAAGCGACCACAGGGTTTGCGCCATCGAATCGGTGTTGAGGATCGGTTTCATCTCTGGTTCTGCCTCGCCCTCAGGCATACCTCAATACCCCGGCAGAGTCCAAGCTCGGTCCTGCGGCCAAAGGTTGACTGAGAGTCTGCCCCACGGGACACCTTCATTGTTCTTAGGGAACCCTCGGCCTTCTTCACACCTGTGCAGGACATGCTTGCCCCCGGCAGACTGAGGGTCTGCCCCACGGGCAGCCTTCATAGCCTTTACGCGCCTTCGTTCATCCTCACGCATAATCAGGCCATGCGCGCCGTTGTGACGGGAGGGGCGGGGTTCCTCGGCTCCCACCTGGTGGATCGCCTTGTTGAGCGGGGATGGGACGTCGTCGTGATCGACAACCTGATCACCGGTTCGACCGACAACTTGGTCCAGCACCTCGGCAACCCGCAGGTCCGTTTCATCAAGCAGTACGTCACCGAGTTTCTCTACCTGGATGGCCCGGTGGACTTCATCTTCCACTTCGCCAGCCCGGCAAGCCCGGTCGACTTCGAGCGGTTTCCGATTCAGGTGCTCAAGGTTGGTGCTCTGGGAACCCACAAGGCGCTCGGCCTTGCCAAGGCCAAGGGCGCGAAGTTCCTCATCTCCAGCACCAGCGAGGTCTATGGCGACCCCCTCGTCTCTCCGCAGCCGGAGACCTATTGGGGCAACGTCAACCCGATCGGCCCAAGGGGCGTCTACGACGAATCCAAACGCTACGCCGAATCCATGACCATGGCCTATAGAAACTTCCACAAGGTGGACACGCGGATCACGCGGTTTTTCAACACCTACGGCCCCCGAATGCGGCTTGACGATGGGCGCGTGGTGCCCAACTTTATCGCCCAGGCCCTGCGCGGCGAACCTCTCACGGTGTATGGCGACGGCTTGCACACACGGAGCTTCTGCTACGTGGACGATACGATCGAGGGCACCTTGATGCTGGCGGAATCCAACTATCAGGAGCCCGTCAACATCGGCGCCGAGTTCGAGTTTCCGATCCTCGAGTTCGCCAAGCTCATCCTCAAGTTGACAGGCTCAGACAGCGAGATCGTCCACCTTGAGGCGGCAATTGACGACCCGAAGCAGCGCCGCCCCGACCTTACGCGTGCGCGCACGGTCCTCGGTTGGGAGCCGAAAACGTCGGTCGAAGAGGGGCTAAGAAGGACGATTGAGTACTTCAAGAGCAAGGTGTGAGCTGCGCAGGTGCGTGGTTGCTGAGATTCTTGGGTTGTCAGGTGGTCAGGTTTTTAGGTCCTCAGGTGTTTGGTGATATTCGATAAGGGATAAGTGGGTCAGGGATAAAGGATAGTTTCTTGGAGTTCTCTATCCTCTATCCCAGATTCGCCCAGCGCCCTTCTCTCATCGCGCATCGCCTATCGCGAATCGCCCTCGCAGACGATCCAGTCCGCAAGCTGGCCTTCACTGAGCGAGCCCATGCGGCCGCCGTCCTCGTTGGCTTCCGCGGCCTTCTGGGTGTAGCCGAGCAGTGCCTCCATGCGTGTCAGGTTTTCGGCAGGGTCGAACCCCTCCGGCCTATCCGATGCACACCGAACCCCCACCCAAGGGTCGCCCGAGACGATCGGCCGGTCGGAGCTGAGGCTTAGCGCGATTCCCGCGTCCACCACTGAGCGCATTCTTTTGATCTTCGAGGCTCGCTCGGGGCCAAGCTGCCGCTTGTAGGCGTGGGCGAACCGGATCAGAAACTCGGGCTGCATCGAGACGTGGCATCCAAGGCCCGCCAAACGCTCGATCTGAGAATCTGAGAGCAGCATCGCGTGTTCGATGCGGTGTCTGCTTGGCTCGCCGGTGGCCTCCAGGACATCCATCACGAGGTCCGTGGCGTAATCCCCGATCGAGTGGATCGCAATCCGAAATCCCGAGCTGTGCGCGGTCCGCACCATCTCGTTCAGCCGCTCAGGAGCATAAAGGAGCTGCCCAGAAGTCTGAGCCCCCTCCCCTTGTAGCGAGGCGATAGGGGGAGTGGGCAGAGGGGTGGAGGTTCCGGAAGCCCCTCCCTTGGTTTTCGCTCCGGCGGAAACTGAGGGAGGGGTTGGGGTGGGAGACTCCGGAGCCCCCTCCTTGGTTTTCGCTCCGGCGGAAACTGAGGAGGGGGTTGGGGGGGGAGACAACTCAGATGCCACATACCTCCCATAGATTGCAGCCGTCCCGGCGCCTACCGCCCCATCGGCAAAGATCTTCACGCCACACAGCTTGATCAGATCGGCATTCCAGTGCCGGGTCCGCTCCCGCAGCGCCTCGTCGCCCATCCCTCGACCCCCAAACACCGCCGACCACACCGGATACAGCCGCACCCTTGCCTCGCAGCCCCGTTTCACCGCCTCCTCATAGGCGTCGAGCTCCTGCGCGAGCCCGAATCGCCCGGTCATCATGTCGGTGGCACAGGCGATTCCCAGCTCTTTCATTCGCTTGCCCGCGAGCAGGATCCCCTGCACCATCTCCTCGAAACTGGGGTCCGGCGCCCCGGCGGTGACTTCCTCGTGGACCCTCTCAAAGAGCGTGCCGTCCAGTCTGCCCGAGGCGTCCCGCCCGAACGATCCGCCCTTCGGGTCCGGGGCTCCATCAGGAACACCCGCCGCCTGGAGCGCCGCCGTGTTCGCCACGCTGGCGTGCCCGCTCACGTGTCGCAGCAACACCGGCCGGCTGGGAATCACCCGATCGAGATCCCAGCGCGTCAGGTGAACTCCGTCCGAAAACCGCGTCTGATCGTAGTGGACCGCATGCAGCCACTTTCCCGGCTCCATGTTGCGCTCCCAATCCCTGAGCCTCGCTAGCACCTCATCGCGCGTTCCGCAACCGCCGAGGTTCAACTTCAAAAGGTCGAGCCCGGTCGGCAGAAAGTGGCAGTGCGCGTCGATGAAGGCGGGCATCAGCAGTTGGCCACCAAGGTCCTGGACCTGTGCTCCCTCGGGGCGCTCGGGGCTTGGCCCGCGACGCCAGACCACGCGCCCATGCTCGATGAGCATCTCTTGCGGCGAACCATCAAAGGCCCAGAGGAAGTTGTTCAGCAAGGTCAAGAGAGCGATACCTCTGTGGACACCCGCTCCGCCGAATCCAGCGCACCCTCGATGCGGCCGGCGCTCTCTCCCCAGAAGTCGCCCGCAAAGTGAAGCCGACCCTCCGGCGTGATGAGGTTCTCGCTGTGAGCGAGCACGAATCCGGTCGAGGGGAACATGTAGGCCCCGCCCGAGGGTGAATCGGCCAGCCACGCGGTCCAGGTCCCACCTGTGAAGTGCTCCTTCGCCTGAGGGAAGTGGCCGGCGAGGTCTTCCAGGCACCCGCGAACGGGGTCGGAGAACCGGGCCCAACTCTCAGCGGCCTTGCCGCAGATCCAGACGTTGAGGACCGAGGGGCGGTCTGTTGCGGTTGGGGGGGCAGAACTTCCGGTGTTCGTCTGATCTGACTTGTCAGCCTTGTCCGACCGGTCCGACATGTCCGACACGGCTGCCTTGTCGGGCCCAGACCCCAGACCCTGCACCCCAGACCCCAGAGTTCCGTCCCAAGTCCGCTGGATCGGCCTATTCGTCATCAACCGGCCGTTCCAGCCGATCTCGGTCCACCAGTCCCGGCTGAACTCCAAACACACCTTGACCGCCCGGCCGTAGACCGCCGCCTCCCAGGCCGCTCGCTTTTTGGGGGAGATGGATGGAGTGATGGCCACCTGCAGCAGCGCTTTGGGCGGCATGGCGAGGACCGCCTGGTCGAAGTTCTCACTCGTCCCGTCGGCGAAGGTCAGGAACACCTGGTTTTCCTTCCATTCGGTATTCACGAGGCGCTTGCCGGTCTGGACTGGGCTCTTCAGGCTGGCGGCGAGCTTTGCGACCAGCTCCGACATGCCTCCAGGAATACGAAACGCCGTGGTGGAAGCGGCGCGTGCCCGATCGCGCTTGGCCTGAACCAGATAGCCGTAGACGCTGATCCGCCCGGGGTCCTCGCGCATCTCGGCGCGGAGTTTGGATTCCAGCCACCACGCCCCGCGCTCGCTGAGCGCTTTGGACTTGATGAGGATCTGCAGGCTCAGGGTGTCCAGCCGCCCAACCTGGAACGCCGTGACCTTGGGGTTGTCTAGGGTCTCCAGCAGCGAGTCGAGCTCCTGTTTCAGGCGTTGGTCGTCGAGAGCGGCGTCCTCCCAGAGGCTCGCGCCGGAGTTCGTCTCGCCCTTGTAGAACAGCGTGTTCGGCCCGGTGGGGCTCTCGATGGGCGGCAGCCCGAGGCTGCGCGCCAAGGTCAGCGCGCGCTGGTGCTCGGGGAGGATCCACTCGGCGGCGGCCTCATAGACCAGGCCGTCGCGGTGGACGGTCTGGATGCGCCCGCCGAGGCGGTCGGTGGCCTCAAAGACGCGCACCTCCGCGCCGGAAGCCTCCACCCTCCGCGCGGCATACAGCCCCGAAATCCCTGCTCCGACAACGGCGACTTTCACGAGGCAGCTCCGCTTAGCTTCAGCCCACGGTTATCAGTGACTGCTAGATTGAGTTGGTGTTCGACGGCAAGGAGATCTGTTTCTGCGGAGAACGCCGCCAATGGAACTGCCAAGTTCTTTCCCTCCAAAGTCCCCATGAGTAGAACTCCACAAAGCCGTTCGCAGCTGATAATGTCCGAAAGAGGGAGCGACAGTCCTCTTTTGCCGTCGGAAAACGCCTCAGCACCAGTGTCCGAGAACCTAACGTACATCGGAGAGTTCTGTCCGAACCCCATTTGCTGGAGTGAACGCTCATACATTCCCAAGAGACGTCGGGATAGGTGGAGCGCCCCCAGGATGTATGCGGCCGCGAAGACAAACGCCCACCACAGAGAGTGCCTCCACACGATTAAGAACCACACCGGACCTTGTACTCCGATGACCACTGGCACCTTCCAGAGCCCGTTCCTAACGATCAGTTTCCGAGCTATCGATTTCGCCTGAACAGCCGGCAAGGAGAACTCTCTCGTAACAACCTCCATGACCTCTCCTTAGGAACCAACCACCACATCCACTAGAGCAAACACGAATACGCCCAGCGACACGTATCCGTTGAGCGTGAAGAACGCCAGATTGATCCTAGAGAGGTCGTTCGGCTTCACCAGGCTCTGCTCATACGCCAGCAGCGCCGCCGCAAACGCCACCCCCACATAGAACCACAGCCCCGCGCCGACCAGGACTCCGCCCAGAGCCAATGCCAGCACCGCTCCTATATGACACATACGACTAATAAGGAGAGCTCGGTGAACCCCCACCCAGGCCGGGAGCGATCTCAGCCCATGCCCCCGGTCGAACTCGACATCCTGCAGCGCATAGAGGATGTCGAACCCCGCGGTCCAGAAGAGCACCGCGAACGTGATCGGCAGGATCGCCCAGCTTAGCGTCCCCGTCACCGCGATCCACGCTGCGGCCGGCGCGATCCCCAGGCTCAGCCCCAGCACGAAGTGGCAGAGCGGCGTGAAGCGCTTGGTCAGGCTGTAACCGAGCGTCACCAACAATGCCACGGGGCTCAGCATCAGCGAGAGGGGGTTCAGCAGTGCCGCCGCCGTCACGAACACGGCGCTCGATCCGAAGAAGAACAGGTTGGCGTGCCTAAGCTGCAGCAGCCCCGCCGGCAAAGCCCGCATTTTGGTCCTCGGATTGTCCGCGTCTATCGCCCGATCCGCGATCCGGTTGAACGCCATCGCCGCGCTGC
Organism: Armatimonadota bacterium; assembly: GCA_016223145.1. Lineage (NCBI taxonomy): Bacteria > Bacillati > Armatimonadota > Armatimonadota bacterium. Next base: position 115,383 of record JACRPN010000022.1, on the reverse strand, counting down.
GGCAACTCACCATCGCGAGCACGATCAAGAGGAAGGTCGGCCAGCCAGGCCAGGGGCTCCCCGGGTACCCAGGTGGAACATAGGTGGCCCCTTCCGGCAACTGGTAAACGACGTGCGGCTCCCGCTCGACCGTCCGGCTACCCCACATCATCCCGATCATCGCGAACGGCAGCGCGAAGATCGAGTGTTCGATCTTGATCATCTCCAGATAGACCCGGAGCGCGCCGAATCCCCGGGCGGCGGTCGCCATGCCGGAGAGTGTACTTAAGCGTCGGCTTACTGGTGCGAGGTCTGAGGTCCGAGGTCTTGGGGGATGGGGGATGGGGTATGGGGTTTGGGATATGGGGTTTGGGATATGAGGTCGGGGGCCCCTCCCTTGTTCTTGACGCAGTCGAAAATGCTTCCGAGTCCCGCCTTGTCGGGAAGGGAGGGGTTGTCGCAGATCCCGCCGAGCGAAGCGAAGGGAACGAAGTCGGGAGGGTGGGAGACTTCGGGATCAGTGTTTGAAGTGCCGGACTCCCGTGAACACCATCGTGAGTCCACGCTCGTTGGCGGCGGCGATGGCTTCGTCGTCCTTCTTGCTTCCGCCGGGCTGGATGAAGGCCCTCACACCCGCCTCGGCGGCGGTGATGAGGCTGTCCGGGAACGGGAAGAACGCGTCGCTGGCGAGCGCTGCGCCATTGGCTGATTCACCTGCTTGAGCCAAGGCGAGGCGGACACTCTGAACGCGATTCATCTGGCCCGCGCCCACTCCCAATAGCCTTGTTGCCGAACCGATGACGATGGCGTTGGAGGAAACGTGACGTATGATCCTCCACTGAAACCGAAGGGCCTCCCACTCCTCCGAGGTCGGCTGCCGATCGGTCACGACCTTCCAGTCCGCCTCGCCGGGATCGACGTCCACGTCCTGCACCAACACCCCGCCACCCATCGTTCGGAAGGACCGGCCACGGTACGGCCTTGCCGGATCTCCCACCAAGAGCCTGCAATTCGCGGCCCACTGGGTATGCGCTCGAAACCGCTCGATCAGGTCCTCCGACTCCCATCCCGCCGACACGATGACCTCGAGGAAGTTGCCTTTCTCGGTCATGGCGGCAACGGCGGCTTCATCCACGACTTGGTTGAATCCCACGATCCCGCCAAAGCTCGAAACCGGGTCGGAGGCCTTTGCCAGCCGGTAGCTATCCCCCAAGTTCGCCCCAAGCGCCGCGCCGCACGGGTTGGCGTGCTTGATGATCGCGCAGGCGCCCTTTGGAAGCTCGCAAACCAGGTCCCAAGCGCCTTGGGCGTCTAGCCAGTTGATGTAGCTGACCCCTTTTTCTTGGGAGCCGATCAGCGTGAGCGCGCTCTGAGCGTTCAACGGGTCGATGTAGCGTGCGCCCTTCTGGTGCGGGTTCTCTCCATACCGAAGCGGCATCCCGTCCCAGCGGCATCCGAGCGTGAGCTTCTCGGGCCATTCCGACCCGCCGGCGCGCTCGGTCATGTAGCGCGAGATCATCGAGTCGTAATAGGCCGTGTGCCGGAACGCCTTCGCCGCAAGGCTGATCCTCAGCGAATCCGGAACCTCGCCAGAGAGGGCCTCCAGAACCGCGCCGTAGTCGGCAGGGTCCACCACCACCAGCACCGACGCATGGTTTTTGGCGGCGGAGCGCACCATCGCGGGACCTCCGATGTCGATGGATTCGACGGCGGCTTCGAACTCGTGGGGCCCGCTGACGGTCTGTTCGAATGCGTAGAGGTTGACGCAGAGCACGTCGATCCCCGTGATGCCGGCCTCAGCCATGGCGGCAACGTGGCCCGGATTGCGCCGATCCCCCAGCAGCCCTCCGTGGACCATCGGGTGCAGCGTTTTGACGCGCCCGTCCATCATCTCCGGAAATCCGGTGACGTCGCTCACGTCGCGGACCGCCAGGCCCGCCTCTCGCAGAGCCTTTGCCGTGCCGCCCGTGCTGATCAGCTCGAACCCAAGATCAGCCAGCCCGTGGGCGAAATCGGCAGCGCCGGACTTATCGGTGAGAGAGAGGAGGGCACGTGGCATCGTGCCCTCATTTTGAAGGGAAAGCCCTAGTTTCCGCCGCCCGACTTAACCGGCGGATCGGTGCTCGGCGGCTCGACCTTGATGCGGATCCTCTGGGTGACCGTCGCGCCCTGATCGTCGTAGGCGGTGAGTGTGAACTCGGTCTCTCCGGTGATGGAGATATCGCGTTCGCCCTGCACACCCACGGTCTGCGGGTTGTCCAGGTCCTGAGAGAGCTCGACCCTTTCGGCATTGGTGACCTGCCAGGTGATGTGCACGGGGCCACCGCCCTCGGGAACCGTCTTCACGTCGGAGCGGAACACCACAATGGAGGCCTTACTGCCTTCGACCACGTGGACCCGGACCGTTTTCTTCACGAGCTTGCCCTGGTTCTCAGCCACCAACTGGTATTCGATATCGCCCTTCACGTCCGCAATGACCTTGAGCTGGCTCACCTTGGGGTCGAGCGCAATGCCGCCGGGCGCCAGGGTGAGGCTCGTGACGGCGCCCGCCACCTCATACTGCACGAGGATCGGCTGGCCCAATTTGACCTCACGCGGGGTGATGTCGAACCGGGTGATCTTGGGAGCGATGACTTCGGGCGGCACATGGACGGTGAACATCCGCGTCACCCGCGAGCCCTGACGCGAATCGCGGAACGCATAGCCGACCACCTCGCCGCTCACGTCCGCCGTGAAGGTCTTTTCACCCTCCAATTCACCGCCCTGGACGATGGGTATGCCATTTACACGGATATCCACGCCGTTTGCGTTGGTCGCCTTCCAGCGGATGTGCACGACCTCGCCGGCCATCGGATTCTCGTTGTCCAGGCTCAGGCTGTCGAGTGTTGGCGGCTTGGGAAGCAACAGCCACCATCCCGCAAAGACGATCAGCATGAGGAGGCCCAATGCCAACATGCCTGGCGACAAGACCGGACGCTCTTCAAGCTGGGCCGTCGCGGAGGACGCAAGGGAGGGCGTGAGGGTCGACCTGGCGGTAACCTGGAATCCGTGCAAGCGGACGCTGGAAAAAGGCCTCGCCTTGGCGGAGTGCGGCGTCACTGAGACCACCTTTGTTTGCCCGGGACCGAGGTCGAGCTGCTGCTCCTCGAAGTCGTAGGTCAGTTCGTCTTCGGGGTCGCTGCCGCGGAGTTGGACGGTTTGCTCGACGTTGCCCAGGTTCATGAGCGTCACTTCAAAGCGGTTCGCCTTTCGGAAGGGTGAAATGATCCCTTTCTTGGGCGAGATCTCCATGCTCAGGTGGTTGAACGCCTGCACGCTCACGATGGCTTGCACCGTGCGCGACTCCCCGGTTTCCAGCGACCGCACCTTGATGACGAACGGATAGTCACCGGCCATGCTTTCGCTCTGGCGCGGGGGTTTGAGAAAGACCTTTTCTTGGTGAATGTCGCGCGCCTCGACCGAGAAGGTAGGCACGGGGACTGCGATCCACTCGGGGTCGAGCCCTTCGACGGACACCTCGAAGCGGTCCGGATCATCGGACCGGTTGGCGATCTCGAAGCCCACCGGCACGGTTGCGCCAGGCTCGACGGGAACAATGTCCGCCCCAATTCGGACGGTGAAGCTCATCGGTGCGAATTCTAGCAGATGAAGGGTCCGGGACTGTTGCAGCGTGGGACCTGCCCAAAGCTGTTTCGCTCCCGCGGACAAGGGTGTCCGCGGTCCGTCCCTATGTCCCTTTGTCCCTTCATCTCCGCATCATCCATTCCGGGCGGGGGCGATTAAGGATGTCGGCGCTCCGTCGAGCGGTATCGGCGCGGCGCAGGCAGGAAGCTACGGCACGCGCAGCGCTTCCGGGAACACGCGGAGCGTGTCGCCGTCTTCGATCCTTCGGAACGTCACCCCGTAGGCATCATCGAGCCGCGGGTCCGTGAGGGCCTCTCGGATGGGCTCTTGAAGCGCCACCCGCCCTCCGCTCAGGAGGATCGCCTCCTCCGCAAATTCGGCCGCGAGATTCAGATCGTGAACGGCCGCCAGAATCGCGTAGCCCCGCGCGGCCAGGTCCCGGATCAGCTTTGAGATCGCCATCTGGTGGGCGACGTCGAGGTGAGAGGTGGGTTCGTCGAGCAGCATCACGGGCGCTTGCTGGGCCAGGGCTCGCGCGACCAAAACCCGCTGCTTCTCTCCGCCGCTGATCTCGGTGATCGGGCGATCGGCGAGCGAAAGGCAGTCGGCCATGCGCATCGCTTCGTCGGCGACCTTCAGGTCTTCGGGCGTGTCGAAGAGGCCCGTGGAGTGGGGCAGCCTGCCCATGACGACAACTTGGCGGACGCTGAACCGGAAAGGTGGCGCCTCCTCCTGGGGCACGTAGCTGGCGCGCTTGGCGATTTCGGAGCTTGAGAGGCCCTCAACAGGTGACCCGGCGAGGTCGACCGTTCCCTTGAGGGAGGGAATCGCTCCGCAGAGTGTCTTGAGCAGGGTGGATTTGCCGCTGCCGTTCGGGCCCAGAAGGGCGATTTTGGCGCCCGGGCGCAGGTCGAGGCTGACACCCTCCAGGACGACCCGGCCTGGGTAGCCGCACGAGAGGTCGCGGCAGGAGGCGAGAAGAGAGTCGCCGGGCGTTAAGCCCGCCGAGGACGCAGGCACGGAACCTGCGGCTACCGCGCTTCCCATTGCCTTACCCTTCATCATTCAGCCCTACGGGGGTCAGCCGAGGACGCAGGCACGATACCTTCGGCTACCGCGTCCCTTTGCCCCTTCGTCTCCACGTCCCATTGTCCCTTCATCCTTTCAACTCTTCATCTCGTCATCGTCCCTTTCCCGCGCGTCCCGCAGCGGGTCTTCCATGACCCCGCTCTGGAAGGCGCGCATCATGCCGGTGTAGGCCCCGCCCATCGCCATCAACTCGGCGTGGGTGCCCATTTCGACCACCTCGCCGTGCCTCAGCACCATGATCCGGTTGGCCCTGGCCGCAGTGGTGAGCCGGTGGGCGATGAAAAGAGTCGTACGGCCCTTCATTGACTCGTCGAGGGCGGTCTGGACGGCTTTCTCGCTGACCGAATCGAGGTTGCTCGTGGCCTCATCCAGCAGGAGCAGGGTGGGCTTCCTCACCAGAGCGCGGGCGATCGCGATCCGCTGCATCTCGCCGCCGGAGACCCTTACGCCGCGTTCCCCAAGCTCTGTCTCAAAGCCCTCCGGCATTCGATGGATAAAGTCGGCGGCGTTGGCCATCCGAGCGGCCTGCACCACCTCTTGATCAGCTGCGTTGGGCGCTCCAAGTCGGATGTTGTCGGCGATGGTGCCCGCAAAGAGGAAGGTCTGCTGCGGGACGACCCCGATGAGGCTGCGATACCAGTTCACGTCGAGTTCGCGAAGGTCCACGCCATCAAAGAGGACACGGCCTGCGGTTGGATCATAAAACCGCAGCGCGAGATCGGCGATGGTGCTCTTCCCCGCCCCGCTCGGACCCACCAACGCCAAACTCGTTCCAGCCTCCAGCGAAAAGCTGACGTTCTTCAGGGCGGGGGTCCCGTCGGGGTAATCAAAGCTGACGTTCTGGAATTCGAGCCTGCCTGTAGGGGTGAGGAGCGTCTGAGTGCCAGGAAGCTCGGCGTGCTCCTCGGGGATTTCGAGCACGTGGCCGTAAACGCGGTCCGCCGCCGCCTGAACCTGGTTCAAGGTGTTGTTGACGTTGCCGAGCGTCCTGAAGCCCTGGTTGATGACGTCCATCGCGTAGAAGAGCGCCATGATGTCGGCGAGGATGAGCTTTCCTGAGAAGGCAAGAAGCCCGCAGAGATAGAGCGATACCGCCAGCGCCACCGCGCCGAGAAGCTCCACCAGCGGGCGTAGGCTGGCAAGTCGCCTTGCCGCTCGAAGCTGGCTCTTGAGCGATCGGCCGACCAACCCCCTATAGGTTTGCTCGATCCGCTCTTCGGCCGCAAAGGCCTTGATGACGCGAGTGCCGTGAATCGCCTCCTGGGTCATCGCGCTCAGGTCGCCAAGGTCCTCCTGGACCGTGGCTTGAGCGTCCCGCACCTTGCGGCCGTTGGCCTGGATCACTTTGGCGAGCAGCGGGATGAAGAGGATCGAAACCAAGGCGAGCTGCCACTGGATGATGCAGATCGCCAAAAACCCACCAACCGCTTTGATCGGCGCGTCGATCATGTCTTTGAGGGTTTGTATGGCGCTCTGGTAGACGTTGACGTCGTTCGTGAGCACGCTCTGGATGGCGCCGGTTCGCCGGGCGTTGAAATACGAAATCGGCAGCCTTTGGAGCTTGCGAAACATCTGGAGGCGCAAGTCGGCGGCGAGCCTTGCCGCGGCCTCGCTCAGGTAGTAGGCCTGCCCCCGTGTAAAGCCGTACTTGACCAAGTAGATGCCGATCACGAGAAGGCTAAGCCAGCCGAGCCGCCGGATCGCCCCTTCCCGACGCTCCTTCTCTTCTTTGGCGGCCTCCTCCTTTGCCACGATCTCTCGGGCGGTGCGAGCGGGGTCGGCGTCGATGCCTCGGAGTTGAGGCGTTGGGGGCGCCTTTTGGGAAAGCGTGGGCGTGGCGTCGGAGATGGCTGCGCCGGTCAGCTTGATCAGCGGGATGGTCAGCGTCGTCAGGGCCGAAGTCGCGATGGCGCAAGCCAAACCAAGCCTGATGGGCCCTCTCTGAGCCCTCAACTCTTTGGTCAGCCTGGAATCGAACCGGCGAAACGGGTTCCGCAAATCAAAACTCCGCGTGTCCCGGCGTGCGGTGGAACGGGATCACGTCGCGGATGTTCTTCATCCCGGTCATATACATCAGCAGCCTTTCGAGGCCCAATCCAAAGCCCGAGTGCGGGGCGCTCCCGAACCGGCGCAGGTCGAGATACCACTTGTAGTGTTCGAGCGGCAGGCCCATCTCTTCGATCTTACGCTGAAGCACGTTCAATCGCTCCTCGCGCTGGGAGCCGCCGATGATTTCTCCGATGCGCGGTGCGAGCACGTCCATGGCGGCGACGGTCTTGCCGTCGTCGTTCGCGCGCATGTAGAAGGCCTTGATCTCCTTGGGATAGTCGGTGAGCACGACGGGCCGTCCGACCTTCTTCTCGGTGAGCCAGCGTTCGTGTTCGCTTTGCAGGTCCGCGCCCCAGAAAACCGGAAACTCAAAGCTCTCACCGCTTGATTCGAGCATTTTGATGGCTTCGGTGTAGGTCAGGTGCTCGAAATCGGAGTTCACGACGTGAGCCAGGGTTTCGAGCAGTGTGGGTTCGATGCGCTGGTGGAAGAACTCGAGGTCGGCGGCGCAGGCGTCCATCACGTGTGCGATGACATAGCGCAGGAACTCCTCAGCCAGCTTGCGGTTGCCCTCCAGGCTGCAGAACGCCATCTCCGGCTCGACCATCCAGAACTCGGCGAGGTGGCGCGGCGTGTTGCTGTTCTCAGCCCGGAAGGTGGGCCCGAAGGTGTACACGTTGGTCAGCCCCAGGGCAAGACACTCGGCTTCGAGCTGGCCCGAAACGGTGAGGAAGGTGGGCTGGCCGAAGAAGTCGTTGGCGGGGTCTGGGGTCTGGGGTTGGGGGTTTGAGGCGTAGGGATCGAAGGTGGTGACGTGGAACATCGCGCCCGCGCCTTCGGCGTCGCTGGCGGTGATGCGCGGCGTGTGGATGTAGCGAAAGCCGCGCTCGTTGAAGAACTTGTGGATGGCGAACGAGGCCTCGGACCGCACGCGGAACACCGCACCGAAGGTGTTGCCGCGCACCCTCAGGTGGGCGATCTCGCGCAGGAACTCAAAGGACGCTCCCTTCTTTTGGAGGGGGTATTCGGCGGGGTCCGCGGGGCCGTAGACCTCGACGCCGCTGGCGGCGAGTTCGACCGGCTGGCCGGGGGCGGGTGAGGCGACGATCTCGCCATCGAACCGAACCGCAGCGCCAGTGGTGAGGCTCTTCAGGGTGTCCTCAGGGAGCGAGCCTTCGGCGATCACCACCTGAAGGTCGCGAAAGCATGAGCCGTCGCTGAGCTGGACGAAGCTGATGCCCTTGCTGTCGCGGCGGGTCTTGATCCAGCCATAGGCGGACGTGCGCGTCCCAGGCTCCGCCTGGAGAAGGTCACTGAGGGAGGTCCGCCGATAGTCCATTGAGGGTGGAGTTTACCGGGAGAACCTCGCGGGGTGACATCTCGCCCACGGGTCCCATTCCGATGACGTCTAGAATGCAATCCTGACTGCGATTCATAGATTGGTTCTGCCGAAGACCTGCACAATGGCGATGAGGGAAACATGAGAGTCTCATTGAGAGCGTTATCGGCGGCGACAATGTTGCTGGGGGCTGTCGTTTGCGCACATGCTCTGCTTTTCGTCTTTGTCACTCAAGTGGACTACCAAGGAAACTATGCTGCTACGGATTCCGACTGGTTCTATCGAAACCTGGACGGTTCCTACCAGAATCCACCAGTCGGTGGCGGCGTCTATCCCACGATCGAATACGATTCCCCACAATCCTTTCAAAGTCCTGGACGCGTTGTCTACCACCGCGGCACCCCCATCCAGGTTCGGTTCAGGTTCTACAACCACCGGTCCGTCACCGTTTCGGGAACATGGACATTTGTTACGCGAAGCTGACAGTTCCCGCCGGATACAACAGGCCAGCGTCGTCGATTGCCTTCCTAACTCCTCCTCAGTCCAGAACCGTATCGTTTCCTCCCCTGTCGAACACATACCTAACGATCACGATTGACGGCGTGCCCGATAGCGTGGCATATGGCAATCTTGAGTACCTCATGCACATCTATGCGACTGCAGGAGCGCCACCCGGGCTGGATGTGCTTCAGGACCCCTACGGCGGCGGCGGCTACCAAACGGTTCGGCTCTACCTTGTCGACGAGGCACCACTCGGAAAGCAGCAAGTTCCCTGGACAGACTTGCTTGAGTATGCCTGCGATTGGGCGTGCTTCCAGGCATATGAGTGGCCAGTGAAAGTGCAATGTACCAAGGGCATGTTTTGGGCGAGTCCCTGGGACTATAGCGGTTCCGGAGTTTGGTTCTGGTCCGAGGCTTACGACAACCCGCTAGATCCCTCGGATCCAACGGTCACATATTACTTGTCTGACGCGGTTTCCAGCATTAGTCCGAACATGGACTGTAAGGACTGCTCGGGATTTCTAACTCTAGCTTTCGCTGCTCTAGGACATAATGCGATTCCAGTTAGGTTGAAGGCGCAGTCATGGAGTAGTTTCTGGACAAATCCAGTTGCGGGAATGGGGAGTTCAGCGATGAACGACTCTGCGTATGGCTTCGTGAACTGGACACACCACCAGATAGCCGCCAATTCGGTCCTCATGTATGATTCAGCCGCAGCGCAGAGGTTGGATCTCAATGGTGACAGCTATTACAACCCCCCTGCCTCCTGGGTGCTCGGCGGGTACTGGCAGACAGGAGTGCCTCCTAGCATCCTTGGATTAGTTTACGGCCCAAGCCCGCCTCCCCTATCCCAAGGACTATTGTTCATGGACGCGATGTCCTACGCGATTGACGTCATAAAGTGAGGAATACAGATGACTCCTGCGTTGACAGTTTGGCTCTTGTCTTTAGGGCAATCGATGACACTCCCTGAGTGGCTTCCCCCCGAACTAGGAGATATTGGCCGATATGGTGAACCAAGGTTCAGCCTCGCTCGCCCAAACTCAGTCGCGATAGTACGTAAGAGTGACCGGGCACGAATTGTTCTGCAATTGGAGGCAGTCCCCTCGAACCAGGATCCCGATACCAGGAAGCCGATGGTGGTCGAACAAACAGCAGCTCCATCCGGCAGGCCGTTCGGCCTTCGGTGCTGGTTCAGTCGCGACCATACGTCAAGCGGCGTTAGGTCACTTGTAATCACGAGCGTGAATAAGCTCGAGATGGTCCAAGTGTCGATATTCGCGGCGCGCCTAGCAGAGCGCCCGGATAGACAGTACCAACAGCTTGACGTGGCGAAAGACTCCGTATTCGTTGAGCGCCTCGCTCGCACGGCACTTTCGCGATTTGCAGGTCGCAGAGCAACAGCTTTTTCAAGTACCACCATCAACGGGAAGACGGTCTCTTCGTTTCTCGCGTCAGGTACACAAACCAGATATCTGGACCTCCACGAATGGGCGACCGCTCGTCAAATGGCAATCTCGACGGGAACTACGGAGGCTGAGAACTCGTTCGGCCGAGCCGGAAACACGGTGCTCATCCCATGGGGAGGAGTCGATCTCAAGATCGGCGCAACTTGGCGCAAGATGGCGGACGTCCTAATGATATTGAACGGGCGCCCGTTCGTGCCAGAGGCAGAACTAGAAGGCGTATAGGAGCTCACGCGTCTGCCTTCTTGGCTTTTGGGGTGGCGGGTTTCTTGGCGGCTTTGGGCTTGGCTTCGCCTTCGGCGCCTTCAGCGGCTGGAGCCTTGGGTTTCGGCGCGGCCTTGGGCTTGGGCGCCGGCTTCTCGACCACGGCCTTGGGAGCCGCGCCCTTGGCGGCCTTCAGTTCCTTGATGGTCTCTTTGATCTTCTTGGCTTTTCGATGCCTGCGCTGGCGCAGCTCTTTGTTCTTGACTCGCATAAAACTCCTGTGGGAACCGAATCGTCCTCGTGTCGCCGCGCGTTAAGTGTCGCTTGAGGCGGGTGCGGCGGGCGGGTCCGAATCCGGCGAACCGGAAGAATACCCAAACCGCCGATAGAAGATCGCTCCGAGAACGGCGGCCGCGAGGGCGATCAGCTGGGCATCGGTGACCGGTAGCGGTCCGAGGGTCGAAGACGTGGACCCGATCCGCCAGAACTCGTAGATGAACCGCCCCACTCCAAAGAGCACCATCGCGGCCGCAAAGCTCTGGCCCGATTTCAGCCCCTTGCGCTCCAAGCGAAGCAGGATGAATATCCCCGCCAGGTTCATCAGCGACTCGTAGATTTGAGCCGGGTGGTGAAGCTCTGGGAGAAACCTACCCGGCGAAAAGGGGGACTCGATAGGCACGCCCCAAGGGAGCGTGCACACGCCCCCGTAGCAGCAGCCGTTCAGCAGACACCCCACTCGCCCAATCGCGTTCCCCAAAAGGAAGGGGCCGGCAATGACGTCGAGAAGCCGCCAAGCCGAAAGACGATGCCGCCTGGCATAGAAGACGAAAACAAGCGCTCCGGCGATGAACGCCCCATAGCTGGTCAGGCCCTGGAACTGGAGTGTGAAGAGCTGGTCCCGGTTCTTGAGGAAGTATGGAAGCTCCTGCAGGATGAACCCGATCCGCGCTCCCAGCACTCCAAAGAGCAGTGCAAAGAACGCCACGTCGCCAATTTGGCCCGGCTCGACGTCGAACCTCGGCGCGCGTTTGCGCGCCCAAAGCAGGCCCGCGCCGAAGGCGACGAGGATCATCAGGCCATAGCTGTAGACCTTGACGGGGCCGATTTCAAACAGGATCCTGATCATCGCTAAACCCTTGGGTGCGAGGCCAGATTCTGAATGCCCCTCTCGAACGCCTGGCGCGCCTTGTCCTCCTCACCGGCATCCCTAAGGAGCTTGACTACCTTGTCCCAGGCGTTCCTGAGGTGGTGCATTTTGGCCATCATGAACGCCTTGCCTGGCTCGGAATTGGGGTCCACCACCACCTGCTCGTGCTGCAGGATCGCCTCTTCGAGGAGCTTTGCCAGCTCGGGGTCCTTCTTCTTGTCCTCGCAGGCCGGCACGACCTCATAGAGCACCGCCAGGAGGATTGGGGCCTTGCAGGTTGGGATCGTGTCAAAGGTCAGTCGGACCGTCTTGATGGCCTCGTCCACCTTGTCGAGCCGCCCCATGGCCTCGGCAAGGCGCAGGGTGTCGTTGACCCGTCGGTCCTCGTCCTTTGTTTTGCGCGCGAAGTCGACGGCGATGTTGAACGCGCGCATCGCGAGTTCCCATTCCTTGGCCGTGCGAAAGACATCTCCGTATTCCCAGGCCTCGGCGGGGTTGATCTTGTCGATCTTGACCTTGGCGAGGAGGCGTCTGGCCGAGTCGGCGAGCAGCTTCTTTCCTTCTTCGTCAGAGATCTCCCCCTGCAGAACCCTCTCGTTCACGGCTTGGGAGGCCCAGTTCAGGTTGCGGCGGAGCACCTCGATCTGGATCACGTCGACGTCGGAGGGGTCGTTAGGATCCGGGGGAGCGGTGAAGCCGCAGCCTGCGAGCAGGAGCATGCACATCGCAGAGAAGAGCGTGATCCCGCGTCGGAGTGTCGCCACTACAGGACTCGTTCCACGAGTTGCGACTAGCGCCAGGGCTTCGCCCTTCGCTTTCACTCGGCGGTCCTTTGGGCCTTGGCGACGGACTTCCGAGGTGCCCGCAATCCCGAACACCGCCCAAATCCACCTCACTTTAGCGCCCCTACCCCTCAAAGCACCGTCCTGTAGCGCTTGTTGTCGAACATCGCGTCCCGATAGATTTCGCTGCCACAGAACGTTAGAACCGATTTCCCACGCAGTTTTGCTCCGTGGAACGGCGTATTTTTGCTCTTGCTGAAGGTCTTGTTGACGTCGAAGGTCCATTCCAGACTCGGGTCGATGACCGTAACCTGGGCCACCGGGGTCTCGCCGAGCCTCAGGGTTCCCGCATCGAGCCTCAAAATGGTCGCCGGGGCCGTGCTGAGCTTGTCGATCGTCTGGAGCGGCGTCAGAAGGCCTTGGTTGGTGAGATGGGTCAACGTGAGGCCGACCACCGATTCCAGGCCCACCATCCCGAACGGGGCCTCCTCGAACGGCGCTTGCACCTCGTGGCTAGCGTGCGGCGAGTGGTCGCTCGCAATGCAGTCGATCGTGCCGTCTTGCAGGGCCTGGACCACGATGTCGATGTCCACTTGGGTGCGCAGCGGCGGCAGCATTTTGCAGGTCGCATCGAACTCGCCCACAGCTTCATCCGTGAGGATAAAGTGCTGCGGCGTGACCTCGCAGGTGATCGGCGCGCCGAGCGATTTGAACTGGCGGACGAGCTCGACCGCGCCCCACGTGCTGACCCGCATAATGTGGAGACGGCAGCCCGTCTCGGCGGCCAAGATGCAGTTCCGCGCCACCGAAATCTCCTCCGCGCTGCGGGGGATGCCCTTGAGGCCCAGCATGGCGCTGATCGCGCCGTCGTTGATCGAGCCCCCAACGGAGAGCGATGTGTCCTCACAGTGGGCCAGCACGGGAAGATCGAGCTGAACGCAGAACTCCATTGCTTTGAGCATCACATTGGAGTCCTGGGTCGGGAAGCCCTCGTCGCTGGCTGCGACGATGCCCGCCCGTTTGAGAGCAGCATAGTCAGCGATCTCGCGCCCCAGAAGCCCGCGCGTCAAGGCGCCCACGGGCGCGACGAACACGCCGCCCGCCTCGGGCGAGGCCGCGCGGTCCAGGATGAAGTCCACCAGCGCCGGATTGTCGAGCGGCGGCTCGGTGTTCGGCATCATGCAGACCGTGGTAAAGCCACCCGCCGCGGCGGCTTGGGTGCCCGTGGAGATAGTCTCCTTGTGCTCTTTGCCCGGCTCGCAGAAATGAACATGCGGATCGACGAGCCCAGGGGCAATCCAAAGCCCGGTGCAGTCGTAGACCTCGTCCACGTCCTTGACCTTGAGGTCGGGGCCATAGGCCACCACCTGGTCATCCTCGATCACCAGGTTGCCGACCATGTCCAGGTCCTGTGATGGGTCGAGAATCCGTCCGTTCTTGAGAAGCGCCTTCACTCCTTCACCTTTCCTTTCGACTTGACTTCTGCCTTTTTCGGGGCTTTGGACCGCTTGGAGAACGGCTCGCCCCCAAACGCCCAGTAGAGGCCCGCCATCCTCACAAAGACGCCGTTTTCAACCTGAGAGGTGATCACCGAGCGCTCACCATCGGCCGCCATGTCGTCGAGCTCGATCCCTCGGTTGATGGGCCCGGGGTGCATGACCATGCAGTCCTTTGAGGCATAGGCCAGGGTCGCGCGGTTGATCTGATAGAGCTTGGCGTACTCGCCGACCGAGCTAATGAACGCGCCCTCCATGCGCTCTTTCTGAAGCCGGAGGCAAATCACCACGTCGGCCTCTTCGATGCCCGCCGCAAGGTCGTAGTAGATCGCGCCCGGGAGCTTGGCGGTGTGGTTGGGCAGCAGGGTTCTGGGTCCCACAAATCGAACCTCGCTGCCCATTTTCGAAAAAAGCCAGGCGTTGGACCGGGCGACTCTAGAGTGCAGAACATCGCCGACGATCGCTACGCGGAGCCCGCTCAATGTGCCAAGGCGCTCCATGACCGTGAGCGCGTCGGCGAGGGCCTGGGTGGGGTGCTCGTGCTCGCCGTCGCCGGCGTTCAGGACCGGTCCGCCGAAGTACTTGGCCGCAAGCACAGGCGTACCACTCATTTTGTGTCGCATGACGAGGCCGTTGAGCCGTTCATAGCGAAGGGTAAGGATGGTGTCCTTCAGTGTTTCGCCCTTGCTCATGGAGCTGCCGGTGGCAGCAAAGCTGGCGGTCTTCATCTTCAGGTAGTGCGCGGCCTGCTCAAAGCTCACCCGGGTGCGCGTGGAGTTCTCGAAGAAGAGCATCCCCACGACGTTGCCGCTGAGATCGGGCAGGGTATTCGACCCCGCCAGCACGCGGGTCTTCATCTCGCGCCCGAGGTCGACCAACGTTTCGATGTCGCACGGCTCAAGATGCCGGATGCCGAGGAGGTTTCGTGTCTGGGTCATGCGGGGCTCCCTACGGACTCTTCAAGGATGACGGCGTCCTCGCCATCGTATTCGGCAAAGTGGACGCGGATGTGGTCGCCGGGCGAGGTCGCCACCTCTTTGCCACAGAAATCGGGCTGGATCGGCAGTTGGCGGTGCCCACGATCCACGAGGACTGCAAGTCGGACAGTCGCGGGCCGCCCGAAGGCAAACAGCGCCTCGAGAGCCGCGCGGGCCGTACGCCCCGTGAACATCACCTCGTCGACGAGGATAACGTTTTTGCCGGTGACCTCGAACGGAATTTCGGTGTCGTCCTCCTCGCTCTTGGGCCTGTCGTCGCGGTGGCTGGCGACGCTGAGTTTGCCGCTGGGGATCGCCACACCCTCAATCTGGCCCATGGCGAAAGCAAGGCGTTTGGCAAGGGGCCAACCCCTGCGAAGGATCCCGATAACCGCCAGGCTTTCGGCCCCCTGGTTGGCTTCGAGAATCTCGTGAGCCATGCGGCCCAGGGTTCTCCGCATGTCGGCTGCATCCAGGATGACGGCGCCCATACGGCAGTCATTATGCCCAAGGGAGGGCGAAGGGTGCAGGGCGTGGGGGGGTTGGAGTTTGGGATGCGGGGCGTGGGGTGCGGGGTGTGAACTGTCCAGTCTGACCTGTCCGACTTGTCTGACTTGTCCACATGTTGGACTGGTCAGACCGTCCCCTAATGCCTAACGCCTAATGCCTTTCCCCTACGCGACGCTAACCTTCGCCTTTTTTTTGAGGGCGGCTTCCACCAGGCCGGTGAAGAGCGGGTGCGGACGGTTCGGGCGGGACTTGAACTCGGGGTGCGCCTGCGTGCCGATGAAGAACGGGTGGTCCGGCAGCTCGATCATTTCGACCAGCCGGTAATCCGGCGAAACGCCTGAAATGACCATTCCCTTCTCGACCAGCAGCTCTCGGAAGTCGTTGTTGACCTCATAACGGTGGCGGTGGCGCTCGGTAATGCGGCTATTGCCGTAGAGGCGGTGCGCCAAAGTGCCGGCGACCACGTTGCAGGGCCAAGACCCAAGGCGCATGGTCGCGCCCTTGTCGGTGACGCCCTTCTGCTCGGGCAGCAGGTGGATGACGGGATAGGGCGGGTTGTCGTCCATCTCTTCGGAATTCGCGCCCTCGAGGCCGCAGACGTTCCTGGCGAATTCGATGACCGCCATTTGAAGGCCCAAGCAAATGCCGAGGAACGGGATGCCGTTCTCACGAGCGTAACGGAGCGCCTCGATCTTGCCCTCGATGCCGCGCTTGCCGAATCCCGGCGCGACGATCAGGCCATCGGCGCCCTCGAGGATATTGGAAGGGTTTGTCCCGTTCTCAAGTGAATCGCTTTCGACCCAATCGACGGTCACCTTGCAGTTGTTGGAGATCCCGGCGTGAACCAGCGACTCGCTGATGGACTTGTAGGCATCCCCGTTGCTCGTGTATTTCCCGACCGCCACAATTCGGCACGCTCCCACGGGTTCCTTGATTGTGTGAACCAGGCGCTCCCATTCGCCGAGGGCGCAATCCCGCTTCTCCAGGCCCAGCCTCTCCACCACGTACTCGCCCATGCCGGCAGCTTCGTAGTTCAGCGGCACTTCGTAGATCGTCTGCGCATCGAGCGATTCGATCACCGCCCGCTCGGGCACGTCGCAGAACAGGCTGATCTTCTCTTTGACGTCCTTGGAAAGCGGCTCTTCGGTTCGGCAAACGAGGAGGTCGGGCGTGATGCCGATTTCGCGAAGCTTGATGACGCTGTGCTGCGTGGGCTTGGTCTTGATTTCGTGCCAGGGCCCCACTTGGGGCACCAAGGTCACGTGGACAAAAAGGGTGTTCTCGTGGCCCACGTCCTTGCGCATTTGCCGGATTGCCTCGAGGAAAGGCAAGCTCTCGATGTCGCCGACCGTGCCGGCGATTTCGGCGAGCACCAGGTCCGCCTCCATCTCTTTGCCAACTCGGACAATGCTCTGCTTGATGGCGTTGGTGACGTGGGGGATCACCTGGACGGTCGCGCCGAGATAGTCGCCGCGCCGTTCGGCCTCGATGACCTTGGAGTAGATTTTGCCTGTAGTCACCGAGGACCCTGCGGTGCAGGCCACGTCGATGAAGCGCTCGTAGTGGCCAAGGTCGAGGTCGGTCTCAGCGCCGTCTTCGGTCACGAAAACCTCTCCGTGCTGGAACGGGTTCATTGTGCCGGCGTCGACGTTGATATAGGGGTCGAGCTTCATCGGGGCGATGGTGAACCCACGGTTCCGCAGCAGCCTTCCCAGGCTGGCGGATGTGATGCCCTTGCCGATCGAACTGACGACTCCCCCGGTGACGAATACGTACTTGGTCTGGCCCACGATAACCTCTGGAAACTCCCCGCCGATACAGACGCCACCATCAGGCACAACGACGCCCAGTCTTTCTCAACCAGGGGGTTTTAGGGATTATACGGCATTCGGCCCCCTGCCTTGTACGGTCAATAGCAGCAAATTGGCGTCTGCGGCCCCCTCCTTGTTCTTGGCGCGGCCGAGGTGGAGGGGGAGGTGATGGGATGAAGGGATGAGGGGATGAAGAGAAGGGGGCGGGTCAATTCCTTGCCGGGCAACCCGTGTAACCTCCCCACGTCGGGTATCGTCAAAAGCTACGCAAACGAGGATTCTTGATATGAAGAGTCAAATGGACTGGATCGTCACGATCGTATCGCTGGTTTTGGCCCTAATCGCCGCCGGAGTCTGCTTCGCTATGAAGCCCACGCCCCTTACCCCGGCAGAACCCGAAGCGGTCGAGACAAAGGCCCCTGAATTTCCCGCTGGGTCGGTCACCTTCGCAAACGCCTTGAGCGGTGGCGGCGGAGCCGTGGCGGGCGGCGCCCAGCGTGGATTGGGCAGCGGTGCTCCCAGCGTTCCGGGCGGCGCCGGTGGTCCCGGTGGCCCGCGCGGCGGATTTGGCCCAGGCGCCGGCTCGTTCGGTCCTCCGCCTCAAGCGCTCCAAGGCGCCAAGGGCCGAGCCTTTGCAAGCGGCGGCCCGGCGATGGTCGGCCCCGGCGGAGGCGGCGGTGGCGCTCGTGGCGGCGGTGGCGGTAAAGCTGGTCCCAAGGAATAGTCCTTCGACTCCAATCGAAAGGGGTGCAATCCGCTTGGATTGCACCCCTTTTCTGTTGCCCCCTCGCATTGGGGCAATTGGGGCAGGAGCGGGACCCGGATCAGCCATAATGCATGGGTCAGTCGCGGGGACCCGCGCAAGAACTGCCCATGCCTCAGCCCACCGTGCTCAACGTAGGCTTCTACAACTACGTGATGACCGATAAGATCGTCGCGCTCGTTTCCAGCGAGTCGGCCCCGATGCGCCGGCTGGTGCAAACGCTTCGAAAGTCGAACAATCTCATCGACGCCACCCAAGGCCGGCGGACCAAGTCCATTATCTTCACCACCGAAGCCGCCGTCATTCTCTCCGCAATCTCCCAGGAAACGCTCGCCAAGCGGTTGATGACCGGCGAGTTGGTCGGCGATGAAGATTAGCAACGGACACCTGACGATCTGGCAGCAGATCGTGGGCCGGTTTTCCCGAGATATAGGCATTGATCTCGGCACCGCCAACACGCTTGTGCACGTGGCCGGCCGAGGCGTCGTCCTACGCGAGCCCAGCGTGGTCGCGATCAACAAGGACACCGGCGAAGTTCTGGAGGTTGGCGAAGAGGCCAAGAGGATGCTGGGACGGACCCCGGCCAACATCGTGGCCGTGCGCCCGCTCAAGGACGGCGTCATCGCCGACTATGACCAGACTGAAATGATGCTCAGGCGCTTTATCAGCAAGGTCTCGCGTCGCGGACTCGTGTGGCAGACCGTCGTGGTGGGCATTCCCAGCGGCGTCACCGAAGTCGAGCGCCTCGCCGTCATCCAGGCTGCCGAGCGCGCCGGCGCGTCTAGGGCCTATGTCATCGAGGAACCGATGGCGGCGGCGATCGGCGCGGGCCTTCCCATCGAGGAGCCGATCGGGTCGATGGTCGTGGACATCGGAGGCGGAACCACCGAAGTCGCCGTGATCTCACTGGCAGGCATCGTCCATTCGCGGTCGATCCGCATCGCTGGGGACGAGATCGACGAGGCCATCGCCGCCTATGTGCGCCGCGCCTACAACCTCTTCATTGGAGACCGCACCGCCGAGCAGATCAAGCTGGAGATCGGAAGCGCCTTCCCGCTCGGCCAAGAGCTTCAAATGACGATCAAAGGCCGCGATCTGGTCACCGGGCTGCCCAAGAGCGCCATCGTCACCAGCGACGAGGTGCGCGTGGCCATCGCCGAGCCCCTGACCGCCATCGTCGAGGCCGTCAAGTTGACCCTCGAAGCCACCCCGCCCGAACTCGCCGCCGACGCCATGAACAACGGAATCGTCGTCGCGGGGGGTGGCGCCCTCCTGCGAGGAATAGACCGACTCATCTCGCAGGAAACGGGCATGCCCGTCCACATCGCCGAAGACCCGCTTAGCTGCGTCGCCCTGGGCACGGGCAAGGTCGTGGAGGCCATGCACGAGAAACCCCAGATTCGACGGATGTTGGAGAAGTCATCGAGAAGGTAGGCAGGCATCAAGCAAAGGACTGGATCTTGTTGGTGCTGCTCTGCGCGGCGGGGGCCGTTCTGGGCCGAGTTCAAACTTCTGCTCGATCTGCAGGCGAGGTGGACTTCCCTTCCCGGATGGTTCGCGCAGCGGTTTCACCGCTCAGCAACGGACTCACGGCCATGGCGAACGGGGCCTCGGATTTCACGGCAGGCGTGTTCCGGGCCGGCGCACTGACCCGAGAGAACCGACGGCTGCACGACCTGGCGCAAGCCGCCGCCCAATACAACGCCAGGGTCGAGCTGATGGTGGACGAAAACGACCGCCTCAGGCGACTTCTAGCGCTTCCGAAAATCCCCGGCCGCGAGCGCGTCGCAGCCGGCGTCATCGGCTACGCACCGTTGGAAAACCGGATCACCCTGAACGTGGGCTCAGACCAAGGCGTCAAGGCCGAACAGCCCGTGGTGACGTCCGAGGGGTTGGTGGGGCGGGTCCAAACCGTCGAGCGAGGAAAGTGCCAAGTGCTCCTGATCTCGTCTCCAAGGCTTCGGATTGGCGCGATGGTGCAGCGAGACCCGCCGCCCGTCGGGCTGGCCATCGGGGAGTCTCCGCGAGCCGTCTTGCTCGATTACCTGGATATGCGTGCCACCGTGCAGGTGGGCGACGAGGTGGTGACCTCGGGCTACTCGGACCGCGTGCCGCCTGGGATTCCGATCGGCAAAATCGCCCAAATCAACGATGACCCGGAGACCGGTTCCCGGCGGTGCCAGGTGTTTCCGCACGTCGTGCTTGGCGAGGTGCGTTCGGTCTACGTGCTCAAATGAGACCTGGCGCCACACTCTTGCTCGTTGCCGTGCTCTGGGTGGCCACGGGGCTGCAGTTCGCGCTCGCCTATCGTCTTTCCGTCTTTGGCGTTCAGCCCGACTTCATGGTGGTTGCGATCGCCGCGGCCGGGCCCCATCTGACCCGGCCCGGAGCGACTTGGTTCGGTTTCTTCGCCGGGCTTTGCCAGGGCGCGGTGGCGGGCGCCAACCTGACGCATTACGTCATCAGCAGGACCAGCGCCGGGTTCCTGGTGGGCTCGCTGCGAGAACTGCGACTCGAGACCGGATGGGCGCTCGCCGCCATGACCGGTTTTGTCGCCACGCTTTTTGCCCAGGTCGTGCTGATGTTCCTTGCTCCGCCGGCCAATATCCTTGGCTTCCTGGGAGCTACAATAGGGTCTGCGGTGACCAACGGTGTTCTCGTGGTTCCCCTATCGCTCCTGCTTGGGCGATGGCTGCCGGAACTCCGTCGTTAGCCCCTTCAGGACCCTGCTATGAGCCACAAGCACGTTCTCGATATGGCGCGCAAGCAGCTAGAGATTGCCGCCAAGCACCTCGACCTCGACGAAGGCCTTCACGAAGTTCTTTCCCGGCCAAAGAGGCAGCTTATCGTCAACTTCCCCGTTGTCATGGACGACGGCAGCGTCCAGGTCTTCGAGGGCTATCGAGTGCAGCACAACGTTAGCCGGGGCCCCAGCAAGGGTGGCATCCGCTTTCACCCGGACGTGGACGTGCACGAAACGACCGCGCTGGCCATGTGGATGACCTGGAAGTGCGCCGTCGCCAATATTCCTTATGGCGGGGCAAAGGGCTCCGTCAAGGTGGACACGCGAAGGCTTTCCAAGCGCGAGTTGGAGAAGCTGACCCGCCGCTTTGCCACCGAAATCAACATCGTCGTCGGCGAGCGCCAAGATATCCCAGCGCCCGACATCGGCACCAACGCCCAGGTGATGGCCTGGTTCATGGACACCTATTCCATGGCAGCCGGGCACACCATGCCGGGCATCGTGACCGGAAAGCCCGTCGAACTGGGCGGATCCGAGGGACGGCATGAGGCCACGGGCCGCGGGGTCGTCGTCACCGCGTGCGAAGCTGCCAGGCAAATGAACTTCAACTTCGACGGAGCGAAGGTGGTGGTGCAAGGGTTTGGCAACGTCGGCGCGATCGCTGCGATGATCGCCGAGGATCGCGGGGCGACGGTGGTTGGACTGAGCGACGCGACCGGCGGCATCTACAACCCCAAGGGCCTGCCGGCGCGCGAGCTACACGACCGCTTCGCCAACCGCGACGGCGGACTTAGGAACTACACCGACGCCGAGCCGGTCTCGAACCTGGAGCTGCTGGAACTGCCCTGCGACATCTTGATGCCATGCGCCATTGCCGCCCAGATCACCAAGGACAACGCCGACAAGATCAAGGCCAAGCTGATCGTCGAGGGCGCGAACGGCCCGACCACTCCCGACGCCGACCTCATTTTCGCCGACAAGGGCGTGATGGTGGTGCCGGACATCCTGGCCAACGCAGGCGGTGTGGTCGTGAGCTACTTCGAGTGGGTCCAGGACCTTCAGAACTTCTTCTGGGAGGAAACCGAAGTCAACGTCAAGCTGGACAAGCTGATGGTGAACTCGTTCCAGCATGTCGAGGCGACGATGCGCCAGCACAAGACCGACATGCGCACGGCGGCGCTGATCATCGGCGTCAAGCGCGTTGCCGACGCCACGGTCACCCGCGGCATCTTCCCGTAAGCTCCGAGCCCCTCCCTTGTTTTTGCCGAAGTCGAAAATGAGGGAGGGGTTGGGGTGGGAGACCCTGTGACTTCGCCTGGAGTGCGAACCAAACCCTCTTGGAGGGCCAACAGGCTGACCTGCTGAAGCGAAGGGCGAAGCACTGGTTCCGCGGCAACCACACCAGACAGGCCCTGTTGGGGCGACCTGTTTGCAGCCTTGACATGAACCGGCTGAAAGCACAAGGTGTCTCGGCCAAAAGGTTTCACGGACTTGCGCATTGAGCCACCCCCGTACAGGGCGGCGGGTCTGCCGAACGTTCTGGGCGATTGCGGGGCGCAACCATTGTGAATTGCCGTGCCAAAGGGACTGGCCGCGGCGTTTACGGGGACAAAGCGCTGGCAAGCCAGCGCACTCCCAAAGCCCTACCCGAGGTTCTGAAGCTGAGCAACCCAGTCGAGACGCTTTGCCTACAGGGTCTGGGTGCTCCATTCCCTACCCCAACCCCTTGACAATCCCGCCGTCGACAAGGAGGTTGGCGCCGGTGATGAAGCCGGCGCGATCGGAGCACAGGAACGCCACTGCCGCGGCGATCTCGTCGGGATTGCCAAGGCGCATGACCGGGGCAGCCTCCGCCTGAAGTTTCAGCGCCTCCTCGGCCGTGACACCCAGTAGCCCCGCCCTAATCTCCGCCAAATGAACCTGCCGGTCCGTCAGCGTGTGCCCTGGCAGGACGGCGTTGACCGTGATGCCTTTCGGCGCGAGCTCGGTGGCCTGCAGGCGGGTGAGCGCCATCAGCCCCGAGCGGAGCGTGCTCGAGATCGCCAGCAGCGACGAAGGCTCCTTCGCAAAGAGTGACGTGAGGTGGACGAACCGCCCCCAGCCGCGCTCGATCATGCCGGGCGAAGCCAGCCGCACCAGGCGCACGACGTTCATCAGAGTGCTGTCGAAGCCCGCTTGCCACTCGTCGTCCGAAGTCTCGGAGGGCGCCCCCGCGGGTGGGCCGCCGGTGTTGGTCACCAGGATTTCGGGAGTGCCCAGTTCAGCTTTGGTGCCTTCATACCAACGCTCGAGGTCCTCGGCTCGGCTGACGTCGCACAGATAGCCCCGCGCGCCGCCAATCGCCTCGCACGCCGCTCCGAGAGCTTCCTGATTCCGGGCGCAGATGGAGACGCGACAGCCTTCCTGTGCCAGTTCCTTGGCGACGGCGAGCCCGATGCCCTTGCTTGCCGCCGCGACCATCGCCACGCGCCCGGAGATCCCGAAGTCCATGGGGAAATGATACTTGGCGGGAGCCCACCCCTCATCCCCTCGTCTCCTTGCATTCCAGACTCTTCCTCGTTTGCGAACCAAGACGAGGCAACGGCAAAAAGCGCGAATCCTCGCGGGCGTTGGTTGACAAACCCGGTCCCCTCTTCTACAATATAGTAGACGAATATCTACTATATAGTAGACGAGTGATTGCTATGACCTGTGAGGACCTTTCGTTTCTGGCCGACGCCCTTCTCAGCCTCTGCGAGCGCGACGACACTCGCCCTTTCTACTCCGAAAGGGGCATCCGAATCAAGCAAAAACTAGCAGACATTCGCGAGCCGCTTTACGCCCACCACGTTCTGTCCCGGGGCGACGAGCCGCTTCTTCGCCGAGAGTGCGAAGCCGTATTTGCCAAGGCCAGACTCACGGACCGGCAAATGGACGTGCTTCACAAGCGGCTGGAGGGCTGGACGTTCGAGGAGATCGGGCAGTCTGGCGGGCACAGCAAGCAGGGGGCTCAACACATTTTTGTGCAAGCACTCAAGAAGTTGACACGGTCTTTTCGCGTCTATCCGTTTAGAGGACTGAGCGAAGTCTATTGGCGCGAGACCCATCGGGGGTGCCCCCGAACCTGCTCTGGTAGAATTTCCTCGAACGTACTTAGGTAGATAGACCCGTCTTGAGAAACGGCCCGGCGCCATTACCGTCGGAGTTCGGAGGCGAACGAGGGCCCAACACCCATGGTGACCTGCACACACTGCAACACGAAAAACAGCATCGACAGCCACTTTTGCAAGAGTTGCGGCAAAGAGCTGGAAAAGGCGGCCATCGACCAAGCGCAGACCGATCAGGCCGGTTTGGTCGCGGAGGGATACCGCAAGTTCAACGATGGAAAGGTGATGGAGGCCTGCCTCATCGCCGAAGCGGTGCTGGAGGAGGACCCGGGTTCGGTCGCCGCTCTCTCGCTCAAGGCAATGTGCCGGGAGCACGAGGGCCAGTTGGCCGAAGCGCTCGAGCTTTTTGAGCGTGTTGTGAGCCTGAAGCCTGACTCCGCGCTCGACAAGATCAAGGTCACCCACTTGCGCAGTCTGATCGCGGCAAAACTCCAGACGGCGCCGCCCGCCCCGGACCGCAGGACCGCCATCATCGGGGCGCTCGCCGCGACGGTCTTGGTCGTTTCCGTGGGCATTGCCCTCGCCGGCTTTCTCAACCCAGGAGGAGAGGTCGCCTCCAATAGCGGCAAAGGCGGCACCGACTCCCAAACTCCCGTAAACAGTTCGCCACCTATCCAGAACCCTGCCGACCCGAACGCGGCCGGCGCGTCTCCAGGAACCGCAAACCCCAGTGACGGCGCTCAGGCACCGGGTGGGGCGGGCGCCCCCGGAACCGGCGGAGGCGCTGCGCCGGGACCCCTCACCAACCCTGGAGACTCCCCCCCTGGAATCGGCGACAACAGCTCGGTCCCCCCGTTGGGCATCGGCATCCGGCCGGACGCAGGCATTGGCAGGGGCACCGATCAAGGGACTCGGCCGAATCAAGGCGGAGGAGGGGGCGGAGGCGCGAATTCCAACCCCGGCGGCGGTAACAGCGGTGGCGATAGCCAGCCCGACGGGCCCGATCCGGTGGTTGGTGGAGGGAACGCTCGTGGAGGGTCGAGCAGCACCGGAAAGCCTGCCGTCTATGAGATCAATGTGAGCGGCTCAGGCGGACAGGGCAACTCGGGAGGATCGACGGGCGGCAATGACTCCATGACGGCGGACACGCTGTTCCGCACGGGCCTTCGGCAGTTTCAGTTGGGGGACTATCAGGGCGCGGCGCGCAATTTCCAAGGCGCCCTGAAAGCTGGCGCAGACCCCGGACGTACCAACCAGCGGCTGGCTCAGTGCTATCAAAACCTCGGCCAGACCGCCGATGCGATCAGCGCCTACACTCGCGCCATCTCGGCCCTTGAAGGCGCCATCAAATCTGGGAAGGGCAGCGCCGGAACGCAGTCGGCGCTCGACGCCTGCAAAGCCGCGCTTCAAGTACTGAAGGGGTCGGACTAACGTGAAACCGTTAGGCGTCGCCCTGGCTCTCGCCCTGGCTTGCGCACTCTGCCAGGCCGTTCCGGGTGTGCTCATCGCCCAGATTCCCATCGAGAAGGCGGCCCGGGCGGACATCTTCAAGCGCGTCTTCAACCGCGCGCCCGGCCGAGACTGGGAACCCGGGTTGCTCGACCTGCCGAGCGTGAATATGCTGGCGAACGAGATCCACCAGGAAGGGCGAGTCTTTGCGGTGGTTTGGGCCCTCAGCGACCCCATGATCCGCGCGGCGATCGAGGAGGGCAAGATCAAAGAGGTTGCCCAAAATCCGTCCTTGAATCTGCTCCAAGACGCGCGCAACAAGCTTCGCTGCGATTACGTATTGCTCGTGACGGCGTGGCGTGAAGGCGAAGTGGTCCTCGCGTCCGCCAGGCTTCTGAACGGGAGACGGGAGATTTGGCGGGACGACCGGCAGATGACCGGCGCGGTGGGTGGCCAGTTCAACGGGGAGATGGTGGCGGAATCCCTCGCGCGGACCTGGAGCCAGCTCCTGAACGGCTCTGCCTTCAAAGACCTCCCACCCAAACTGACGGTGCGCCAGCCCGATGCCGAGCCGGGTGTGAAGCCGCCAGACGGAGACAAACCCAACGTCAAGCCGGCGCCCAACAACCAGGTGATTCAGGACGCCATGAAGCTGCTCGCCGGCGGCAAAGGGCCGCAAGCGATCGACATGCTGCGCGACGCGGTCGACGCGGAGCCTTTGAACGTCGAACGCAGGCAGGCGCTGATCCAGGTATGCGCGCAACTTGGGCGCCACCTCGAAGCCGCCCATGAAGCGCGGCGGGCGGCCCTGCTCTTTCCCGAAAGACCCGAACTCCACGTCCTTGCTGCCAGAGCCTGGCTGGGTGCAGGAAAGCCGGACGAAGCGCTAACGGAACTCAATGAGGCCGTCGCCCACGACCCGGACGCCTTTGAAACGCGGCTTCTTCTGGGAGAACTCCAGCTCAAGCAGCTCCGCTTCTCGTTCGCGATCGAACACTTCAGCAAGGCGCTCGACAAGAGCCCCAATTCGGAGGCCTTTTGGCAGCGCGGGCTGGCCAAGATGTTCGAGGGCAACGGCTCAGGGGGAAAGGCCGATTGGGAGGCCGCGGCCCAGGCCGACCCCACCCCCTCGGAGACGGCGATGCTCGCCCGTTATCGGCTGGCTTCCGGCATCTTCCCCATTTTCATCGAGGGCCTTGGATCTGAAATCCGGATTCAGCTTCCCCTCGCCAAGTCCAATCCCAAAGATTCCGCCGTCAAACTCGCGGTGGCCGACATCGAGCGCCGGGCAGTGGCAGCGCTCGGAGTCTGGGAGGCCCTGACGGCCCCGGCTGCTAACCAGCGTTCGCACGATCGGTTCGGATTGGCACTGAAGTTGCTGCGTCAATCAACAAGCGAGCTGACAACGCTTCTGCAAACCGCGTCCGAGGATGACATGGCTCAAGCCTCGATCACGCTGGGAGAAGCGTTGCGGCAGTTGAAGGACGCGCGCAAGGCCCTCGAAGCCGAGCAGACCGCCCCATAGCTGCCTCGATCGGACTCGCCGGAAAACGGTGAACTCGATGAGCGGCATAACAACCACGGTTTTGGAACTTGCGGGGCTCTTTGCAGCCTCCGCCCTCGCCGCCTACGCTTTTCACCGACTTACCGGCCAGAAGAAGCGGCGTCTGGTCTTAGGCAATCAGAGCCTGCTCCGGATCACCACGGGCGAAAGCACCTATCGTTCGCGAATCATCGCCGAAACACCCAAGGGCTGGCTCATCGCCTCGCCGCTCCAAAGGGACGCCTATATCCCCTTGCGCGTCGACGAGGCTCTGCTCGTGCAGGCGCCCCAGGGCGGAGGGATCGTCCGGTTTCGGAGCATCATCCTCGCCCGACAGATCGAGACCCATTACCTGGAGATCGAGCGGCCGGAGAGTTGGCAGCGGGTGGAGCGCAGGAACGCGCGGAGATCGACTGCTCTCGAGGGGGCCAAGATCGAAGTCGAAGGGCGCGCGGCCGACCTGGTCGACCTTTCGGAACATGGCGCGAAGGCCCTTGCGGACGACCGATTCGCCCGAGGCGAGCGCGTGGCGGTTCAGATGCCTTGGCCTCAGTACCCGATTGCCGCATGGGTCCTAGACGTCCACCCCGACCCCATGGGCAGGCCGCGCAGCGAATTGCGCCTGTGCTTTGAAGAGTCGATCGATCTGGACCGGGTGACGGCCGCACTTGCCGGAAGCTCTAGCCGTAGCGCCTGAAGACGAAAGGCGAAGGGCGAATTCGCCCCCTCCTCGTTTTGGTTCGTAAATGCTTCCAGGTCCCGGCTCGTCGGGAAGGAGGGGGTGGAAGGTGGAGACCGGCTGTCTCGGCATACAGTGCGACTTTGCTCGCACCTTCCGCCTTCAACAACTCACTGCTCATGGGCCACCATCTCAAAAAAAGAAACCCTCGCCGAGTGGGTGAGCGAGGGTCCTTGGGTCGCCGGCGCCTCGTGGGCTGAGCGCGCCGGCTGGGGAAGGAGGATATGCGTCACATTGTTAAACGACTTTGCCCCACCCCGGGTTCCTAGAAGTTTCTACAGGCCCGCCGCCTGGCCGCGTCAGGCTCAACGAACACCGAGGAGGTAGGCCCAAGGACCCACTTCTCCCCGCGGGTGAGCGGGGAGTTGGAGGGGATGAGCCGCTGAGTCGGCGAGCCGGCGAGTCGGCGAAGGGATGAGGGGAGGGGGCTGGCCGCTTAGGGCTCGCACGCCTCAGCGATGGCCTCGGCATACCTCTTGCTTGCGCCGGAGGAGGACTCCACCAACGCCCTCGCCGCCCGGCCCATCTCCTCGCGCTTGGCGGGATCGTGCAGCAGCGCCTTCAGCATCAGGCTGAGCGATTCCGGAGTGGCGCAGACTATCGAGGCTCCAGCTTCCTGAGCGGCTTCTGCTGCCTCGCGGAAGTTCTGCATGTGCGGCCCATGCAGCACGGGAACCCCGTGCGCCAGCGCCTGGATCAGGTTCTGGCCGCCGTAGTCCCCGAAGCCGCCTCCCACGATCGCGATCTCTGCGATTTCATAGAAGCCCGCCAACTCCCCATAAGTGTCCAAGAGAAGCGGGTTCCCAGAAGCACCTGCAGAACGCCGAGCAACTCTCCCGAAAGCATCTTCCATCGCCCTGGCCAGGGCGTCGGCACGCTCCAAGTGCCGTGGCGCCCACACGATCCTGATCCGGCTGTCGACTGATGGCAGTGTCCCCGCAAACGTCCTCAGCGCCTCGATGACGAACGCCTCCTCGTCTTCGCCGCGCGTCGAACCCACCACAACCACCGGCAGATCCGCGCGCTCGGCCCCCAACACCGCCGGATCGACCGGGGTCGCACCCGAGCCTCCCGGCGCCTGATCGAACTTGCAGTTGCCAAACACTTCGGCCTTCCCCGCTCCCAGAGCCGTGATGCGCTCCGCGTCGCCTTGAGTCTGCATCAGGCAACGGTCCACGAAACCCAGCAGGGCCGCGTAAAGTTGGCGCACCTTTCTTGCTCGTGGAAAGCTCCGGTCGCTGATGCGTCCGTTGAGCAGCAGGGTCTTCGCTCCCAGCGCTTTGGCCGCCCAAAGGAAATTCATCCAAAGCTCGGTTTCCATCACCGCGACGACCTTCGGCCGGACGCTCGCCATCGCCCGGAGCTGGAACTTGGGGAAGTCGATGGGGAAATACACCAAATGGTCGTAGAGCTCGGAGGCCCGCTCTCGAGCAGTCTGGTGTCCGCTGCTGGTGGTCACGCTCAGGACCACTTCGTGGTCCGGCTTAAGCTTGCGGAACTCGGCGAGAATCGGCATCGCGGCGACCACTTCGCCGACGCTCACAGCATGAACCCAGATCCTCTTTTTCTCGGGATGAGGCCGGAGAGCGTACCGCCCAAAGCGCTCGGCCCAGTTCGGCTTCTCCTTTCGACGGGATGACCGCCACAGCATCCAGGGAAGCCAAATCGGCGTCGCCAGGAAAAACAGCAGGTTGTAGAGCGCGACCATGGGGGCGTTATCCGGCGCCGCGAAGCTCCCTCCCCGTCAAAACGTGAAAGGCCTCCAGATATTTGGCGCGGGTCTTCGCCACCACATCTTCGGGCAGCGTCGGACCCGGCGGGCGCTTGTCCCAGTCGAGGGTCTCCAGATAATCGCGCACGAACTGTTTGTCGTAGCTGGGCTGCGAGCGGCCCGGCTCATAGGTCTCCGCGGGCCAAAACCGACTGCTATCGGGCGTGAGCGCCTCATCGATCCAGGTCAACTCGCCATCCACGAACCCAAATTCGAACTTGGTGTCCGCCAGCAAGATGCCTTTCGAGGCTGCATGGATCGAGGCGCGGCGATAAAGCTCAAGTGTGAAATCCCTGGCTTGTTCGGCAACTTCAGGGCCCACGATATTGCACGCCCCCGCAAAGCTGAGGTTCAAATCGTGGCCCGTTTCGGCCTTGGTGGCTGGTGTGAAGATCGGTTCGGGCAGCTTGGCGCTGTTGATCAGACCCTCCGGCAGGCTCAGGCCGTGAACGCCAGGACCATCGCTCACATACTCCTTGAAAAGCGACCCGGCGATATAGCCGCGGGCCACGCACTCGATAGGAAGGGGCTCTGCCTTCTTGGCGAGCGTGCAGCGGCCGGCAAAGTCGGGTCCCAGTCCGGGCACCCGCTCGGCAATCTGAGCATCGTCGGTGCTGATCACGTGGTTGGGGCACACCTCGGCGAACTTTTCGAACCAGAAGGCGCTCATTTGGTTCAGGATGCGCCCCTTGTCCGGGATGCCGTTCGCCATCACCACGTCGAAGGCGGAGATGCGGTCGGTCGCCACGATCAGCAGAGAGTCGCCCAGGTCGTAGACTTCGCGGACTTTGCCCTTTCGCGGAGCCGGGAGATTGGGCAGCGAGGTGGTCAGGAGTGCAGGCACGCCTTGATTATGGAGCTTTTGTTTCGGGCCTGGACGGCGGCAAGGCAAGGCGGCTCTGGAGGCGCTCTCCTCATTGTGCTTTGAAGGGACTCGGCTCGGGGCCGAACGCGGAAGAGACGTCTATCGGGGTTCGGCCTTTGTGTTGCGCGGGTTTCCTGGACGCGGGCTGATGGCTATTGACAGATTAAGGCGACATTTCCGGGGCACACACGCCAACTACGGATGCCAACTCACTTTGTCAATAGCAATAGGCCCGCTTTCCCTGAAAAGGCGGGGTAAACCCCGCCCTCCATCCGATCCGCCAACCCCGCCGTCCATCCCATACGACAACCCCGCCCTCCCTCACCATTCCCACCATTCTCACCATTCTCACCACTCTCACAACCCTCACTGCTCTCACCACCCTCACCCCCTCCGGCCCCGACCCAGTAAACTCAGATCATGCCAGAGACCGTCCTCAAAACCCCTCTTCATGCGTCGCATGTCGCCCTCGGCGGAAGGATGGTGGAGTTCGCCGGCTACGACATGCCGGTCCAATACTCCGGCATCATCGCCGAGACCAAGGCCGTGCGCGAGGGCGCCGGCATGTTCGACGTCAGCCACATGGCACGGCTTTGGTTCCGCGGCGTACGGACCCTTGAGTTCCTGGAGTGGATCACCACGAACGACGTCTCAAAGCTGGAGGACGGGCGCGGCCAATACTCCATGCTCCCCAATCCGAACGGCGGGATCGTCGACGACATCATCGTCTACCGCGTCGACCAAACCACCTTCCGCATGGTCGTCAACGCAGCAAACCACGCCAAGGACGTCGCCTGGATGAAGCAGCAGAACCAGGCCGGGGGGTTCGGCGTGGAGATCACCGACGAGACCGATGCCACCGCGATGATCGCCGTGCAAGGCCCCAAAGCAGCCCAGATCGTCGCAGGGCTTTCGGACGGCCCTCAGGCCCTGCTCGATGCGCCGCTTTTTGGATTGAATGAGGTCTCCATCGCCGGAGTGCCGTGCTTCGCGCCACGTTCGGGATACACGGGCGAAGACGGATTTGAGCTCATCTGCCCTACCGATCGAGCCTCCGAACTCTGGGATGCGCTCCTCGCCGCCGGAGTCGTGCCTTGCGGACTGGGCTCGCGCGATGCGCTGCGCGTGGAGGCGGGTCTTCCGCTTTATGGCCACGAGCTTAGCGACACCCTCTCCCCCATCGCCGCCGGCCTCGGATGGGTGATCTCCAAGACCAAGGCGTTCATCGGCTCGGAGTTGATCAACAAGGCGCGAAACGAAGGCGTCCCGAGAAAGATCCATGGAGTGAAGCTCGCTTCAAAGCGGCTTCTCACACCCGGCATGCCGGTGTTCGTCGACGGCCGATCCGCCGGCGAAGTCACCAGCGGCGTTTATTCCCCTACCCTCGAATGCGCGATCGCCTTCGCGCTCATCGATGCCTCGATTCCCCTGGGAACGCCCTGCGCCATCGAAATCCGAGGCGCCATGGAGCCGGGAGAACTCGTGAACAAGCGCTTCCTCAAGGCCTGAAGAACCCCCGTGAATCTGCCGATACCACTGATGGGCCGGAATACAACCCGGACCCTCGGGCTTAAGGATCGAGCCCGAGTTTCGATGCGAACGGATGCGCGGTACGGGGAAAGCAAAGTGCCGCTGCTCAAAGAACTGTTTGGACCGCAACTCGACCGGCTGCAGACCTCCATGCGTCTCACGGCCGAGCGTCACGCGCTCCTTGCCGAGAACCTGGCCAACGTCAATACGCCGGGCTACCATCGCAAGGACGCGAGCTTCGAATTGGTGCTCGAAACCAAGCTGAAAGGTCCCCAGCGAGTCCAGGAGCTCCGGCGGCGACTTTATGGAACCGGGCTCGGGAGCGCGGAATCGGGCAATGGCGAGCCGCCAGAGCTGGAGCGCGAAGTGCTGGCGATGTCCGAGACCGAATTGCGCTATCAGGCCCTAACCGATTTTGCCTCCAGTCATATCTCGGGCCTGCGAAACGTTATACGGGAGGGTAGATGATGCAGAACCTCTCTTCAGCCATGAGGGCCAGCGCGTCCGGACTCAAGGCGCAGCGCATCCGCATGGACGTGATCTCGTCCAACATAGCGAACGCCAACAGCGTCAAGGCCAACGGACGAGAACCCTACAAACGGCAAGATGCCCTGCTTCGCGCCGCAGACAACGGCGTCGAAGTCTCGGGGATCGTCACCGACAACTCTCCCCCCAGATCGGTCTACGAGCCAGGAAACCCCTTGGCCGACGGCGAAGGCAACGTGCTCTATAGCAACGTGGAGCCCGTCATCGAAATGGTGAACATGATCTCGGCCAGCCGCGCCTACGAGGCGAACATCGCCGCCTTCAATAGCGCCAAGAGCATGGTGCGCAGCGCCCTGAATATCGGAAAGCTCTAAGGAACCCCATGCCCTATCGCAACGTCGTTTCATCTCAAGTCTGGAATCGGATGCTCCTAAGGCGAAGACAATTCGTGGACTTCGTGACAACCCCCGAGGAAACCGAGGCGCCGATCTGGCAGCCACCCGCCGTCACCCTCGACAACAAGGTCCCTCCGGCAAGACCCGACCTGCCCGGACACGCCTGGCGCGCCCACAGCGGCGTCTCCAACCGCTGACGAGGAATCGAGCAATGCGCATTCAGGGACTTAACCCAACTTCACTTCCGGGCCTGACTCAAAAGCCAGGTTCTATCGGCAATGACGAGGACTTCGCAGGCACTTTGATGGACGTCTTGAGGGAGGTCAACCAATCGCAGCTCAACGCTGCCGAAAAATTGACCGACTTTCAGACGGGTCGAAATGCCGACATCGCCGATGTGAAGATCGCCCTCGAACAGGCCAGCCTGGCCCTGAACCTCACCCAGCAGGTGAGGAACAAGGTGCTGGAAGCCTATCAGGAGATCTCACGGATGCAGGTGTAGGCGTTGGGAGTTAGGCATTAGGCATTAGGGCACTGGGTATTGAGGCACTGGGTATTGAGGCATTGGGATATCGTCCCGAAAACCCGAAAACCTGAACACCTGAACACCTGAACACCTAAAGCCTAAAGCCTAGGGCCTTTGCCTTCTTTCGACCCTCTGAAACCCTCCGGACGCTAAGGACGGCGAATGGGCGGAATCTTCTTACGCATTCGAACTTGGTGGGAAACGGCGGACCGAACGCAGAAGGTCGTCTCGATCTTCGGCTCGGCCTTTCTCGTGATCTTGCTTGCGGGCACCTTCATGTTTGCCAGTCGGCCCAAGATGGCGCTGCTTTATGGCGGACTGACCCCGTCGGAGCTCGGAAGGGTCGTGCAAGAGGTCCAGCGACTGGGCATCGAGGTGGACTATGATCTCGCGGGAAACGTGCGCGTCCCCAGCGACAAAGTCGCCCAGGCCCAGGCCACTTTGGCCCAGAATGGGGCGTCCCCGACCTCGGGCCACCTCGGCGCGGAGAACCTTGACAAGATGGGGTTAGGTATCTCACAGGGTGTCGAGGAGGCACGCCTTGCGGCTATCAACCAAGGCGAGCTTGCGAAGACCATCGAAAAGATGTCCGGCGTGGCCGCGGCCCGAGTGTTCCTGAGTCCAGCCAAGAAGTCGAGCTTCGCTTCGGAAGACGAGCCCGCAACTGCCAGCGTCTTTGTCACCCAAAAAACCGGCGCCGAACTCGGTCCGGAGCAGGCAAAGTCGATCGCGCAGATGGTCTCGCGCTCGGCGACCGGCCTCACGATGCGGAACATCACGGTTGTCAATCAAGACGGCCAGACCCTGTATGACGGAGAGGACGAGGCCGGCAAGCTCGGAGGCTTTGCCACCAAGGGAGATGCCGAATATGCTGAGGCCAAACGTGTCAAGAGAGAGCTTCAGGGGGCGCTGGACCGCGCTTTCGGCCCCGGCAATACGCTGCTGACCTGCCGCATTGAGATGGACATGGACGTGACCTCCATCAAGAAAGACACGCCCATCGCCAGCGAGAACCCCGTCACGACGGCCCTGCAAAAGGAAACCATGGCGCCGGACAAGGCCGCGGGGTCGGCAGGCTCCTCAACCACCGGCAAGGACGTTGGCTACACAGGAGAGATCAAGCACGAAGAATTCGGCAACGGGATGATCCACGAGGAGCGAACGCCCGCCAAGGGAAAGGTGCTTAGCATGGCGCTGAGCGCGTTCGTAAATTCGGAAGCCAAATCGGTCAAGGCCGGCGACGTGCAGAAGTTCCTGGACTCCTACATCGCCCCCATGAAGGCGGGCGCCAGCGCCGACAAGTTCACGTCAAACGTGATCTCTACCGCCTTCGACAAAAAGGCCGCCGAGGACCTGAAGAAGGCGGGAGACGCGGCGGCCACCTCCGACCGGATGCAGCAGATATTCTCGCTCCTGCCGATCGTGGCGCTCGTCGCGGTGGCGTTCCTGGTGCTCAAGGCGCTGGGAAAGGCCGCCAAGTCCTCGACGAACGTGGTCGTTCAGGCGCTGCCTGGCGGACGGATCGCGGGCGGGCAATTGGCGCTTGCCGCCGGAACGCCTGGAACCGCACCAACGAGCGGTGGAACTCCGGCGGGCAATGAAGCTCTGGCGCGCATCCAGGAGGCACAGCTCCAGGACGAGGTCGAAGTGGGCTCCATCGTGGACCGGCTCAACGTCCCCCTCGAACAGATCAAGAAGATGTCCCATGAAAAGCCTGGCGTCGTCGCGATGCTGCTCAAAAGCTGGCTCCTGGAGGACGGGCGATGAGGCAGCGCCGCGAAGAGCTTTCGGCCCGCCAGAAGGCCGCCATCATGCTGATGGTCATCGGCCCCGAACTTGCCGGCCCCATCCTCCGCAACTTCCCCGACGACCAGATCGAAGCGCTCTCGCTGGAGGTCGCGCGGCTGGACCGCGTCACCCCGGAACAGCGCGAAGGGATCATCAACGAGTTTTATGAGCTTGCTATCGCGCAGGATTTCATCGCCGAGGGCGGCATCGACAACGCGCGTTCGGCGCTGATGGCGGCGTTCGGCGAGGACAAGGCAGGCGAGATCATGCTCCGCATCGTCAACGCGATGCAGGTCACGCCGTTTGAGTTCCTCAAGAAGGCCGACCCGGCGCAAGTCCTCAGCTTCATCCAGGACGAGCACCCCCAGACCATCGCGCTGATTCTAGCCTACATGCCGCTAGGCTCGGCCGCCGCGATCATCGGGCGGCTGCCGCACGACCTGAGGGCCGACGTTGCCGGGCGGATCGCGAGTATGGATCAAACGCCTCCTGAGGTCATTCGCCAAGTGGAGGGCGTGCTGGAAAAGAAAGTGTCCAGCATCGTGGACCAGGAAATGGCCCAGGCAGGCGGCCCGAAGGCGCTCGTCGACCTGCTCAACAGAGTCGACCGAGGCACCGAGCGCCTCATCATGGACTCGCTCGCGGAGAGCAACCCAGAACTGGCTGACAAGGTCCGCAACATGATGTTCGTCTTTGAAGACGTCGTCCAACTCGACGATCGCGCGGTGCAGCAGATCCTGAAGGAGGTCGACATGAAAGACCTCGCCACAGCGCTGAAAGGCGTCAACCCGGAGGTCCAAGAAAAGATCTTCCGCAACATGTCCGAGCGCGCGGTGGCAATGCTCAAGGAGGACATGGAGTTCATGGGCCCGGTGCGGCTACGGGTGGTCGAGGAGGCTCAGCAGAAGATCGTGAGCGTCATCCGAAGGCTGGAAGAGGCCGGAGAAGTCGTGATTGGGCGCAATGGCGAGGAGGAAGTGCTTGTCTAGGCGGGCTATCCGAACCGAAAGCTCGGCCAGCCCCTTCGCGAGCCACCTTCAAGACGTCGCCGCCATCGCGGTGGAAGCCGCCGGCGGTGCGCGCAATTCGCGGCTTGGCCGAACCGCTGCCTGGCTCGAACAGGCGCGTCTGGCTGCCGTCGAGGAGGGCCGGCAAAAGGGCTATGACGAGGGCTTTCTCGAGGGCCAGGCAACCGGCTATCGCGACGTCGCCGAACGCTGCCGGATGCACATCGAAAGCTTCGGGAATGCCCTGAAGGAGTCCTCGAACCAGGTGGAACGCGCGATGGAGGAATGGTATGAGCGGTCGGAACAGAAGCTCTCCGAACTCGCCGTCGTCATCGCGAGCCAGGTCGTGCGGCAAGAGCTCGATATCCGCCCCGAGGCAGTGCTTCCGATCGTTCGTGAGGCCCTCAGGGAGATCGCGCTTGCCGACAAGGTGCGGATACGCATCAACCCCTTTCAGGCTGAAGTTGTCAGGGAGCACGAGCTTGAGCTGCTCTCGCTTGCGCCGACTGTCGAGCGACTGGAAATCACCTCCGACCCTTCCATCGAGGGCGGCTGTGTGATCGAATCCGACGCCGGCGCCATCGACGCTCGTTTGCGGACGAAATTCGAGCTCACGATGAGCGCGATCAAGGAGGCAGCATAGTGCAGGTCCTCGATGCCGCAGCCAAACCTGCCCCTAGCTTTCGCAAGGCTGAGGCGCGCCTGGCAAGAGCCAAGCCTTATCGAGTGTACGGCCGCGTCTCCCAGGTGGTGGGGCTGGTCATCGAGTCCAACGGCCCTGCCTCCCGGACGGGCGATCTCTGCCTGATCGACACGGGCCAAGCCGAGCCCATCGCCGCCGAGGTCGTCGGCTTCCGAAACGACAAGACTCTTCTCATGCCGCTGGGAGACATCGCCGGAGTTCGGGCGGGCGCTTACGTTCAAGCGACCGATTCCTGCCTCAAAGTCCCCACCGGCCCGGGCCTGTTGGGGCGAATTCTGGACGGCCTGGGCGAGCCTATGGATGGCATGGGACCGGTTTTATCGAGCGGGAGCTACCCCGTCCAGAACGCCGCGCCGAACGCCGTGACGCGCCAAATGATTGATAAGCCGCTTGTCACCGGCGTGCGCGTCCTCGACGGCATGCTGACCCTAGGCGAGGGCCAGCGTGTCGGCATTTTTGCAGGATCGGGCGTGGGCAAGAGCACTTTGCTCGGCATGATCGCGCGGAGCAGTTCGGCGGACGTGAACGTCGTGGCACTCGTCGGCGAGCGGGGCCGCGAGCTTAACGAATTCATCCTCAATGACCTTGGCGAAGAGGGCCTTGCGCGATCGGTCGTGATTTGCGCGACCTCGGACCAGCCCGCGCTCGTCCGCATCAAGGCGGCGTTCACCGCGACCGCCATAGCCGAGTCGTTCCGCGACCAGGGCCTGAACGTGATGCTGATGATGGACTCGGTCACACGCTTCGCCATGGCTCAGCGGGAGGTGGGCCTCGCCATCGGCGAGCCGCCGAGCACAAAGGGCTATACACCCAGCGTCTTCGCGCTCCTTCCTAAGCTCATGGAGCGAGCGGGCCGCAGCGACAAGGGCTCGATCACGGCGCTGTACACGATCCTGGTCGAAGGCGACGACACCAACGAGCCGATCGCCGACGCCGCCCGCTCGATCCTCGATGGACACGTCTTCCTCAGCCGCAAGCTCGCCGGCGCAGGGCACTACCCGCCGGTGGACATCCGCCACAGCCTGAGCCGACTCATGCCGATGGTGGCGAGCCCGGAGCATGTCGAAGCCGCCCGCACGGTTCGCGAGCTCATTGGCGCCTATGAGGACGTGGAGGACCTGGTCAGCATCGGCGCTTACAAGACCGGAGCCAAGCCCATCGCCGACAAGGCCCTCGCCAAGTGGGACCTCATCAACGCTTACTTGAGGCAGAGCCGCGCCGAGCCCACCCCGTTTGAGGACACGGTCTCTGTCCTCGAGGCGATCGCCCATGAAGAAGTTTAGCTTTCGATTGCAGAGGGTCCTCGACTTCCGCGTGAAGGTCGAGGAGGCGGCTCAAGAGGGGTTCCTCGAAGCGCGCGCCGCTCGAATCGCGGGAGAGTCGGAGATTCAGAGGATCAAGGACTCGCGAAAGGAAGTGCTCTTCTTTCCAGCCGACACCCTTGCGGCTCGCAAACACTTGCAGGAACGACTGGAGGTGATCGACGAGCAAGAGCGGATTCAGGCGATCGCCAACGAGACGCTGGCCCAGGAAGAGGA
Organism: Armatimonadota bacterium; assembly: GCA_016223145.1. Taxonomy (NCBI): domain Bacteria; kingdom Bacillati; phylum Armatimonadota; species Armatimonadota bacterium. The sequence continues at coordinate 77,477 of JACRPN010000022.1, read as the reverse complement.
GGCCGCCCGGCAGCAATGGCTCGACCGCAAGCAGGAATTGGAGACCCTGGTCAAGCTGCGCGAGAAGGAAGTTGCCGATTGGGAGGCCGAGTCCAATCGCCACGAGCAAAGAACCCTCGACGAGTGGGCCGTGCTGAAGCGAGCCGCCTAGGAGCAAAACGATGATCGAGATGAGACTCAAGGGACCTGAGGGCGTTCGCGCCAGGATCGAGGAGCTTCGCGCCCGATTGCGGGAAGTCTGCCCCGATAAAGGCTCCGAGCCGCTTGCCGGCTCGCGTATGCCCGCACCGCTTGCAGGCAGCATCGGCGGCGACAACAGCTCTGCCAGGCCATTCGATCCGACGGCTCAAGGCGTACGGTTGAGCCCGGAACTGGCCACCCTCATGCCGCTCATCGAAGACGCCGCGAACCAGAACAACATCGATCCGGCGTTGCTCCACTCGATCGTACAAGCGGAAAGCGGCTACGACGTGAACGCACGATCGCGGGCAGGCGCTCTGGGGCTGACGCAACTGATGCCCGCCACGGCTGCTTCGCTTGGGGTTACCAACCCCTTTGACGCCGCCCAGAACCTGAACGGGGGCGCAAAGTACCTGAGCCAGCTCATGGGCCGGTTCAATGGCGACCTCTCGCTGGTGCTGGCGGCCTACAACGCCGGGCCCGGCGCCGTTCAGAAGCACGGCGGAATCCCGCCCTATAGCGAGACCCGGGCCTATGTGCAGAAGGTGCTCGACCTCTACAACCAACGGAGACCGAACCGATGAAGCTGCTCATCATCGTCGTGATTGTCCTTGCGGGCATGTTTGTGATCGGCGCAAGAGCCGGAATCGTGGATATTCCTGGCCTATCGCCGGCCAAGAAGGCAGGCCAAGCTGCCAAGGGGTATGCCACCGACGCCGACCCGGCCAGAGTCACCAAAGACGACGAAAAGCCGACTGCAGAATCTGCCGCAGAACCCGAGAAGACCGCCGAAGTGGCAAGCAAGGACGTGGAAAAGCCCAAAGCTCCAACACCCGTCGAGCCCGAAATCGACCCTCTCGCCGGTGAGAAGAGCCTGGCGAGGGTCTGGAAAGGACTCGACGCGGCCGTGATTGCGCCCATGGTAAGGACCTGGAAGGATGAAGAGCTTGCCCGGCAGTTCGCCGCAATGTCCCCAAAACAAGTTGGAGAGATTCTTGCCCTGCTGCCGCCTGATCGCGCCTCGAAGCTCTCAATCCTGCTGCAGAAGCGCGGGGTCGAGGACGCGAAGATCGCAGCCAAGTCCGAGCGCTCGTAACCGTATTCCTGGCCCTGCTGGCAAAGGGGATGCGTAGCCGCGGGTTCCGTGCCCGCGCGCAAGGAGGAAGCTGGCAAAGGGGATGCGTAGCCGATGCGTAGCCGCGGGTTCCGTGCCCGCGCACAAGGAGGCCGATGGCAAAGGGGATGCGTAGCCACGGGTTCCGTGCCCGCTCGCAAGGAGGCCGATGGCAAAGGGGATGCGTAGCCACGGGTTCCGTGCCCGCGCGCAAGGAGGCCGATGGCAAAGGGGATGCGTAGCCGCGGGTTCCGTGCCCGCGCGCAAAGAGGAAGCTGGCAAAGGGGATGCGTAGCCGCGGGTTCCGTGCCCGCGCCACCCAGCTCTCTGCCTTCCCGCTTGAGACCAAAGGTGAAGGCCCGTCTCCCCTCCCCAACCCCTCCCTCAGTTTCGACTGCGTCAAAGCCAAGGGAGGGGCTACGCCATAACTCGCTATTCCCACTTCACCTGTGGTATCATTGGTGCCCGAAAGGCCTGAGCCGTGTGCCGTTGTACGGAGCGCCCCCCGGGACGCTGCTTAGAGCGGCAAACTCCTCTGGCCCGGAAGACCCTTGGAGGCCAATCTCTCAAAGATGCCGCTGGATAAAGCAGTCAAGCAAAAAGTAATCGGCGATTATGCCCTGGAGACAGGGGATACAGGTTCCACGACCGTACAAATCGCCGTCATGCAAGCTCGCATCACCCAGATCACGGAGCACCTGAAGCGAAATCCCAAAGATTTCCACTCGCTGCGCGGTCTGACCCTCCTCATCGGCAAGCGCCGACGCCTGGAGGCCTATATGCGGGCCAACGATGTGGTCGCCTACCGCGAACTCATCAAGCGCCTCGGCATCCGCGAAGTCAAGCCTCGCTAACTCCGGGGTGGCACCCTGCTTTTTGGGGTGTGCATCTCCTTTTTTGAACACGGCCCGTGAGCCCGTGGCTCATAGGGCGCATGGACAGGATGTCCGTGCAATGGAGGCAACATGATACATTCACATGAGTTCGAGGTTGGGGGCAAGACCCTCAGCATCGAAACAGGCCGCGTGGCGAAGCAAGCCGGCGGCTCCGTTCTGCTCGGCATGGGCGAATCCGTCGTTCTCGCATCGGCGACCATGTCGGCCAAGCCCCGAGAGGGCATCGATTTTCTCCCCTTGACCTGCGACTACGAAGAGCGCAAGTACGCCGCCGGCAGGATCCCCGGCGGATTCCAGAAGCGAGGCGGAAGACCCTCCGACAAGGCGATCCTCGTTTCCCGCCTGATCGATCGGCCAATCCGGCCCCAGTTCCCTAAGGGGCTGCGCAACGACGTTCAGGTCATCGCGATGCCCCTCGCGTTCGACGAGGGCCACCCGACCGACGTGCTGGCGCTCTGCGCCGCCGGCGCTGCCCTAACGATCTCCGACATCCCCTTCAACGCTCCGATCGCCGGCGTCCGAGTCGGCCGCATCGACGGCAAATTCATCCTCTTCCCGTCGCTTGCCGAAATCAAAGAGTCGGACCTCGACCTCGTCGTCGCGGGCCACAAGGACGCCATTTCGATGGTGGAAGCCGGCGCGAGCGAGCTCACCGAAAAGGAGATGGCTGCCGCGCTGAAGTTCGGCCAGGATGCCATCCGCACGATCTGCCTGGAGTTCGAGAAGTTCGCCAAGACCGCCGCCAAGCCCAAGCGCGAAGTCACTCTCTACGCGGTCGCCGAAGAGCTCACAACTCGGATCGACAAAGAGTGCCGCGACGAAATCGAGAAGGCACTCATCAATCCCGACAAGTCGAGTCGGGAGAGCGCGCTCGACGAGGTGGTTTCTGAGATCGCCAAGCGCTACGCCGAAGTTTACGCCGAGCAGCCCGAGATGCTGAAGCAACTTCACGAGGCTGCGGACTACGTCGTCAAGAAGACCGTCCGACGGCTGATCATCGACAAGGACATGCGCCCCGACGGGCGCGGCCCCGAGGACATCCGCAACCTGGAAGCCGTGGCGGGACTCCTGCCGCGCGTCCACGGCTCCGGCCTTTTCACTCGTGGCCAGACTCAGGTTCTCACCGTGCTCACCCTTGGCCTGCCCGGTGATGCCCAGACCATGGACACGCTGGACGAGAACGAAGACAAGCGTTACATGCACTTCTACAACTTCCCGCCGTATTCGGTGGGTGAAGTGCGTCCCTTGCGCGGCGTGGGCCGTCGGGAGGTCGGGCATGGCGCCCTCGCCGAGCGCGCATTGCGCCCTGTGGTGCCGGTCGACGATCCCGAGTTCCCGTACACCCTCTTGCTCGTGAGCGAAGTGCTCGAATCGAACGGTTCCACCTCGATGGCTTCGGTGTGCGGCTCGACGCTCGCGCTCATGGACGCGGGCATCGCCATCAAGGCCCCCGTGGCCGGCATCGCGATGGGCCTCATGTCGGACGGCAAGAAGTTCAAGGTGCTCACGGACATCCAGGGCATGGAGGACTTCTGCGGTGACATGGACTTCAAGGTCGCGGGAACCCGCGACGGCATCACCGCACTGCAGCTCGACACCAAGCTGACGGGCATCCCGGACAAGGTGCTTGCCGACGCCCTTTCGCAGGCTCAGCGGGCGCGGATGAAGATCCTCGACGTGATCGAGGCTGAAATCCCGGCGCCTCGATCCGAAATGGCGCCAAGCGCCCCACGCGTCATCACAATCAACATCAACCCCGAGAAGATCGGCGCGCTGATCGGACCAGGAGGCGCGACGATTCGCAAGCTGACCAACGAGTACAGCGCGCAGATCGACGTGCAGCAGGACGGCCGCGTGCTCATCGCGGTGGCCGACGAAGTCGCAGAAACGGGCTTAATCAACCAGATCAAATCGCTCACCAACGAGGTTTCGGTGGGCATGGAGTTCCGAGGCAAGGTCTCCAGGCTCATGGGCCGTGGCGCGATGGTTGAGTTTGTGCCTGGCCGAGAAGGCATGGTGCCGCTTGAGCACCTGACCACAAAGCCAATCCGACGCCCCGAGGATGCCGTCAACATCGGCGACGAGTTGAGCGTTCGGGTCCACGAGATCGACAGCATGGGCCGAGTGAACTTCACGGCGCTTGGCATCGCCCAGACCCTGCCCGGACTTGAGGACAACGAGGGCGCGACGCCTCCTCCCCCTGGAATGGGCGGCGGCGGACGCGGCGGCGACCGAGGTGGACGCGGCGGTCGCGATGGCGGCCGTGGCGGAGACCGAGGCGGCTATCGAGATCGCGATCGCGGCGGCGATCGTGGCGGCTACCGAGATCGTGACCGCGGCGGCGACCGAGGTGGCTATCGCGACAGGGATCGAGACCGCGAGCCGCGCCCCGGAGACGAACCCCGCGAGCAGCGCGAGCCGCGAGAGCCCCGCGAGCGAGACGTCGAGGACCGGGCCGCCGTTCAGGCGCCGGAAGTCCCCAGCGCGTTTCCGAAGAAGGACCGCGAAGAGGAAGACGGCTTGAACACCCGCTTCCGCCCGAGGCGATAGGGCCTTCGCTTCAATAAAGGTGGGGCGTCGCAAGTTGCGACGCCCCACCTTCTTGTTGCAGTTAGGCCATCTGGAACTCCGGAGAGCCGAAGATCAACCGGCAGACCTTGACCGCCGTGGCGTTGGCGTTTTGCTGAGTTACCCTCGCGCCACAAACGCTCCTTGCCGCCTCCGCAAGCTCGCCCATCTTCTTCTGGGAGAGCTGGACGTCAAAAACCGATACCAGCTTCTTGGCAACGCCCTCAGGCGTGGGGTCATTCCCAAAGAGGGTCATCGCAGGGTAACGGAGCCGGACCGGCGCGCGCACGCCCTTCACTCGGGGCTGTGCCGGCGGAGCGGTGTCGAAGAGGGTGTCGGCCCACTGAATGCGCTCGACCATCGTCGCCGACGTGATCCATGCCGCTCCGCCATCCCAACCGGCGACGTCTGGCGGGAACAGCAGGTCCATTCCCATGCCGTTCATCCCGAGGCTCGTGGCCTGGGCCATCAGGCGGAACGCCTGCCCCCGGGGGTTCGGGGTCTCGCCCTCTTTGGGGGGCGGGCTCACGTTTGCGGCGGCTGTCTCGCCGAGGCCCAGTTGGCGTACCGTCGCCACGCAAAAGTCCACGGGGTTCTTATAGACGGCGCGGAACGCCTTCTCAGAATAGAACTCCTCCGACTCCATGATGTCGCGCAAAAGCTTCTTGACGTCGAGGCCCGTCTTCCGAAAGTTGCCGGCGAGCCGGTTTATCAGGCTCAGCTCGGGCTTCGGATAGGCGAACCACTCCCAGATCTTCTCTGTGATGTAGTAGGCGGTTCGCGCTTGATCGCAGAGGATATCGATGATGTCCTCGCCCGAGAAGTCGCCGCTCTTTCCAAGGAACCTCTTCTCGCCGTTGTCGTGCAGCATCGGACGATAAAGGAAGTCCGCCTGCCTGTAGGGGTCCTGCTCGTTGGCTTCGGTGGGCCTGCGCCGCAGGATCGTCCAGCCCGTAAAGGCCCTCGCCGACTCCTGGATGTCCTTTTCGGTGTAGTTGCCGATGCCCAAGGTGAAAAGCTCCATGATCTCCCGGGCGAAGTTCTCGTTGGCCTTTCCGCGCACGTTGAACTGGTTGTCCAGCCAAAACAGCATCGCGGGGTCTTTGCTGGCTTCCAAGAGCAGCGTCTTGAAGCTGCCCGTCGCGTTCCGCCGCAGCAGTTCGTTTTGCTGATACATCATCAGCGGGGCGTTGACCTTGCTGGCGCTGGTGGCGAAGTGGTCGTGCCAGAAGAGGGTCATTTTCTCCTGGAGCGGCCGCCGGGTCATGAGCAGGCGCGTGACCCACCAGGCTTGGATGCCGCGCACGTTGAAGATCTTCTTGTCGGGCTGCTGAAAGTGCTCCAGCGTCGCCGGGAAGTGCTCGTCCACACTTTCATAGTCGAGCAGCCGGTCGATGGCGCGCTTCAGCCCGCCGTTTCCGTAGTAGTCGACCTCGGCCTCGCTGGCGCCCAGGCCAAAGCGCCTGAGCAGGTGGGCGACCTTCTCTCTTTCTGTCCTTTCCGCCATATCCGAGAAGACGGACCAAGGCGCCTTTCGTTCACAAAGACTCAAAAGCAAGGGGCCAAACCCGGCAAGGGTTTGGCCCCAAAAGCGTGTTCTCCTTGGCTTACGCCTCGGGAACGTTCGTGGACTTGAAGGTCGCTTCGTTCACGAACTTGAAGAGCTTGCTGCCCTGATGATCGGCCGTAAGGGCATAGCGCACCTGCTGGCCAGACTTGGTCTTGCGGACCATTTTCGTCTTCTTGACGGCCGATTCCGGCACGTCCACATGAGATCTAGTTTTCAGGTTGTAAAACTTCATCTTATCCCTCCAAACAAGGTTCACGACACTTGCGGTCCAACCCCGCAAATGTCACGGTATCAGGATAACACAAAACCAGGTTCATTTGAACTAAGATTTTCGCTTTCCTGAAAAAAGAGGGACTCCAGACCTGTTTTGAAGCGCCGCGATCGGCGTATGCAAGGTTGAACCGGCAAGGTTCGACTAGAATACTGTGAACTCATGACGCGCGCGCAGAGATCGGAAAACCGTCCTGAATGTAACCTCGCAGACGAGGCGCTAGCCCAGCACTTCGAAGCCCGGGCGGTTGCCCAGCTCCGGCAGGCGGGGCTCCGCGTCACGGCCCCGCGCGTCCAGGTGATCCGGGCGCTCAGTCGCACCAACGGCGCGCTTACAGCCTACGAGATCCACGCCCAGATTGTCGCGGCCGGCGAAAGGGTGGACGTCGTGACGGTGTATCGGGTGCTGCAGGCGCTCATGGAGGCGGGCCTGGTCCACCGTCTGGGCGTGGTGGACGGCTACTACGCCTGCCGGGCCGAAGGGCACCAAGGAAGCTGCGAACACCTGGTGTGCAGGGAATGCGGCTGCGTCGAGGAGCTTCCACTGATCGCCCTGGTGTCCAAGGCGCTTCCGGCCCAGGCCGCCGAAGCGGGTTTCACTTGCGAGACGCTGAGGGTCGAAGTGCTGGGCGTCTGCTCGCACTGCAGAAATGGGTAGGGGCCGCGAACTTCGTTCGCGGCCCCGTGTCCTTCCGGCCATCGCGCCTAGCGGAAGGTGATGTCGCGGGATTGCTGCACCATCGATCCCTCGCCATAGCGAGTGAAAGATAGATGCCGGCTGTCGCCCCACTTCACGTCCTTCATCGCCGACACGAGGTCCTCGGCACCCTTGATCGTCTTGTCGCCGAGCTTCGTGATCACGTCGCCGGCCTTGATACCCAGCCGGTCAGCGACCGACCCGGGCTCCACTACCGTCACCACCGCACCGGCCACCGAATCTGGGATGCGGTACTGCTGACGCAGGGTCTTGTTGGTGGCATCGACCGAGACGCCAAGCCGGGCGGGACCCGACTTGAGTGGCGCCACGTCCTGGTTGTCGTCGCCTCCATTGCCAAACCGCTTCTGGAAGTCGCGAAACTCCTTGGGCAAGTCTTCGAAGTTGAAGTTTCGGCCGTCGCCATTGAACGGCGAATTCTGGGGAGCCTGCTGCGCCACCGGCTTCGGCGGCTCGCCGAGCTTTACCCTGACGGTCTCGTGCTTCCCGCCTCGGACAAACTCGATGTCCACGGTCTCGCCCGGCCCATAGCGAAGCATCGCGTTGCGTAGGTCCATCTGGTTGCGAACGTTGACGGACCCGATCCGTACGATCACGTCCCCGGGCTTGATCCCCGCGTCTTTCGCAGGGCTTGAGGGAACGTCGCCATAGGGACCCACGATCGCGCCGCCGGCCAGACCAAGCTCCTTCTTCTGGAACTCCTTGAGGTTCTCAGGCACCAAGCCGAGGAACCCGCGGGTGATTTTGCCTTTGGAGATCAGCGTATCGGCGATCAATCGAGCCTGGTTCGCGGGGATGGCGAATCCAATCCCAACGCTGTCGCCCGTGCGGCTGAAGATGGCTGTGTTGATGCCGATCACCTGGCCGTCCACATTCACCAGTGGCCCGCCGGAGTTGCCCATGTTGATTGCGGCATCGGTTTGGATCATGTCGGGATAAAACCGCGCGCCGTTGGAGGTCCGGCCGTCCGGCACCGCGCTGGGGCGGCCGATGGCCGAAATGTGGCCGATCGTGACGGTGTTCTCCAAGCCAAAAGGCGAACCGAGTGCCAGGGCGTATTGTCCCGGCTTCACCGCGCCGCTATCGGCGAACTCAAGCGCAGGAAGGCCCGTCGCGTCGATCTTCAGAACAGCGATGTCGGAATCCTCCGCCGTCAACACCTTGGCCTTATATTCCTTGCCGTCCGCGAGAAGCACGGTCACCTTTTCAAAGCCATTGACCACGTGGTCGTTGGTGATGATATAGCCGTCCGAACGGTAAATGACCCCTGAGCCTTCACCCCGCGTCAGGTTGGACAGGCGGCCGCTGGGTCCCCGGGAGGAGGCGTTCTCCGACCGGATCTGCACGGTGCTTTGCAGGGCGTACTCCGAGACGGCCGAAAACGCGCTATCGAGAGACTTGAGGGTGTCGAGGCCCGCGGTGTCGATGTGGGCGACATTGCGCAGCTTGGCGGGGCGCTGGGCCCAGGCGTTCGGCAAGACATTGCCGGTTTGGATCGCCGCCATCAAGAGGGCGCCAAGCGCCATTCCACCGGCGAGCCAAAGGTAGGGTTTTCTTCCCTTGAATGGGGAATGGTTGCTCATGTTGGTGTTTCTCCTTCGTACTTCTAGAGGTTTTCGCAAGTCGAAGCGATGGCGCTCATGAAGGCCAAGACCACGGGGTCGAGCGGATCTTCGGGCTCGTCTTTGAAGCCGCCGTTCCGCTTCGCCGTTTCGCTTCGGGCTCGCGATTCTGAGAGCTTCAACGCACGGCCGGGCGCAGAGAGTTCCAGACCGGGACCCATGGCCTTACCGGCTTCCTTGAGGAAGGTGTCCAGCAACCTGCGGCCCACTTCAAAGGGCAGATCGCTCATCACGCGAATCCGAATTCCAGAGATCTGCCGCTCCAGAGAGCCTTCCCGCACCGACCCCATCGTCGCGAGGAATTGGTACACCGTGGCGGTTGCCAGCCCATCGCTGAGCTGAATGGCCAGCATTCGGTGGGATTCTTCTCCCGTGACTTCGGGGGTCCTGCACGCGAATCCGAACGGCAGGACCTTGGGAATCACGGGTTGAAACCCGAGCAGGGCCTTGGCGTCGGTTCCGGGCGCGAGAGGGGCCGGCGCCTCCACCCGGACGACGTTCACGTCGCCGAGCGGCTTGATCTCAAAGAACCCGGAGGCGATCTGAGGGTCGAAGTCAATTGCCTTGACGTCAAAAAGGGTCCGCTGAGATTCGTTGGGCGCCTGGGTCTCCAATCGCATCAGCACGTAGCGCGAGAGCTCAATGCTGAAGCGCCGCACCGGCATCTCCGGCGATCTGGGCGTCGCCACCACCGTCGTGACCCGCTGCCCGGCGATCTCCGGGCTCTGCTCGATCTCGAAGCGGTAGTTCTTGGAGGCCAACTCCATGCGGGCGGTGGAGGTCTCCCACTTAGACGGGGATGGCGCGTCTTGGACGACCATCTTGCGCTCGTCCGGGTAGTAGTTCACCCACTTCTTGCCGTCCGCCACCGATGTGATGTTCTGCATGCTCAGCGGCTGGAGTACCGTCGTGCGGCGGCGGCCCTTCTCGTCCTGCACGATCTTGAGCTGCATGGTCTGTTTGGAGCCGGGCTGCATCGGCTGCTCGATGATCGAGGTCATCGCCACCGTCCGGCTGCGCTCCAAAAAGCGTTGGAGGACGAGCTTGGCCTTATCTGATCCGGCCGCTTGCGGATGAGCTTCCCTCGGCTCAAGCGCGCCGCTGGACGAACCTGCTGCAAGCGTGAGCGCAAGCATGCCAATCCAACGGGACCGTAAGGACGCGTGAAGTCTCATGGCGATGGTGCCTATTCGGCGCGGCCCACGAGGATCAGCCCGGAGCCGCCCATCAAGGGGTCGCCCCTCTGTATATCCGACTGATGCCGCGCCACCTCGAAGTTCTGGCGCTCGAGCATCCGCTTGGCCTCGGTTTGGCGCTGGAGGCTCTCGCGGTATTGGAAGGTGAACACGAGCAGGGCCGCGGCCATCGCCACGACGGCGAGCGCAGGCTGCCAGCGAAACGTTTTCTGCTTGCCTGTGCCCATCACCTTCCCAACCAGGCGCTCCTCAAAATCTGCTGAAGGCTCGGGGGCCGAGAGGTTCGCCACAAAGAGCTTGCTGACGTTCTGCTCATCAAGCGCGGCGCGGCACTCCGGGCACGAGGCCAGGTGGCTGCGAATCGAGCGGGTCTCCGCGGCAGCGAGTTCGCCATCGACGTAGGACCCGAGGCGCTGCTGAACGGCTCTACAGGTCATGGCGCTCTCCATAAAGCCTCGGCTTTCGACGAATGAGAAACGACCGCAGCTGCTTTCGACCACGATGAATGCGCGAGCGCACCGTGCCGACACTGGTCTTCATCACATCGGCAATTTCGTCGTAGGCCATACCTTCCACATCGGCAAGAAGCACGGCCATCCTGAACTCCGGATTCATTTCCGCGAGGCTCTGCTGGATGTGGTCCGGCATGGCGCGCTCCAAAAGCTCGCGATCCGGCGAGGACTCGGCATCCGGGACCTCGATCGTGGCCGTTCCGCCCACGACCGGCTGCTCGAGGCTGGTGGTCTGAAGCCTTCCCCTGCGCCGGACACTGTCGATGTGGGCGTTGCACATGATGCGGTAGACCCAATTCGCGAACGGGAGCTCCTCGTTGTAGCGAGCGAAGAAGCGAAATGCCCGGACAAAGGTCTCTTGAACCAGGTCCTCAGCCTCGGCGGCATTCCCGGTCAGACGATAGGCCAGACCGTAGGACTGTCGAAACGTGGCGCGCATCAGAGATTCGAAGTTCTCCCGAGTGCGCGGCAACGATCCCGCCTTCAGTGTGATGGATTCCGTGTTCATGTTGACTCTGCCAAACAGTACGGAGCAATCTGCAACGCGGGTTCCCAATGGTCCCAACGTTCGTCCAGTTTAGCTCAGGTCTCGCAAAAGAGACGTGAATTGGCCCTACTGCGGCACATGCAAAATGGTGCCTTGGCGCCCTGGCTTGACAATCGCTGAACGCGGATTGCCCAGGCGGGACGCCTGGGCTACATTGTTCTCAACCGCCCCTACTGGATCGCTTCGAAGTCTTTCTTGACGAACTTCTTCTTGAAATCCCAGATCGCGGACCATTGCTGGTCCCAGTCCTTTCCGGCTTTGTCCTTTGACTTCACGCGGATGGTTACTGGGAGGAACCGCCTGGCGTCGATGACCATCTCCAGTTCGCAGGCGCCAAGCTTCTTGGCCTGGGAATCGGTTCGCTTGGCGAGCACGCGGTAGCTGTTGACGGTCCTGCCCTGGTATTGCATCGTGCGCTGCTCGATGGAGGTCTTGTAGCCGCCCTCACCCTTGGCCAGTCCCTCGATCAGCGGCGACCAGGGATCGACATTATCGGTGAGAGAAAGCAGCATGATGCGGGAAAAGTCCAGCGGCCAGCGCTGCACGATCTCCGAGGGCTTGAGCTTGCTGTCGGCAAACGGCCTGTTCAGTTCGACGACCTTCGGATCGCCTTTGAGCGTAATCTGGCGTTTTTGGGTCCCATTGGCCAGGATAAAGCCGCGAGCGTTCTCCGGCAGGCCCTTGGGGTTAAAGTAGTCCAGCCGGAAATGCTTGCCGTCCTGAATCTTGTGGATCGCGCCCGCCCGCGCCTGGCCCGCCGGGGTCTTGATGAAGACGCGCGCAGTGCATTGGGTGTCGGTTAGGCTCGCGATGGCGCCGCTTACCTTCCGAGCCAGCTCTTTGGGAGCCATGGCCGACGGTTTCCAGCCCTTCGAGGCGGATTCCGGGATCGTGACCTTGCCCATCGGCGCGGTGGGTCCCGGCATTCCTGGCACCAGCGGCTTTGGCTCGGGGTCCTTTCCCTTGGCGGGAGGAACCCCCGGCCAAGCTTTGGGCTCGCCGCCGGCTGCCGCGTCCGGGCCTCCCGAAGCAGGCTCCTTGCCAGGGTCCCGCTCTTTCGTCCCCGAACAACCCGCCAGAAGCAAGATGCTCCCGGCCGCAAGCACCGCACCCCAGATACGTCTCGACGGAATCCGCATGGCTTTGATCATCCCTTCCCTGGCTTAGACGGCTCCGGCCGCCAAAGGCTTCGTCGCGCGCCACAACGAGGCGTCGAGATCCTGATACGGGGCGTCCTTGACTTGGCAGTCCTTCAGGAACTCCGCATCAGCCGGCGTCATATCCGCGCCCAGTTTCAGCGCCTCCGCGATGCCCGCAAGGCGCTCGAACCGCTCGATGTGGTCGACGAACCGTACCTCGGAATAGTCCCTTGCGGCAAAGGTCGAGATCAGGAACTGCCAGTCCGAAGCCTCGGCAAGCAGAAGCTCTCTTCCCGCTTGCTGGATCACTTCCGCAAGCGACCCCTCAGCCTTCACCCCGGCAAGCTCAACCATCTTTCTCTGAGCGGGATATAGGCGTTTCCAGGTCCAGAAGTTGTCGTTGTTCAGCCAGACGTAGTGATAGCCGCCCTCGCCCCATGACCCCTCCGGCAGGGTGATCACATGCCGTGCGGGCTCCTCATCCAGCACGTCGCCACCGCTAACCGGTCTCAGATCGGAGTCGTGCGCTAGCCGCTTCGCCACCTCGTAGAGGAACTCCGGGCCCTCGAACCACCAGTGCCCAAAGAGTTCAGTGTCGTACATCGCGACGATCGTGCCCTCGCGGTTGTGCTCTCCGCGATAGTGGGCCAAGGCGGATTTAAGGGTGCGAACGAAGTCATCGGCGTGGTTTCCGATGTTCTCGAACGCCTTCCAGGGGTCGTACGGGCCCTTCTTTCCAAGGTCTCGCTTGTCTTCGCTGATCTCCCAATAGCGCAGCCTTCCGGGATAGAGCTGCTTGTGAAACTCCAGGTAGTGCGGGTCACCCGGGTAGCCGTGCTCGCCGGACCACACCTTGACGGTCGTCTGCGGGTCGCGGGCGAAGCAGGTCACGCCGTTCGGCAGCGAATAGTGCTCGTACTCGCTGCGCTCCTCCGGCGGGGGAGCGAAGAACTTGGAACTGCGCGCAAAGAGCTCGGCGAGCTGTGGAAACTGGTTCTGATAGGTTCCCAGAGGCGCGCCACCGCGGATCATGTGAGAATCGACGAAGAAATACTCGATGCCCTCTTCCTTGAGGAACTCCTCGATCCCGCGCCTCGGCCACGGCGTTCCCGTCCCTCCATCCCCTTGTCCCTCCGGCCCTTCCTCCACCGGCGACTTCCAGTCGTACCCAGGCCGGTACGCGCATTCGGGGAGCCAGATGCCCCTCGGCTGCTTGCCAAAGTGCTTCTTGTAGTTGTCGACTCCCAGCTTGACCTGGGCATGGACGGACTCCTCGGTGCTTAGGAGGGGCAAATAGCCGTGCGTCGCGCAACACGTGATGACCTCGATGCAGCCCTCATCCTGGAAGTACTTGAACGCCTCGATGATGTTTCTGTTCCATTCGTGCTTGAACTCGACGAGCTCGCGCGTATAGAAGCGTTGCCACATCGCCGCCAACCCCAGCATCCACAGCGGGCCCTCAAGCTCGAACCGGCGCTGATCCTCGATCGCGAAGTCAATCTTGGATTGGCAGTAGCCCTCGAACTCATCGGCAAAGCTCGGGTCGGCGAGCTGCTCGGCGAGGATCGGGGTCATGTTGATGGTCCAGCGGGGCCGGATTCCCTCGTTGTGCAGCCGCTTGAGCGCGCGCAAGATGGGCAAATAGCACTCGGCGGCGGACTCCATGAGCCAATCGGTGCCGTGTGGCGACTTGCCATGCGAGAGCACATAGGGCATGTGGGAGTGAAGGCAAAGCAGCACGCGTCCGAGAGACATCTGGGTTCATTGTGGCAGGTGGGCAGCCCGAGGGACCGTATACTGCAGGCATGATGGCTCCCGTGAAGGCGCTGGTGCTTCTGTTCCTGGTCCTGGCAGTCGGCTGCGGCAGCAGCGGGCCAGACGCTGCCTCTGGGAAAGCCATCGAACCTGCGGCCTTCCTGGGAACATGGAGCTTTGAGGATGCCCCGACCGCGAACAATCCGGTTCGTTCTGCAAGCATCACCGTCGAGTCTTCCTCCGATGGCAAGCTGGAGGTGCGCGGAACGTTGGGTACAGCTTTGCTGGAGTGCTCGGTCACGGGCGAGGGAGACCTGAGGGGTGGCTCGATCTTGGTGAACCTGGAGTGCACCTCGGAGAGCGCCTCTTGGACGGCGGCTGCGAAGTTCGAAGTGGTCTCGGGGACGCGGCTCCACGCCGAGGTCCCCGACCGCTTCGGCGACGTTTGGAAGTTCGATTTGGTCAAGAACTGACGGGGTTGTGGTGCTTTCTACGCTTCGGAGTACTTCAACCTCAGAGCGTCCCATCCCCCCGACTCAATCGCCAAGCGGATATCCTCCATCAAGCGAGCATAGAACGCCAGATTGTGAAGGGTTGCCAGGCGTGGCCCCAACGGCTCGCCGGCCTTGAACAGGTGCCGCAGGTACGCCGCCGAATACCGCTCGGTTGCTGGAAACACGCTTGCCGCGTCGAACGGCCCGTCGTGGTCGGCCCACTTGGCGTTGAGCGCGTTCACACGCCCTTGAAGGGTGTAGAGCGAGTGGTGCCGTGCCATCCGCGTGGGGAGTACGCAGTCGAAGAGGTCAACGCCGCAAGCGACCGCGTGCAGAATGTCCTGTGGGTGGCCGACCCCCATCAGATACCTTGGCTTCTCCGCGGGCAGGAGCGGCGCGGTGAACTCCACCACCGGCCGCTGCATTTCGGTGGGTTCGCCCACACTGACGCCCCCGATCGCCACGCCATCGAACGGCAAGCTCGAAATGAACTGCGCCGATTCCCTGCGCAGGTCCTCGTGGACGCCCCCCTGTACGATGCCGAAAAGTGCCGGACAAAGGGACGGAGGGACGAAGGGATAGAGGGACCCACCCTCCGTTCTCCCGTCCCCTCGTGCCTCCGTCCCTTTGTCCCTAGCCCCCAGGTTCCTCGACGCCCACCGGTGCGTGCGCTCCATCGCTTCGGCCGCCTCCTCGCGCGAGCAAGGGTACGGCGGGCAAACATCCAGCGCCATCATGATGTCCACGCCAAGCTGCATCTGGATCTCGATCGACCGCTCCGGCGACAGGAACATCTCCGAGCCGTCGAGGTGCGATTTGAACCGAACACCCTCCTCGCCGATCTGGCGCATCTGCGACAGGCTCATCACCTGATAGCCCCCGGAATCCGTGAGGATCGCTCCGGGCCAGCTCATGAACTTGTGGAGGCCGCCAAACTGCTGCACCAGATCCGCGCCGGGCCGGAGCCCGAGGTGATAGGTGTTGGAGAGAACCAGCCCAAAACCGAGCGCCTCGAGGTCATCACTGCCGACCGTCTTCACCGACCCCTGGGTGCCTACGGGCATGAAGGCGGGGGTCTCGATGACCCCGTGGGCGGTGTGCAGCCTTCCCCGCCGCGCACCCGTATGCGGACATTGGGAGACGAGTTCGAAGCGAAGCGCGGCCACGGGCATATTGTGGACCGTGTTGGGAGGTGTTCGGTGTTCGGTGCCACGGGAACGCTGTGAGCAGCAGATGGTTCATGTCAAGAGCGTAGTGTCCTGCATTCTCGGAACCCCAGGCTTCACAATGACAGTCAGTCGACAATCTGGGTGGCCTGAGCCACGCACGTGACCCCTGTTCCACGGTTCACCAACCACCGTTCTCGCTCCACCATTCACCCTCTCCTATCCCATGTTCAAGTCCTTCATGCAGAAAGTCGACCGGCTGTTTGGCCGGGGCGTCATCGACGACCAGCTCTATGAGGAGCTTGAGGAGGCGCTGCTACAGGCCGACACGCACATCGGCACCGCCCGGTCGATTTTGGAGGAGCTGCGACGGTTCGTGCGCGAGGAGAAAATCACCGACCCCCACGCGATGAAAGCTCGCCTCCAAAAAGCCATCGCCGATCGCTTTCGTCAGGAGGAGCGGGGCTTGATCGTCGCCGACGAAGGGCCCACGGTCTACCTCTTCGTGGGTGTGAACGGGGTCGGCAAGACCACCACGATCGGAAAGCTCGCGCAGGTGCTGAGAAAGAAGGGCTTTTCCGTTCTGCTCGCAGCGGGCGACACGTTCCGAGCAGCAGCCATCGATCAGCTTGAGATCTGGGCCGACAAGGTCGGCGTCGAGATTGTGCGCAGCCAGCCGGGCGCCGATTCCGGTGCGGTCGTTTTTGACGCCGTGAACGCCGCAAAGAGCCGCAATGTGGACTTTGTGCTCGCCGACACAGCCGGCCGCCAGCACAGCAAGACCAACCTGATGTCGGAGGTCCAGAAGATCGCCCGCGTCACCGAGAAGGCGCTTGGACGCAAGCCTGACGAGACGCTTCTCGTGCTCGACGCGAATACCGGCCAGAATGCCATCCGCCAGGCGGAGGAGTTCATCAAGCACGCTGGGGTCACGGGTCTGGTCCTCACCAAGCTCGACGGAACCGCTCGCGGCGGGGCGCTCATCGGAGTCTACGAGCGGTTCAGAGTGCCCATCAAGCTGATCGGAGTGGGAGAGAAAGCCGAAGATCTGAGGGACTTCAAACCGGACCAGTTCGCGGCGCAGCTTTTCGAGTAGGCCCTACTATCCCTTCTGCCCAGAAAGCACCGACTCGGCGAGGGCCCGGATCTCCTCTTCCGACGGCTGCGAGGTCCCCGTTCGATCCAGCACCTTGACGGCAGGAAGGATTTTTGAGAATCCGCCCGTAGCCGAGTCGAGATCGGCTGCGATGTCGAGCATCGTCATGCCGTCCTTAAGCACGTCGGCGAGGGGCCGCGAGTCCCATGGGCCCTTGGCGCGTGAGAGATACTCGAACACGCCGCGAATCCGCTCAGACCCCGAACCCGCGCAGGCATATTCGTGGTTTTCAAACCGGGCGCCCATGCCATCGAAGAAATAGAGGCCGAAGCTATCGGCCGAGGCGTCGTAAGCGGCGACGATCGGCAGGAATAGCCCGATGCCGGACATCGCCATTTCAAGATTGGAAACCAGAGACCTCGAAATCTCCTGCAGCTTGCCCTGCAACGAGAGTTCGCCAAGCGTCACACGCCGGTAGTACTTCAGTGAGTGCTTCAGGAACCTGCCGATCTCGACGGACCGCGCGAACGATCCGCTGATCGCAATGAGCGTCGAGTCGTCGAGCGAGAGGATTTTCTCGGCGTTGTCGAACATCACCAAGTTCCCTGCCGTCGCTCTCCTGTCGGCGAGCATCACAACCCCTTGGTCGAAGCGGAGGGCAAGCACCGTCGTGGCGTGAGTATCTTGGACCCCCTCGCCCACAGCGGAAGTGCCGGCAGGAAACCCCACAAGCTCGGCAAAACTGGAAGGGCGAGCGTTCATTGTCCCGACCTTTGGCGGTACTTCTTGGCGCGGTCCGGATCAACCCGCTTCATGCGCTTCAGCAGCTCGTTCTCGCCGCCCGGTTTGCGGACATCGGGCTTGCTCGGGCCCGAATCGTCCCCGTGTTTGGGGCCGGGCTGTGGCACCACTTCCCTTCGGAGTCTGTCGTCGGATCGGATGATCATGGCTGTTCCTTCAGAGCGTCGATAAAGCTCTTTACGTCGCTGCAGTCCTTCAGGTCCCAAGAATAGCTCCGTCCCGGCGAAAGTGTCACCGCCTCGCGGCTGCCGTCTTGCATCTCGAAGCTCAAGGCCCCCCAGGAGATGCCCCTTAGTTCTTCTGGAAACGCCGTCACGGCCTGGCCGCGCACAAAGGCGCGCGAGGGTTCGTGGCAGCGCTCCAGCCGTTCCAACACCGACTCGTGGCTCGGCCTTGGGTCCACGCGGCCCATCTGCAACAAGGCGAAATAGAGCCCCTCGTCGGAGTCGAGAAGGTGATAGGCCAGATCGTAGGCGCGAAGGTCCCTGGATTTCCAGGTCAGACGCTCGACCTCCATGTACTCCTCCAGCATCGCCTTCTTCGCGGCCCAATCGACGGATCGCACAAGCTGTGTCTGATCGCTCTGAAGGGCGTCGAGAAGTTTTCTCGATTCGGAGACGATAGGGGCTGCTTCTTCTGACCAGACTGTCCTCGCGTCGTGTCCCACCAAATAGAACCGCTCGAACGCAGCGAAGAGGCTCTCCAGAATCTCTATGGCCGTGGTCCAACTGCCGCCTTCGAGCTCAATACGACATGCACCTGTGAGGTCACGGCTGACCTCTTGGAACGCCCGAGCGGGGTTCCTGATCTTCCATTGCGGCGCTTCGCCCAGGTCCAAGAGCCAGAGGGCCAGCTTGACCAGGCAGACCTTTCGAGCCGTGCAAGTCGGCATCATGTTGGCATCGCCCGAGATCACATGCAGCCGCTGCCACTGGGCGGCGTCGGCGTGGGGCTCGTCGCGCGTGTTGAAGACCGGGCGGCAGAAGAGGGTGTCCACGCTCGCGTCCACCGACATGAAGTCGGCGCGCTGGCTGAGCTGGAAGTCGCACTTGCCCCCGGATTCTGATCCCACCTTTCCAGCCCCGCACAGCAGGGTCCTGGCGAGCAGCACCGGCATCACCGCCGCATAGAGGTCCTCGAACCGGTGCCTGCGCGGCACGAGGTAGCTCTCGTGGCAGCCGAACGAGGCGCCGTGGAAGTCGGTGTTGTTCTTGTAGAGCCGTACTTCTCGCCCACTGGCTTCGCCGTAGGCGCGGGCCGCTTGGATGGCAGCCTGCTCCCCGGCAAGGTCCTGAAGAACCAGCTCTTTGAGCGTCCAGCACTCGGGCGAAGACCATTCCGGGTGGCCATGGTCGTTATAAAAGCGCGCGCCGTTCGGCAGCACCTGGTCCGCCCTGACGTCGGCCGAGGGTCCATGGTCCTTGCCGACGTCGAATGCCGCGTCCTGAGGATCGATGGCCAGTTGCCCAACCTGGAAGCCGCGCAGATCGGCCCGTGGGCTCTCATAGGTGTAGTCCCAACCAGAAAAGCGCTTGCCCGGAAAACTCCGGACAAGCGCTTTCGCGTTTTCGATCTGATCCTCGGCCCCTTGGCCTTCGACTTCGAGCCCGTACTCCGTCTCGATGCCGGCGAGGATCGGCCGCATTACAGACGAACGACGAGGAACGTCGATATCGAGGGGAACGTCGCAGGGGGCGTTCCAGACGTGATCGTGATCGTTCCTGATCGAATGTCCTTGTCTGTTGGGTCCTGAATGCCGGCTCTATAGACGAGGCCGCTGACCGTGCCATCTATTCGGTTGTCATCTGAGCCATCGTCTATGTTCTCAATCGGCCATGCGGAAAAGTGCATGTTCAGTTTGTTCGTATAGTCAATTTCTCCAAAATAGAGGTCTGTGATCTCACCGCTTGAGTTTCTGGCCACCAGAATGAGCTCCTGGATGCCGTCATCTTCGGTTGTCGGAAGACAAAGGGCTTCGAATGCTTGCGGATTTAGAATGTAACCCTTGTTTGGGTGCACCGGATCGAACCACAACCGCCAGATACCCTGGATCGCCGTGATCTCGGCAATGCCGCTCAGATCGCGGGGGTCCACCTGGCGGACCGTGAAGGTGCCCGGGGCGCCAATCGTGCCGTTTGGAGGCGAGACCTTGGCCGCGAAATTGAAGGTCCCCTGAGTGAGGATCTCCATCGGGCCGCCGCCCACCACCGGGTCGCCGCTGATGGCATAAGCATCGCCGCTGAAGTAGACCTTGGTCACATCCTCGCCCGAATAGGGGCCGCTCGCCGAGAACTCAGGCTTGTTGGCCACGTTCGAGATGTCGAAGCAGAGGTAATCCGCCAGCCAACCGTTGATCCTCAGATCTTCCGGATGGTAGTTGACGGCCTCAAATCGGTCTCGGTCGAAGGTCGCCGCGGGCGGCTGGGCCTGCGTGTCGATTCCGAGCATCGCATCGTCGAGGAAAATCTGGATTGCCGTTCGGCGGCCAGGCATCGAGGTCGCGTGAAGCGCAAAAGAGTCGATGAAGAACGGCTGTCCACCGGGTCCGGTGTACGTCACGTAGCCACCGCTGTTGTTCTCCACCTTGAGGCTCTGGATTTCCAGGGGCAGAGCGTCGAACGACCGGCTCGCAGCCCACGGCGAGAACATATTGAACGGAATCGCAACTTCCATCGAGTTCGTCGTGTATTGATCGAGCCCGATACGAACTTCCCCTCGGAGCTGTGTCTCTTCGGTTCCGTAGAGATCGGTGAACTCTTGATGGCGCCAGACGGCCACGAGCGATCCCGGCGCTCGTCCTTGGCCGGAGTCGACGGTCAGGTCAATAACGCCGCTCTTGGCGAGGAGGCCCGAGTTCACGGAGGAGCGCGTTGCGCCGCCCCCACCACCGCCACCACCGCCGCCGCCGTCATCCCCGCCTCCGGGTCCGACGCCGCCGCAACCAACGAGGGCCATGGTAGCCGCTGTCAAAAGGATTGCCCACCGCTTCAAAACAGATTCACCTCGAGTAGCTTCCAGTCTCCTGGATTTGAACGTGCGCTAAGTATAGCAACATTGCGCTCACATATGAGACGCATATCCCGCCGATATAGTTTTACCTCCTGGTACACTCTCGAACCCAAGCATGAGATCCTCGGACCTTTTGGATTTGAACGAGGTCCTTCAGCACCCCGGCAAGAAGATAGCGGTCGAGATCCAGTCCGACCTCGGCAAAGACGCCGACCTTGAGCTCATGGAACCGGTCGAAGGATGCCTTGAAGCGGTTAGCACCGGCAACCTGCTGCTCCTCAAAGGCAGTTTTCGGGGGGTCGCCGTTTGCGAATGCGCCCGTTGCGGCGAGCCTTTGGAGACGCCCATCGAGTTCGAGGTGGACGAGCAATTCCCCGTCGAAGGGGTGGCCGCGTGCTACGGAATGAACGACTTCGCGCGAGTGGTTCCCGACGAGCCGTTCGAGCTTTTTCACGAGAACAGCCTGATGGTGGACTCGCTCCTACGGCAGGACCTCATGATCAGCCTTCCGATGCAACCGCTCTGCCAGTACGGGTGGGACGGCCAATGCCCGCGAGCCCTCAAGAAGCCCTCCAACGACAACGAGCACGGGCGGCCGGAATTCCAGAAGCTGGCAACCATCCAGGAAGCCGGCAAGCCCAAGAAGGACCTGCCCAAGTGAACATCGTCCTCGACGCGATGGGGGGCGATCACGCTCCTAAGGAAGTTGTATTGGGCGCGGTCTTGGCAGCCCCCGAGATTCATCACACGATCGTCTTGGTGGGCGACATCGAGCAGATTCAGAAGCACCTGCCTTCGCCCTGCCCACTGAATATCGAGCTTCACCCCGCGAGCGAAACGATTGACATGTGCGACAAGCCGCTCGACGCCCTGCGCAAGAAGAAGGACTCCTCGCTTTGCGTAGGGATCGACCTGGTGAAAAGGGGCCAGGCGGCGGCCTTTGTGAGCGCGGGCAATACCGGCGCGGTGACCGCAGGATGCCTATTAAGCTGGCGGCAGATGCACGGCTTTCATCGCCCAGCGATCGCCAGCGAACTGCCGGGCCGAAAGCTGAACTTTCTCTTGCTCGATGCCGGAGCGAGCCCGGACGTTGACCCCGAGCACCTCGTCGAATTCGCCCTCATGGGCAGGGCCTATTGCCAGCGCGTGATGGGCAGGGACAACCCGAAGGTGCACCTCCTGAACATCGGTGAGGAGCCCGGCAAGGGCAACCAGTTCGCCAAGCAAGCCTTCACGCTGCTCTCAAAGTACGGTTGGTTCGCGGGCAACATCGAGGGCAAAGACATCTTCGATTCAGACACGGACGTCGTGGTGTGCGACGCCTTCGTCGGCAACATCGTCCTGAAGACTGCCGAGGGCGTTGGCGAGTTGATCGTCAAGCTGATCAAGGACGCACTGCCGGACAGCAAGCTGGCGCAGTTGCCATACTTGCCCATGAAGAACCTCATGCGGGGCCTCTGGAAGAAAGTGGACTACGCCGAAGTGGGCGGATCTCCACTCCTGGGCTTGAACGGCATCTGTCTGATCGGCCACGGAAGAAGCAACGCAAAGGCGATCAAGAACGCCCTGCTGCTGGCGCAGAAGGCCGTCGACAGGGGCCTCGTCGAAACGATCCGAGAAAGCATCGAAGAACAAAAGGGAGATCAGTAGTTTGCCCACAAGAGCCGTCGTCCGATCCATCGCCCACTCTGTCCCCGACAAGGTCCTTTCCAATGCCGACCTCGAGAAGATGGTCGAAACTTCGGACGAGTGGATCCTCCAGCGAACCGGCATCCGCGAGCGCCGCATCGTGTCGGACGACGAGAACTGCAGCACTCTTGCCACGCGCGCAGCGCTGAAGGCCATCGAGCGCGCTTCAGTGGACCCGATGGACCTCGACATGATCGTGATGGGCACGGTCACCGGGGACATGCTTTTTCCTTCCACCTCGTGTCTGGTTCAGGAGGCGATCGGCGCGAAGAATGCCGGGGCGTTCGATGTGGGGGCGGCCTGCGCGGGGTTTATCTATTCGCTTTCCGTGGCCACCGCGATGGTCGAGAATCGCCAGATTCGACGGGCGCTGGTCATTGGCGCGGACGTGCTTTCGCGTTTCGTCAACTGGCAGGACCGCTCGACCTGCGTGCTATTTGGCGACGGCGCGGGGGCGATCGTCCTGGAGGGTGTCGAGAACACCGAGCGAGGCGTGATCAAAACGGCGCTGCTGGCCGACGGTTCGGGCGCAAAGCACATCGACCTTCGGGTGGGCGGCTCGATGAATCCGGCGTGCAACCCCAAAAGCAAGGGCGAACGTGACACGATTTTCATGGCCGGCGCCGAGGTCTATCGCTTTGCGGTCCAGGCTATGGGCGACGCCTGCATGAAGGCCTTGGATCAAGCGGGCATGCAGCCGAGCGACGTGGACCTCTTTGTGCCGCATCAGGCGAATCTGCGCATCATCGAGTCGGCAGCCCATCGGCTGAAGCTCCCGCCTGAAAAGGTGTTCCTCAACGTGGACCGCTATGGCAACACGAGCGGCGCTTCCATTCCGATCGCGCTCTCCGAGGCCGTCGAGCAGGGCCGGCTGAAAGAAGGGATGGTCGTGATGACTGTGGGGTTCGGCGCCGGAGTCGTCTGGGGCGCAAATCTGATCCGGTGGTAGTGGCAGGATAGGACGTATAGGTCCCATAAGTCCTATACGTCCTACATGCCTCCTTACAAAGCGAAACGCGCCTCCGCGTGAGGCAAGCCTCGTGCGTCGGCGCGTCTCAAACCTCAGTGCGAGGGGCTCCCGAAGGAGCCTTGGCTCCAAGGCTTGTAGACTTCCTGCTTGGGTTTAGGAGCCCGAGAGCTCCGCTACTGGTCCGCTTCAGTCTACATTCGGCTTTCCAGTGGGCGGGAGGTAGCTTTCGCTCTCTCCTGCCCACCTGCTCTGCCGATTGGGCCGAAGCCCGCTCCGTAGAGCGCGGAAGCCGCAGTTGCCTCACGTTGGCGGCAGACAGGAGCTTGGCTCTCTGCCGCTACGCTCGCTGGGCTTTGATCCAAGCCGCCCCGCGAGGGTGCGATCGGCTGCCGCTCGTCGATTCCCGAAGGTCACGATCCGCCGCCCTTTCGGGCGATCCCCTCTGCGCCGGGGATGGCGTTTTTTGCTCTCGCTGGTGGAAGGAGTGTCGTCTCCACCTTTGCCGGCGCTGCGGCTGCTCCGTCTCGAATCCTCCAGAGCTGAGTGCATGAATATAGTATCAGGAACGGCCCGCGGAACCAAGCAATTTTCTGGGGAGTTTTCCCCCCTTCAAAGGTGGATAAGTTTGGGGATAAGAGGGTCCTAATGGGAGGCTCGGGGACTTCAGTCGCTGAACCGAATCCACCCAGGCGGGACGCCCGGGCTACACCGTTTCCAGTTGTTCGCAAAGGGGAGCTACTTCAACGAGGCTCGGAACGACCAGGTCCTGTCGATCTCGGTCCCGTCCGACGCCTTAGCGCTGACGTTCGCCGTGTATCGCTCGCCGGGCCGCAGCGGTTTGACCGGGAACACGATCACCGCGTTTCGCAGCCAGGTGTCGTTGTCGGGAGTGTTCACCAGAACCGCGAGCTCCTCACCTGACGCACTGCGCAGCGAGGCCCGCACCTCTGATAGGCGCACGTCCTTGCCGTAATAGGTGAGCGTGATCGGGTAGCCCGCGACACCCGGCTTCTGCGGGTGAACCCTGAGCGGGTCGGGCCGCTCGATCTTGCACCAGGCCATTGGGACGCCTTCCTGGCCATCGTAGGGATAAACCGACACGGCCTTGGCTGAGCCCATCTCGAACATGAAGGTCACCCGGTCCCCGATCGATCCGGCCCCGGCGGCCGGAGCTCCCGGCTGGAAAAACGGAATGCGATGGTAGGGGGCGTCGATCAGCGACTGAATGCGTTCGGCGAGGTTCCGATACCCGTAACACACGGCCTCATAGGAGTCGCCGCAATACCCAAAAGCCTGCAGCCTCTCGGCGGGGCCCTCCCCGAAGAAGCCGGCGAGCTGCGGCCGCTGGAAGTGGCCGGTCGTGTTGTTGGCGGCGTTGTATTCGGTGTGCTTCTGGGCGGCCGCGCAGAGCCTCGGCTCGACCCGTACGGGCCCGAGACCCAGGCGCCCGCGCCACTGGTTGACCATCCCGATCGCGTCCAGCTGCTCGTCATTGGGATCGGGAAGCTGGACGTACGCCTGCGGCATCACGTTGAACACCCAGTCGACCTTGTAGGAGAACCCTCGCTGGAACAGCGCCTTGGCAACCACGACGTACTTGCCAGGCTCCAAAGGGGTGGACAACTGGCCGACCACGCACTGCGCCGTCTCGTCGTAGCGCGTCTCGACCTTCTCACCGTTGATCGTGATCTCTCCGCCCACGATCTTGTCGCCGCCGGTGGAATACACATTCCAGGTGATCTCCGGCTTGACCAAGTAGCAGCAGTCGATGGGTGTGGCCACGCCGCCGTAGACATCGGCCGATCCCAGTCCGGAAAGAGCCGATGCCAGGCACCATAGAGCCACTTGTAGCACGCGCTGCCTTGCCATGGTTTGGTTGTTCCAAGTCGGCGCGCGAGGCTACCGGGCAACATTGTCGGGTTCGGCCAGGCTCGCGGCATACCCTAACATGGTCTGCACACGGGGCTTGGGGTCCATTCGTGGCGTAGTCCGACGATAATCTAGTTGTCGCGCTTACGAACAGAAAGCGCCTCGAACCCGTTCTAATACATTGGGCACCCCATGAGCGACCGTCAAACGGCGATCGGCAAGTACCAGATCATCCGCGAAATCGCGCGGTCGAACGACATCGTCTACGAGGCCTACGACCCGATCATGAATCGGCGCGTGGCGCTCAAAGAGCTCGCGATGCCCTCGGGCATGAACGACACGCAGCGCGAGGACCGGGTCAAGAGGTTCATTCGCGAGGCCAAAGCCGCCGGATCGCTCAACCACCCAAACATCGTCACGATCTACGAGTGCGGCGAGGAGGCGGGCAAGTACTTCATCGCGATGGAGTATTTGGACGGCCACACGCTCCGCAACGATCTGGACACGAGCGGATTCATCCCCATCGAACGGGCGTTCGCGATCGTGCTCGACGTGCTCTCTGCGCTGGAATACGCCCACGCCAACGGCGTCATCCACCGGGACATCAAGCCGGAGAACATCCAGCTCCTGCCCGATGGGCGCGTCAAGCTCACCGACTTTGGCATCGCAAGGCTCACCTTCGAGCCCAACATTACGATGGACGGGCAGGTGTTCGGCACCCCGAGCTACATGTCCCCCGAGCAGGTGGTCGGCAAAGAGATCGACGTTCGCAGCGACCTCTTCGGCGTTGGCGTCGTGCTTTACGAGATGATTGCGGGCGAGAAGCCGTTCAAAGGCGACAGCGTGGTAAGCATCACCTACGCGATCATGAACACCCAGCCGGTGCAACCCTCGCAGGCCAACCACACCGTCTGGCAGTTTCTGTCGCGGGCGCTCGAGAAGAGCCCTCAACTCCGGTATGCAAATTCGGCCGACATGATCGCCGCCGCGGAGGCGGCGGCCAATTCGCTGCATTCGGTGGTGCTCGATCCGGGCCCGACCTTGGGCTTCATGCCTGGCTATGGGGCCGCGCCGCCCATGAATAACCCCTACATGGGTGGGGCCCACGGAGCTGCACCCTACGCGCCGCCTCCCCAGCCGGCGGTCTACCCCTACGATCCTTACCAGCAGGCCCAGGCCCAAACGGGTCTGCCACAGCCGGTGACCACGCCTTACGGCCAAGTGCAGAGCTACGGCCCACCGCCCCAGCCGATGACGCAGGCCCCGCTTTACTATCCGGCGCCGCGCAAGCCGATGATGACGCCGGAAACCAAGGACTTCCTCGGCAAGCTCTTCCTCACCGTGGTGGTGCTTGGCTCGGTGCTCGGGCTCGTGATGGTCGGGATTTGGGCGTTGGGAGTCGCCATCCAGCGCTCTCAGGACCAGGACAAAGACGCTTCGGTCCGCCGAGATCTTGGGCATATGAGTTCGATGCCTGTGGACCAGAGAATCAAAGAGCGCGAGATCGCCCTTCCCAAGCTGCGCGACACCGTAAGCAGAGAGGAAGAAGAGCGTCAATTGGCGATGGACTATGCCCAAAAGGGCGCACAATTGGCTCAGTCGGGAGACCTAGTGGCGGCTTCCGCGGCTTATCAGCGCGGCCTCGAATATGACAAGACCAATTCGGCGATCTCGTATGCCCTGGGCGACATCTACCTGAAGCAAGCTTCGATCGAGCGGGACAGCGCCCTGCAGTTCCAGCTCAAAGATGTGGCCGCCGGCTATTTGAGCGACGCCGCCGCCAACGAGCAGGACCCCAGCCGGCACGGGGAGTATGGAAACTCGGCAGCCAGCATTGACCTGGAGCTTGCCCGAGCAGAGTACAGGTCGGGCAACAAGCGGGGCGCAAGGAACAGGCTGTTCAGGGCGCGGCGCTTTGGCAGTCCCGGGTCACAGCGTGCGGTAAACGTGCAGCAGTTGCTCGCCGAGATCACGCGATAATGGCGGTAGGACGGGCAGACCCGGCGCTCCGTCCCCGCCGTCAACCGCCAACCATCCTCACTACCCTCACCACTCTCACCATTCTCACCACTCTCACCATTCTCACCACCCTCACCACTCTCACAACTCTCACCACTCTCACCATTCTCACCATTCTCACAACCTGACCTACTCATCCCTTCACCGCCTTCATCCCGGCGTGCCGAACTTGCGCTTCCACTCGTCGAGCAGCATCAGCGCCTGGACCGGCGTGAGCGCGTTCACATCAAGATCCTCCAGCTCGGCAACCACTCTGGGCTTCTCGGCTTCGAAAAGGGTGAGTTGCAAGCGCTTCGTCTCGCTTTGCGCGGGCCTGGGCTCGCTTCCACTCCCCTCCAAGTCGGACAAGATGTCGGCGGCCCGGTTCAGAACGCCTTTCGGGACTCCCGCCATCTTCGCCACGTGGATGCCGTAGCTTCGGTCGGTGCCCCCGGCGAGCACCCGATGCGTCCAGACGATTTCGTCGCCGAACTCCTCGACGCTGACCCTGAAGTTGGCCACCTTCTGAAGCTGTTGCGCAAGGGCGTTGAGCTGGTGATAGTGCGTCGCGAAGAGAGTTAGCGCGCCGATTTCTGCGAGCCGCTCGACCATAGCCCAGGCGATCGCAAGGCCATCGTAGGTGCTGGTGCCGCGTCCCACCTCGTCCAGAATCACCAGGCTGCGGCCGGTCGCATGGTTGAGGATGTTCGCGCTTTCTACCATCTCGACCATGAACGTGCTCTGCCCGAGCGCCAACTCGTCCCGCGCGCCGATGCGTGCGAAAATGCGGTCCACCATCCCCAAACGGCAAGACTTTGCCGGTACAAACGAGCCGATCTGGGCGAGCAGCACGATGAGCGCGGTCTGGCGCAAGTACGTGCTCTTGCCCGACATGTTCGGTCCCGTCAGGATGACCAGCCTTGGATCTGCCGCTGCATCCCCAAGAGCCAGGTCGTTGGGCACGAATGCGGTGCTGGCCTCCTCCACCACCGGGTGCCTGCCGCCCACGATCTGAATCGCCGACTCGGCGACGATCTCCGGCTTGACAAAGCGCTTGCTGGAGGCCACTTCGGCCAGCGAAAGCAGGCAATCCAACTCCGCGAGCGCCCTCGCCGTGGACAAAAGCTCCCGCGATCGGTCGGCAACCCGCTGCCGCAACTGCCCAAACAGCTCGACCTCCAGCGCCTGGGCCTTCTCCTCAGCGCCGAGAACCTGCGATTCGTGCTCCTTGAGTTCGGCGGTGATGTAGCGTTCGGCGTTGGCGGTGGTCTGCTTGCGGATATAGTCTTCGGGCACCTTGGCGATCTGGGCTTTGGGCACCTCGAGGTAGTAGCCGAAAACCGAATTGAAGCCGACTTTGAGCGTGGAAATACCCGTGCGCACCCGCTCGGCAGCCTCCAGAGCGGCGATGTACTGCTTCCCACCCTTGGCCAGCTCGCGCAGCTTGTCCAGCTCGGGGTCCCAGCCCGGGCGAATGACGCCGCCATCACGCACGTGGTGCGGAGGCTCCTGGACTAGGCCGTCGCTCAAAACGTCGATGAGATCCCTGTGGTCGTGGATCGCCTCGCGGAGCTCCTGAAGCCTGCCGAAAGCGACCTTGGACAGCGGTGAGCCGAGCCTTGGCAGCGCCAGCAGAGAAGCAAGGAGCCCCACCAAATCGCGCGGACCGGCAAGCCCCGTCGAGCACCTCGAAGCGAGTCGCTCGATGTCGTGCACGCGCCTAAGCTCCTCCCGCAGGTCTCCACGAGCCATCGAAGCCCCGTGCAGCCGCTCGACCGCGTCCTGGCGCTTTTGAATCACCTCAACATCAAGAAGAGGCTGTTCCAGCCAGCGTCGCAGGAGGCGCGCGCCCATCGAGGTCTGCGTCTGATCGAGCACCCAGAGCAGGGTCAGACGCTTTCCGCCGTCCTGCATGTTCTGGGTGATCTCAAGGCTCCTGCGGGTTGCGAGGTCCAGGCGCATGAAGCCGTCGACCGTGTAGGTGCTCAGCGTGTCCACGTGGCCCAACGAAAGCCCGTTCTTTTCTGCGTAGGCCAGGATCATCGCGGCGGCCACCTGCGCGCCGGGCTTGTCTTCGCAGCCGAACCCCGCCAGGTTGGCGACGCTTAGGTGCTCTTGAAGCCTGACCTTGCTGCGCTCGGGACCCCAGGCAGTGAGGGACGTCACGCTGGCGCCCAGTGAGGTGCGCGCCACCTCCCCATACTGTTCTGCCTGTGCGCCCACGAGCAGTTCGGAGGGCCTCAGCCGTGCCAGCTCTTGAAGCAGCCGCTCCTGCACCTCCTCTCCAGCGATCTCGGTGACGGCGAACTCTCCGGTGCTGGGCTCCAAAACCGCCAGCCCTACCCGCCCTTCGATCACACAGAGCGCAGCGAGGAAGTTGTCGCGCCCCGATTCAAGCATCGAGTCCTCCAGGACCGTGCCCGGCGTCAGCACTCGGGTGACCCCGCGCTTCACCAGCCCCTTAGCCTGTTTGGGGTCCTCGAGCTGATCGCAGAGCGCCACCTTGATGCCTTGTGAGATGAGACGTGCCAAGTACTTCTCAACCGAATGGAACGGCACACCCGCCATCGGCACCTTGTTGCCTGAGTCCTCCCGCGCGGTCAAGGTGATTTCGAGGGCGTGTGCCGCGATCTCGGCGTCTTCGCCATAGAACTCGTAAAAGTCGCCCACCCGCATGGCCAAGAGCACGTCCGGGTGGTCCGCCTTGGCGGCGAAGTACTGGCGCAGCATGGGGGTCTTGGCGTTCAAGGCAGATGGAGTATGGCTGATGGCCCGTTCCCTTGAAAGCCCTCCATCGGGAGCGGGAGAGGGCCTCTCCCTTCGTTAAGGCTCGTGAACCAGGGAAGCGGGAGGGAGAGCGGATGAGAGGATGAGAAGATGAGGGGTAGAGGGGATGGCCCCTCCTCCAGCATCGGAGGAGAAGGGTTTGGGGGTGAACGTTCAGGGCCGTTAGCCCGCCTTGACCTCCGCCTGCTCGAACTTCGGAAGCAACAGGTGGATGATGCCGAGGGCGGTGAAGTAGGCCACCGGCGCCGCCAGGAACATCACCTGATAGCTGTGGGTCTGCTGAAGCACTTTGCCTACCCAAAGCGAGAAGACAATCTCTAGCGCTGAACCCGCAAAACCTCCCATGCCCACGACCGAACTGACCGCATAGCGCGGCATGGTGTCTGAGACCATCGTGTAGAGGTTCGCGGAGTTGCCCTGGTGCGCCGCCATGGCCAGGCCGATCACGCCGATCGCGGCCCAGGCGTTGGGCATATAGGGGGCGCTGACAACGGGCACGATGCAGCAGGCGCAGGTGAGAAACGCCGTCTTTCGGCCGAAGGCGACGCTCCTGCCAGACCGGATCAGGTGCGAGGACAGCCAACCGCCTGCCACGCTGCCCACATCCGCGATCAGATAAATCGTGATGAGCGGGACGCCGACGTTCTTGACGTCCATCTGGAAGGTCTTCTGGAAGAAGTCCGGCGCCCAGAAGAGATAGAACCACCAAAACGGCGA
Source organism: Armatimonadota bacterium (assembly GCA_016223145.1). Lineage (NCBI taxonomy): Bacteria > Bacillati > Armatimonadota > Armatimonadota bacterium. The sequence goes on along the minus strand of JACRPN010000022.1, from coordinate 46,797 downwards.
GCTCAGGCCCATTCCCGCGATGAACGCCCAGGTGGCGCGGTACCGAAGCAGCGTGCCCCAGGGCATTCGCGCAACCGGATCGGGAGGATCGCTCTGGATGAGCTCAAGCTCCGCGGCAGAGACCCTGGGGTGCTCCGCCGGCTTGCGGTACATCACCAGCCAAAACGGCACCCAGAGCAAGCCAATGAGCCCGGTAGCGATGAACGCCATCTGCCACCCGTAGGCTTCGTTTAGCCAAATCACCAAAGGGGGGCCGAGCACCGGGCCCATGTTCGAGCCGGCGTTGAAGATCCCCGTCGCAAGGGCGCGTTCCGAGCGGGGAAACCACTCGCCCACCGCTTTGACGGCGGCCGGGAAGTTTCCCCCTTCAGAAAGTCCCAAACCGCCGCGCGCCACAAAGAACCCGGACAGCGATTGAGCGAAACCGGTGGCGGCGGCGAAAAGGCTCCAAAACGCGATGCAGATCGTGTAGCCCAGCCGCAGGCCGATGACGTCCATCATCCGCCCGCCGAAGAGGTAGCCCAGGGCATAGCAGGATTGAAAGACCGCGGCGATGTAACTGTAGTACTCCTCAGCGTGCTCCTTGGGCCATTGGAGGTCACTCGAGATAGTGTTTTTGAGAATGCCGATCACCTGGCGATCGATGTAGTTGAAAGTGGTCGCGAAGAACAGCAGAACGACGATCCACCACCGGAATCCATGCCAGCTTTTGCGAGGCGCCTGGGCCATGCTCATTCGGGTTCCCTCCCCCCTTGCAGACGTCCCAACGTTACCAGTTTCAATCTATACATAAACCTCATGCTTGAACTGTTCTTTGCGGTGCCAAACTGTATGAGGGCGACGTTCCCCAACCTTCGGGAAACAAACTCCATTATCACCGATTAGAATCAGAACCGAACTCGACTCTTTCGTCGAGAATGAGGCAGGACACGTCATGAGAAAGGTCCCTACCGGCCCGGAAGTGGACTCCTTTTACCACTTGAGCGGCATCGAGCTCGAACATCGCTATTGTCGAGGGCTTTCCTGCTTTGCGTCGCGCGTTCAAAACCCAGAGCGCTGGGAGAAAGCTCTGAAGCAGTGGCCCCCAGTGTATTGCTTGGGTAAGTGCTACCAAAGCCCCTCCTCGACCGAAGAAGACGAGGACCCGATTATCGAGACCCATTGCCGCAAGCCCATCGTGCTCGCGGGAATCGCTCAAGGCAGCGTGCGATCCATGGAGGACTACCGGTCCTCAGGCGGCTACGAGGCGCTGGAAAAGGCACTGAAAGAGGAACCTGAGCGCGTCGTCCACGAAGTCGAGGTCTCGCAATTGCGCGGCCGGGGCGGCGCAGGCTTTCCCGCCGGCAAGAAGTGGCGGGCGGTCTTCGGCGAGGTCTCGCCGACCAAGTTTGTGGTCGCGAACGCCGATGAGGGCGACCACGGCTCCTACATCGACCGCTTCATCATGGAGCGCGCGCCACACCGGCTCATCGAGGCTTTGGCGCTCTCCGCCTATGCCATTGGCGCCGGCAAGGGCTACATCTACCTTCGCAAGGAGTACCCCAAGTGCCTCGATTCGCTGACCCAAGCGCTCGAAGAATCCAGGTCGGCAGGCTGGCTGGGAAGCCGCGTAGCGGGAACCGATTTCTCTTTCGATGTCGAGATCGTCATCGGCCAGGGGAGCTACGTCTGCGGCGAGGAGACCTCGCTGCTCAACTCCATCGAGCACCGAAGGCCTGAGGTGCGCGCTAGGCCGCCCTTCCCCACAGCCAAGGGGCTCTTTGGCTCGCCGACGCTCGTCAACAACGTGGAAACGCTCTCCAGCGTCCCGTGGATCGTGTTGCACGGCGGCGCGTCCTATGCGGCGCTGGGGTTCTCGACCAGCCGTGGCACCAAGGCCGTTTCGCTGAACTCGATGTTCCGGCGGCCAGGGCTCTATGAAGTCGAGTTCGGCGTGCCGCTACGTGAGATATTGGAGGGTCTTGGCGGGGGCATCCGCACCGGGCGCTTCAAGGCCGTCATCATCGGCGGCCCGCTTGCCGGCCTGGTGAGTCCGGCGGAGTTCGACACGCCGTTCGGTTTCGACGAGATGCACGGGATCGGCGCGAGCATCGGCCACGGCGGTATCGTCGCGTTCTGCGAGACCACCAACTTCGCCGAGCTGCTCGGGCACGTATTCACGTTCGGCGCCACCGAGTCTTGCGGGAAGTGCGTTCCCTGTAGGCTGGGAAGCCGCAGGGCGGAGCAGCTCTTCTGGAAGATGGAAAGCGGCGTCCATCTATTGGAAGCCGAGTGCGACGAGCTCTTCGACATCATCGACGCCCTCCACAAGAGCAGCCTTTGCGGGCACGGAACCGGGCTCGCGGAATTTGCCCGAAGCGTCATCGCCAAGTTCGGCAAGGAGCTAGATTCGTGTTGCGGGTAACCCTGAACGGCACAACCCATGAGTTTCCCGAGGGGCTTACCCTCCTCGAAGCGATGCGTTCTGTGGGCATCGAGGTCCCAACGCTCTGCCACGACCCAAGGCTGAAGCCTTACGGCGGCTGCCGGCTTTGCTCGGTCGAGGTCGAGGGCCAGTCGCGGCTTGTGGCCTCCTGCACGACCCCGCTCTCGGATGGGATGGTGGCCGAATCCCACTCAAAGAAGGCGGTCCGCCAACGGCAGACGATCCTCAGGCTGCTAGCCGAGGAACATCCCGGGGACTCGCCGATCGACGAGCGCTCGGAGTTTCACCGTTACCTAATCGCCGAAGGCTTGCAGCCCTCCGGTGCGGCCCACGCCGGCGCCTTTAAAGACACTTCGCACCCCTACATCCGCGTGGACATGGACAAGTGCGTGTATTGCTACCGCTGTGTTCGAATCTGCGAGGAGGTCCAGGGCCAGTTCGTGTGGCGCGCGTGGCATCGCGGCGACCAAACCCGCATCCGCCCCGACAAGGGAGAGCGCCTGATGGACAGTTCCTGCGTCAGTTGCGGCGCGTGCGTCGATACCTGCCCTTCTGGGGCGCTTTCAGACGTTGCCGTCGAGCTCCATGGCGTGCCGGACCGTTGGGTGCGCACGACGTGCCCGTATTGCGGCGTCGGCTGCGAACTGGAAATCGGAGTCAAGGACGATCATGTGGTCGTCGGAAGGCCCGTACAGGATTCGCCCGTCAATAAGGGGCACCTCTGCGTCAAGGGCCGCTACGCCCATGCTTTCGTACATGCAGAAGATCGCGTGCACTCGCCGATGATCCGGCGCGGGAGCCATTGGGAGACCGTTTCGTGGGAAGAGGCTTACCGGTTTACGGCAGACCGGCTGAGGGGCCTCATCGAAAAGCACGGCGCCGATTCGGTGGGCGTGCTTGGCTCAGCGAGGGCGACGAACGAAGAGAACTACTTGGCGCAGAAGTTTGCCCGCGTGGTAGCCAAGACCAACAACGTGGATTGCTGCGCCCGCGTATGCCACGGCCCCAGCGCGGCGGCGCTTAAGGTCACATTGGGCACCGGGGCGGCCACGAACTGCTTCGACGACATCGAGGTGGCCCAGGGATTCCTGGTCAGCGGCGCGAACCCTCCGGAGAACCACCCCATCGTCGGGGCGCGCATCAAGCAGCAGGTCCTGAAAGGCGCGAAGCTCGTCGTGATCGACCCCCGCAAGACCGAATTGGCGCGAATGGCCGACGTGCACCTTCAGATCAACCCTGGGTCGAACGTGCCCACATGCCATGCCATCGCCTACGCGTTGATCGAAGAGGGGCTCGTCGATGAAGGGTTCATCGCGCAGCGAACGAACGACTTCGAAGCGTTCAAGGCGTTTCTCAGCGATTTCACGCCGGAAAGGGTCGCCCCGATGGTCGGCGTTTCCGCGCAAGACATCCGCAAGGCCGCGCGCGTGTATGGCGGAGCCAAGCCCGCGATGATCTTTCACGGCCTGGGAATGACCGAGCACGTGCAGGGCGTGGACGGCGTGCGCTGCCTCGTTAACCTGGCGCTGCTGACGGGGAACCTCGGCAAACCCGGTTCAGGCGAGAACCCGCTCCGTGGCCAGAACAACGTTCAGGGCTCCGCCCACATGGGCTGCGAGCCGAGCCACCTCGCCGGTTACACGCCGATCGCGGCCGCGGCGGACCTCTTCGAAGAGGTCTGGAAGGCGCCAGTGCCGCGTCAGAAGGGACTGAACTGGATGGAGATGGTGGACGCCGCCGCCGCCGGCAAACTCAAGGCTCTCTACTGCATCGGCTATGACGTGTACTTCTCCAATCCGAACGCCGAGGCCACCGGCTCGGCACTTCAGAACCTGGAACTCTTGATCGTCCAGGACCTCTTCATGAACGAGACCGCCAGGGAGTTCGCGCACGTGTTCCTTCCCGTGGCCTCGAACTTTGAGAAGGACGGCACGTTCATGAACTCCGAACGCCGCGTCCAGCGCGTGCGGAAGGCGATCGAGCCGGTCGGAAACACCCGTCCGGACTGGCAGGTCACATGCGAGCTGGCTGCCGAAATGGGTTTTGGCGAGTTCTTCGCCTACGATTCGCCGAATTGCATCTGGCAGGAAGTGCAGAAGGTCTGGAAGCCCGGCGCCGGCATCAGCTACAAGAGGATCGAAGAGCACGGCATTCAGTGGCCCTGCCCCGACGAGAACCACCCCGGGACATCCATCCTGCACACCAAGACCTTCCCCATCGGTGACCGGGCGGCGTTCTCGCTCATCCCCTATCTCCCGACGGAAGAGGTGGTTACGGACGAGTTCCCGATGGTGCTCAACACCGGGCGGACGTTGGTCCACTTCAACGCCGGCACCATGACCTATCGAACCCCCAACCGCCAGCTCTTGCCGACGGACTTCCTCGAAATCTCTCCACAAGATGCGGGCGCTCTCGAGGTCGCCGACGGCGAGGAGGTGCGGGTTACCAGCCGCTATGGCACAACCACGCTGCCCGCCAGGGTCACAAGCATCGTCAAGCCTGGGCAGCTTTTCGCCACGTTTCACGACACCAAAGTCTTCACCAATCGCATCACCAGCAGACACCGGGACCGGCACGTCGGCACGCCCGAGTACAAAGTTACTGCCGTCCGCATTGAAAAAATCCCACACAACTCACACTAACGGAGCCCCTATTCTAATGACATCAAGTTCGACCGACACCGGCAGCGTCGCCAAACCAAAGACCAACCTCGACATCGCCCAAGAGGCCAGCCTCCGGGAGATTGTCGACGTGGCCAAGGATGCCGGTCTTTCCCTCGCCGATTACGAGCCACTTGGGCACTTCAAGGCCAAGCTCAGCGCCTCGGCGATCAAGCGCCTTTCGGGTCAGACCAACAGAGGCAGGCTGATCTTGGTGACCGCCATCAGCCCGACCCCCGCCGGCGAGGGCAAGACGACCGTCACAGTCGGTCTGGCCCAGGGGTTGCGTCGCATAGGAAAGAACGCCCTCCCTGCGATCAGAGAGCCCGCGTTGGGTCCGATCTTCGGCGTGAAGGGCGGCGCTTGCGGCGGCGGCTATAGCCAGGTGCTGCCGATGGAGGATATCAACCTGTTCTTCACGGGCGACTTCCCCGCGATCCAGGCCGCACACAACCTGTTGAGCGCGATGCTGGACGCTCATTTGCACCACGGCAACGAGCTGGATATTGACACCCGCGCCGACCTTTGGCCGCGGACGATGGACATGAATGACAGGGCTCTGCGCAGCATCATCGTGGGGCTTGGGGGAAGGAGCAACGGGTTCGTTCGCGAGGATGGGTTCGTCATCACGCCAGCCAGCGAAGTCATGGCCATTTTCTGCCTCGCTACCTCGCTGGAGGACCTCAAAGAGCGTCTCGGCAACATCGTCGTGGCCCACAACAACAAAAAGGAGCCGGTCACTGCGCGACAACTCAACGCCCACGGCGCGATGGCCGCGCTGCTCGCTTCGGCAATCCGCCCCAACCTGGTTCAAACCATTGAAGGCGGCCCCGCCTTTGTTCATGGCGGTCCCTTTGGAAACATCGCGCACGGCTGCTCCTCAATTCTGGGTACCAAGTGCGCCCTTGGCCTCGCCGACTACACCATCACCGAAGCAGGCTTTGGCGCCGATCTGGGGGCAGAGAAGTTTCTGAACATCGTCTGTCCGCAGCTCGGACGGGGGCCTGATGCGATCGTGCTTGTGGCAACGATCCGCGCGCTCAAGCACCACGGCGGTGGAAATCTCGAGCTCGGTTTTGAGAACATGCGCCAGCACCTGCGCCACCTGCAGAGCTACGGGCCGCCCGTCATCGTGGCAATCAACCGGCGAGCCGACGACGACGATGCCGACCATGACAGGTTGATCGAGCTTTGCGCGGTCGAGGGTGTGCAGGCGATCTCCTCGGACCCCTGGAACGCCGGCGGTCCGGGTTGTGAGGAGCTTGCCCGAGCCGTGGTGGAGGCTTCGGAGGCCAAGTCGCAGTTCGATTCGCTCACGTCTCCTGCCGAATCGGTGGTGGAGAAGCTCGAAACGATCGTGCGGCAGGTCTACGGCGGCGAGTCCGTCGAGCTCTCCGAAACGGCCGCAAAGAACCTGAACTGGCTGGAGAAGCACGGTTTCGGACATCTTCCGGTTTGCGTCGCCAAGACTCAATACAGCCTGAGCGACGATCCTTCGCTGCTTCGCGCTCCCAGGGGCTTCACACTGCACGTCCGGCAGCTAAGGCTCTCCGCCGGGGCGGGGTTCATCGTTGCGGTGTGCGGCGAGATCATGCTGATGCCGGGCCTGGGCAAGAGTCCTACAGCGTTCCAGATCGACATCGACGCAAACGGGAAGATCTCTGGGTTGTTCTAGGCGGCCGAGCATCCCACCTCGCCCCTTGGGGAGAGGTCGGTGAGCTTCAGCGAACCGGGTGAGGGGGTCTGTCCACCTCGCCCCTTGGGGAGAGGTCGGTGAGCTTCAGCGAACCGAGTGAGGGGGTCGAGACGCCTCCCTCCCGCACCAGCACCCGCCACCCCAAAATCCGTAAACTCAAAGCATGTCAGCGCTCGGCTTTTGGGCGTGCCTTCTCACCTGGGCACTTCTTTCCGCAGCAACCACCGCAGCCTCAGGCACCGGCCGCCAGCGCATCCGTTTCGACGCGGATTGGCGCTTTCTGAGAGGAGAAGACCCCAAACCCACCCGCGGCCTCGGCCAATTCACCTGGGAATTCAAGATGGCCGAAGGTTATTCGTCACTCAAAGACGTCACCTTGCCAATGGACCTGCACGAGGGCGCCTGGGCGCCGGTCCGCCGCCGAAACGAGCTTCAGCGCAACAACACCTGCGCCTGGTTCCGCACCAACCTCGGCGCCAAGCCCTCCGACGCCAAGAAAGTCCTTCGTTTCGAGGCCGTGGACGACAACTGCCTGGTCTTCCTGAACGGCGTCAAGCTCATCGAGCACAGCGGCTGGAACGACCCCTTCGACGTCCCCATCGCGTCAGCCTGGAACCCTTCCGGACCCAACACGCTCGTCGTCTTCGTCGAGAATCAAGGCGGCGAAGGCGGCATCGCCGGTCCCGTCTCCCTCGAGCCCCTCAAGAGGCCCGAACCCAAAGAGGCCTTGCCCGGATTTGACGACACGAAGTGGCGCACCGTCCACCTCCCGCACGACTACGTCGTCGAAGGCGCTTTCAAGGCGGGATATGACGCATCGCACGGCTCCCTTCCGACGCCCACTGCCTGGTATCGGAAGACCTTCGACGTCCCCAAGAGCTGGAAGAGCAAGAGTGTCTACCTCGACTTCGACGGCGTTTATCGCAACTCCACGGTATGGCTTAACGGACACAAGCTTGGCACCCATCCCAGCGGCTACATCGGCGTTCGCTACGACGTCACCAAGCACCTCCGGCAGGGCGAAAACAAGCTGGCAGTCTTTGTCGACCCGCGCTCTTCCGAAGGTTGGTGGTATGAGGGCGGCGGCCTCTATCGTCACGTCTGGCTGACCGTGGTCGATCCGGTCCACGCCAAACCTTGGGGCACGTTCGTCAAGGCCACCCCGCAAGGCAAAGAGGGCTTGCCAAGACCCGATGCGATCATCGACGTGGCTTGCGAGGTGGTCAACGCCTCAAGCAAGGCGGCGGAGGCGGACGTCACCTTCATCATCCTCGATCCCAAGGGCAAGAAGGTCGCCGAGCTCTCCGTCTCCGGCACAAGTATCCCGACAGGCGAGAAGACCGTCAAGGGCCGCTTCAAGATCGGTAAGGCCCACCTCTGGTCCACCGAATCGCCGAACCTCTACACGCTCCACACAACCGTTCGCTCAGGCGACTATTCCGACGTCACCGAAACGACCTTCGGTATCCGCAGCTTCCGGTTCGACGCCGACAAGGGCTTCTTCCTCAACGGCAAACCCGTGAAGCTGATGGGGACCTGCAACCACCAAGACCATGCCGGGGTTGGAGTGGCGCTTCCCGATAGCCTCTTGGCTTGGCGTATCAAGAAGCTCAAAGAGATGGGCTCGAACGCCTACCGCTGCGCCCACAACCCGCCCGCCGAGGAGCTTTTGGACGCCTGCGACCGCCTCGGCATGATCGTCATGGACGAAACGCGCCACTTGGGCGACGTGACAACAGCGAAGACGGGCACCAACGCCAAGGCCGAAAAGCTCACAGAGCTGCGCTCGATGATCCGGCGCGACCGCAACCACCCGAGTATCGTCATGTGGTCGCTCTTCAACGAGGAGCCGGTCCAGGGCTCAGAGCTGGGCAAGCAACTCTTCCTCGCGATGAAGAAGGTCGCCGACGAACTGGACGGGACGAGGCCCTGCACCGGCGCGATCAACCACAGCTATGAGACCGGCATCGTGGACGTGAACGACCTGCTCGGCGTGAACTACAACATCGAGCAGTACGATCGCATGCGAAAGGCTCACCCCAGGACCCCCGTCTTTGGCAGTGAAACCGGCAGCACCGTCTCCACCCGAGGCATCTATGCGAATGACCGGCGCAAGGGATACGTCAGCGCTTATGACGTGAACCACCCCGAATGGGCCGAAACCGCCGAGAGAGCTTGGAAACCCGTTGCCGAACACGAATGGAACTTTGGCGCGTTCGTCTGGACCGGTTTCGACTACAAGGGTGAGCCGACCCCGTATGGCTGGCCCTGCATCAACAGCCACTTTGGCATCATGGACATCTGCGGCTTCCCCAAAGACAACTGGTGGTACTACCGCGCCCACTGGAACGGATCCGACGGCCAGGACGAGGGCAAGCCGATGGTGCACATCCTGCCACATTGGAACTGGCAGGGCAAGGAAGGGCAGCCGATCGACGTCTGGTGCCACACCAACGCGGAGATGGTGGAGCTGTTTCTGAACGGCAAGACCCTGGGCGTTAAGAAGGTTCCCAAGTACGGACACGCCGAGTGGAAGGTCCCCTTTGCTCCAGGAACCCTCAAGGCCGTCGCCTATAACGGCGACAAACAGGTCGCGCGCGATGAGGTTTCGACCACCGGCGCGCCAGCGTCGATCCGACTGAGCACCGACTGGCAGGGGCTTCTCGCGGACCGTGAGGACCTGGCGGTCGTCAAGGTTGAGATTCTCGATGCCCAGGGACGGGTGGTTCCGACGGCCTCCAATGAGGTTTCGTTCTCGACCTCAGGCCCGGGCGCCATCGCTGGGGTCGGGAACGGCGACCCGAGCGACCACGACCCTGATAGGGCCACCAAACGCAAGGCATTCAACGGGCTTTGTATGGCGTTGGTCCAAGCCACCGACAAACCGGGAACGATTACGCGAAAGGCGTCTTCGCCGGGCCTGAAGGGCGCCACCTTGACGCTGCAAAGCAAGAAGCCGGTCCTGCGCAAGGGCGTAAAGCATCCGTAGAGCCACAGCCCTCCGCGCTTGAGTCGAAAGCTCGATGATGATTTGTCGGGGTTTGGGGTCCGGGGTTTGGGGCCTAAATACCGGCACCTCCACCCCCTAACGCCCTCCCCCTATCGCTTAGCGGCAAGGGAAGGGCGAACCAATCAACCTCGCCCGAATGGGGAGAGGGCCTGTGAACAAAGTGAACAGGGGTGAGGGGGCCTTTGCGAGTTTTGGCGGCTCGCGTCTTGGCGAGAGGTCCCTAGCCTGTGGCGGCAGAGGGCTTGCCTCGGAGTCTCCCTCCCCAACCCCTCCCTTCCCGATGGATCGGGACTCGGAAGCAGTTTCGCTGCGCAAAACCAAGGGAGGGGCTATTTTCTTGATCGTAAAGCCCGCTTCTCCAGCGGTCCCTCTTTGGTCTCCTTGAGCCCGAACTTGACAAAAGCGTGCTGCACCTTGGAGTCCGACATCATCCACTTCCAGCAAAGCCCGTCACGAGCGTTCTCGATGTTCAAGAGCATCTGGCCGAGGTCAATGCCGATCACGTCGGGGCTGTACCAGTTCTTGGTCGGGTCGAAGCCCGTAGTGAACCCGTACTGCCCATAGCTCTTCGGGAATTTCCTGACAAAGGCCTCGGCCGCACGAACGCTCAGGTCCGGCGTGTAGATCACGCTGGCCACCGCAGAAGCGGGCGCGAGCGTGCCGTTATCCTCGTCCGGATTCGGGACGCCCTGCGCCCCGTAGCCTGTCGGGATGTCGCAGGCCGAAAGCCCCCAGATGTCGGGGCCATAGCCCTTGAAGCCCTTGGGGTTGTCCGTGCAGTACTGCCTTTGCATCAGGGTTGCGTTGCGCCCGTCCACAAAGTAGTCGTATCCAAGCCGGTCGCGCCGGTTGCGAAAGTCGTAAAAGCCCTGGCTCATCTGGTGGGTGAACAAGGGTCCGCAGGCGAGCATCGTGATGCCTTTGTACGACACCTCCGGCCGGGCCCATGCTTCCCAGCATCCGGCGGGCATCTGCTTCCAATGCGAAGCTGCGAGAACGTACAGAAAGCCGAGTTCGCAGAACGAAGCCCAGCGAGCGTTCAGAAATCCATCCTCAGGCTTCCAACCCATGTTGAACGTGAGGCTGTCCTTCTTGGCGCCGTCGTCGGTGAGCATGAAGTTCCAGTCCACCCGCGCCAGCACCTGATCGCAAAGGTTGCTGTATTCGGGGTCCTTGAAGCCGCGCTCGGCGAGCGTCATGCCGGCAAAAAGAAGGGCGGAGTCGATGCTGGATAGCTCGCAGTTCCACTCGCGCTTGCCGGTCTTCCAGTCCACGAAGTGGTAGTACCAGCCGTTCCGACCCTCCAGCTTGGTGAGGACCGTTCGAAGCGTGAGTCTCGCCCGCTTGAGCGCCGGCTCCCGTTCCAGCCAGCCGCGCTGTACGCCGATCGCATAGGCGCTCAGGGCATAGCCCGTCGATGCTATGGAGGCGATGTTCGCGTTGTTCTGCGGGCCGCCCTTGGTGTTTGGGCCACGGTCGCGGGTGAGCCCGGTTGCTGGGTCCGACTGCTCCCAAAAGAAGTTCACGGCACGCTTGGAGAGGTCATCCAAAAGAAGTTGGCCCCGCAGCGGCTGTTGCGCTGCGAGGCCACTCAATAGCAATGGAATCAGAAGTGTTGCATTCATCGAAGGTTGCTGGTGGCCGTGAAACCCGGCCACCTTTGGGGCTTTGAGTTTCGAAGCTACTTGACTTGCGGAGGCATCGTCACACAGTAGGTGTCCATCCAGGTCAGGTCACCAAGGCCATAGCCTGTGGCGAGCTTGTTTCGCTGATAGTTCCACATGTTGAGCTCGTCGTTGCGGCCGCAGATCCGGGTGTGAGCGGCGCGCTTGGCATGGCCGTCCACATAGACCACCACCATCGCCTTCTCCTCCCACTTGTTGCCGCCCCAGGGCCAGCCGAGCGAACCGACCGTGCCCAGCACGGGGTCCCAATCGTTCTTGTCCCAGTTCAGCCAGGGGCCGGTGTCCACCCAAACGCGCTTGTGCTCGCAGATGGCGATGGTGTTCGCCGGCTGCTCGAGCTGGGTCGGCGAGTAGCTCTGCGCGTTCCAGTTCTGGTTCACGAACCAGGCTTGGTCGTAGTACGCATAGCCTCGGGCGAGCTTGTCGCCGACAATCACTTGGCCCCACCCTGCGCGGAGGTTCGCATCGGAACAGTCGTCCGGATACTGGGCAGCGCGGTTCATCGGGTCCGAGAAGAGCTGCTGATTCTTGATGTAGGGCATCAGCATCTGCTTCCAGGAGTATTGCCCGGGGCCCACCGGAGGGCCGACATCGGTTCGTCGCGGCGAGAAGTAGTCGTCGTAGTCGGTCTGATACATGCACCAGGCGGTTCCGAGTTGCTTCATGTTGGAGATGGCCACGGTGTTCTTTGCAGCGGCTTTCGCCTGAGCGAACACCGGGAAGAGAATTGCGGCCAGGATTGCGATGATCGCAATCACGACCAGCAATTCGATGAGCGTAAAGGCACGGTTATGACGATTCATGGATTTCCTCATTGAACGGGATCAAGCGTTGATCATAAAATCGGGGAGGTCGAACCTCGGATGTCGAGTTGGGGCGGGAACACGATTTGTCGCGTTGAGACCTCCCGGCCCCGCACGATGGAAGTGAGAATCGAAGTGGCCGAAGCCGCCATTTCGGCGATCGGCTGGCGCACACTGGTCAAGGGCGGCACCGCCCGAAGGCAGGCCGACGTGCTGTCAAAACCCACAAGGCTCATGTCCGTGGGAATCTGGATGCCCCTCTCGTGAAGGAGCCTCATGCACTCGAAGGCGACGTCGTCCGACCAGACGAACAGAGCCGACGGGCGATCCGAACGATCGACCATCTTCAGGAATTCTTCTGGATCGGCGGTTGGGCTCGGCATGTGAACCAGATGCGCCGGGTCCAGCGATTGGCCGGCAGCTTCCAGCGTCGAGCGAAAGCCTTGAAGGCGGTCGGACGAGTCGATGGATTTCGGCGAGCCGGCGACCATGCCAAGCCGCGTGTGGCCGAGGGAGAGCAGGTGGCCCGCCGCCAGTTTGCCGCCGGAGAAGTTGTCGCTGTCGACGAACGGCACGTTCGGATCGGACGAGCGAGAGAAAAAGAGCACGACCGGAAACTGACGTTCGATGAGCGCCGCCAGTGTCGGGTCGCCCTCGTCGCGGAGCATCAGCACGCCGTCGACCCGCCCATCGGAGAGCGCGTTTGCCTCATCCCGTGCATCGTCGGTCGACTTCGTGTGCAGGAGCAGGTCGACGTTTTGATCGGTGCACGCCTCGCAAACGCCGCGCATGACCTCGCTGAGGAACATGGAACTGGTCGAGAAGTACCTCGCATGCTGGAACACGACGGCGATGGCGTCGGCCTTGCTCCCGACAAGCATCCGTGCGATCGCGCTCGGCCTGTAGTCCAGTTCTTTGGCAGCCGCGAACACGCGTTCCGAGGTCTCGGAGGAGATTCCGACCTCGGTGGCGCGCCCATTGAGCACGTAGCTGACGGTGACCTTTCCCACCGCAGCTCTGCGCGCAACGTCATTGATCGTGGTTCTTCGAGCCATGGGACTGAAACGGTTCAGATCATCTTACGACATATTCGGCAAAATCGCAAAGCATTCGGCTAATTGCCAGTAGTGGGCGCTCCCGTACCTGCCCCAGTGGGCGGGATTCCCGGGCCGCCGGACGATGGCGGATGCTTCATCATTTCCCAGAATTTCTGGGCATTCGCTTCATCGGGGAAGTACGAAAGAAACTCCTTCTTGTCCTCGGCGGACATCGCGTTCCAGTCTCCACCTGCCCGGTCAAAAATGGCGCGCTTCGCCTTTCCTTGCGCTTCGGCGTTCTGAAGGTAATCCTGGTTCATCGACTGCGTGCCCCCTCCGGAGCAGCCGACAACTCCAAAAAGGATGAGAAACAGGGCGATGGGTCCAAAAATCTTCACGGGATACGTCTCCTATGGTTCATAATAGCCTAACTGAAACGATTCAGTAAAGTCAATCTCCTCCAGGATGGTCCGTTTGGCCGTTCCTGGGCTGCAGATTCAACTTGTACTGGGAACGCCCATTGAGTAACAATCCCGAACACGAGTCCCCGATACTCTTTACGCCGTCGCCTCTGGGATCGGCGGTTTGCCAGATGTCAGAAGAAACCCTACCGCGAAGCGAAAACCTGCCCTGCTCGCGCTACGGCCGGTTTCTTCCCGAAACGGGCTCATTCCTCATTGAAGACCCCCTGACCCCCAGGCCCTGGATCAACGTCATGAGCAACGGCAGCTATGGGCTCGTGCTCAGCCAGGCCGGCGGCGGCTTTTCCTGGATTGGCAACTCGCAGCTTGGACGCATCACCCGCTGGGAGCAGGATCTGGCCCGGGACGCCCACGGACGTTGGCTCTATGTTGCCGACAGAGACACCGGCGCCATCCACACCACCTCGCTGGGGCCCTCCCGAAAACGCGCGGAGAGTGACGAGGTCGAGCACGGACTTGGCTACAGCACATTTCGCCGCACCGAGAACGGAATCGAATCCGACCACACCTTCTTCGTGCCTGAAGGGCACGACTGCGAATGTTGGATCGTGCGGATCCGCAATCGCCGGCCGACGCCCGCCCGCCTGAGGGTCGGCGCGTATCTGGAGTGGTTCTTGGGTGAGCAGGGCGAGTGGCACCGCGAGTTCCACCGGCTGTTCATCTCCACGTCGGTCGAGGGGCGGCGACTGGTCGTCACGAAGCGGCCGCCCATCCCCGAAGACCGGGACTTTCGCCCGGAATCTCCGCTCTCGGCGAGCCTTGAGGCCATCGGTCTTGACGGTGCCAATTGGTTCTGCGACAAGTCCCAGTTCCTGGGGCGCGCCGGGCTTGAAGCCGAGCCCCAAGCCCTGATCAGCGCCGAAAAGCCCGCGAACACAGGATCTTGGGACGACCCGGTCGGCGCCTTCACTGCCGAACTCGAACTCGCGCCTGGCGAGTCGAAGTCCTTTGCCGTCGTGATCGCGGCGGTTCAGGGTGAATCCAAGAACCTGCCTCGTCCCTTTCAAACCTTGGAGGCAGCTGAATCCGCGCTTGAGGCGACCCGGCGATTCCACGCCGATCGCTCCGGCGCTCTCGCCATCGAGACCCTGGACCCCGTCTTCGACCTCATGAACAACGCCTGGCTCCCCTATCAAGCCGAAGTGGGGCGCATGAAGGCGAGGTGCGCCTATTTCCAGCAGGGCGGCGCTTACGGGTTCCGCGACCAGCTTCAAGATAGCCTGATGCTCCTCGAAATCGAGCCTGGCGCGACACTCGCCCAGATCGGCATCCACGCCGAGGCCATGTACGAGGACGGAGGTGTGCGCCATTGGTGGCACCCCAACTCCCAGATCTTCGCGGCGAGTAAGCACTCCGACACCAGCCTTTGGCCCGCTTACGCGCTGCTGGAGTACATGGACGAGACCGACGACCTTGCCGCTTGCCACGTCGATCTCGCCTATCTCTCACGCGAAACGGAGAAGCCGGGCGCCCGAGGCACGCTGCTCGACCACTGTCTGCGCGGCATCGAGAGGGCGCTGGACCGCCGCTCGAAGCGCGGCCTTCCTCTCATCGGCGCCGGCGACTGGAACGACGGGCTAAGCCACGCCGGGCTCGAGGGCCGGGGCGAATCGGTCTGGCTGGCGATGTTCCTACATGACGTGCTTCGCCGCTTGGCGCCAGTGATAAGTGACCTTGGGGATGGGGCGACGGCGTCGAGGTTCCAACAAGAGGCCGGCGACCTCCAGCGGGCGGTCGAAACGCACGGCTGGGACGGCGATTGGTATATCGCCGGTACCAATGACGAGGGGCGCCCCTTCGGGTCCAAAGAGAACCGCAGCGGCAGCATCTTTTTGAACCCTCAGACCTGGGCCGTCATCAGCGGCATTGCCTCGCCCGAGCGCGCGGAGGCCGCCATGAACTCGGTGCGAAGGCGCCTCATCAAGCCCTACGGGCCGTTGCTTCTAGCCCCGGCCTACTGTACGCCTGATCCGCACATCGGCTACATCACCCGCTACGCGCCAGGCCTAAGGGAGAACGGCGGCGTTTACTGCCACGCGGCCACTTGGGCGATCCAAGCCCTGGCACGACACGGGGACCTCGACGGCGCCTACGCCCTGTACCGGAGCCTTTTGCCGCCGCTGCGATCCGCCGACGACCCCGACCGCTATCAGGCGGAACCCTACGTGATGCCCGGCAACGTGGACGGCCCTGATTCGCCCTTTGAGGGCCGCGCAGGGTGGACCTGGTACACCGGCACCGCCGCATGGCTGCGAAGAACCGCGACCCACTGGATTTTGGGCGTCCGGCCAACGCGAGAGGGCTTGGTGGCCAGGGGGAGTCTGCCTCAAGGGCTCGGGCCCGTGTCGATGGTTCGCCCGTTCCGCGGGGACACGTTCGACATATCCCTCTCTGCAAACACTGCAGAGGCGCTGTACGTCGACGGAAATCCGCACTCTGGCCCCATCCTGCCAAGCGGCAAGGGCCTGAGACGGACGGTGGAGACCCGGTAGTTCCGCCGGGCGCGCCTATCCCCGGTACAATCCCCCCCGCATGTTCCCGTTTCGCGCCAATCAGCCGGGCCGAACGTATCCGCTCGTCACCTACACGCTCCTCGCCGTGAACGTGATCATCTATTTCTGGGACCGGCAGTGGCACTGGAACCTCAGCAACCCGAGTGTGGTCTTTGCGGACCTCGGTATGCGCCCCAAGCTTGTTACCGAGGCGCTCAGTGGGAACGGCCAGTGGAGCAACCTCACGACGCTCTACACCAGCATGTTCCTGCATGCGAACTTCATGCACCTCGCCGGCAACATGCTCTTCTTGTTGGTGTTTGGCACCTCGATCGAAGTCGCGCTGGGAGCCCCTCGATTCGCTCTTTACTACCTGGGGTGGGGACTGTTCGCCTCGGCGTGCCAGGTGTTTGTGGATCCCCTCTCGCCAACGCCCATCGTTGGCGCCAGCGGGGCGATCGGCGGCGTGCTGGGGTGCTATTTCCTGATGTTCCCCGCCAGCAAGATCGAGGTCATCCTTCCCTACATCTTTCTCCCGCTGGAGGTCAGCGCGTGGATTCTGCTGGGTGTGTGGTTCCTATGGCAGGTGTTCGGGCACCAGGTGGGCGTGGCGAACTGGGCGCACGCGGGCGGGTTCATGGCGGGCATGGCGACCATTTTGGCGATGGGTGGCCGCAGGAAGATCCTCAGGGGGCGAGAAGCGGAGTTTGAAGATGAGCTCACCTAAGGTTCCGGTTTGGGTTTTGGCGTCCGTGCTGGTATGCGCGGCGGTCTCCTGCGTGTCGCTGCTGGAGCGCTTCAAGGTCGAGCGCCACAACCGCTCGGTGATGATCGCTCTGGAACTGGAGTCTGTGGAGCGCATCGCCGCAGCTCAGGGCCTTGATCTGGCCGATGCCCTTCCACGACTCAAAGAGGCGGGGTTGCGGGCGATTGTGGAGTCGGAGAAGACGGTTGGCAACCTGATGGACGAGGGTATGGTCCGGTTCAGCCCCGAGGAGGTCTCTGACGCGTACCACGCCGCCGACGGAGGGCATGCCTACGAAATCAGCGCATTCGACATTGCCCAAGTCGCCAATGCTCTCAATGCCCAATTCCCAGGTTCCGTGACGGTCAACCCGAAGATCAAGGACAACGGTTGGGAGACGGCAGGCGTCGAAGGGGTCCAGCCCGATGTGCTGCGATCGGTCGTGGTCGGGCTGCGGAGATCGATGTACGGCACCGGGGAGTTGCACGGTCTGGAGATCATCGCCCGCTATTCCAACACCGAGGGATCGAACCCGGCCGCCATCGCCTTTCTCCTCCGCGAGGCTCAGGCCCGCTACTTCCTTCCGATGGGCGACCAGGTCCTTGGGCGACGCCAGAACATCCCGGCGCTGATCGAAGCCCTGAGGGCCAACAACATGATCTTCGCGAACCCCGAGTTCGCCAAGATGGGCGGTATTGCCAATGTGCTCGACCAAGCCCCCGAACTCACCGTCCGACTTCACTCGGCGCAGGCTGCCGAGCTCGACAAGATGCCCGATTCCGCCGCCGTCGAGCGCTATGTCAAGGCCGCCGCCGAGCGCGGCATCCGAATCCTCCTTCTCCGCCCCCTCAACTTCTCGGGGCCTGCGCCGCTGGACTCCCTAGCGCACTTCGTGGCACAAGTCTCGAACGGACTCCAAAGAGAAGGTCTCGGCATCGGCCCAGCTCGGCCCTATGAGGACCCCGGGGTCCCCAAGGTCGTGTTTCTCGGCATCGGGCTCGCCGCCGCGCCGGTGCTGTTCTTCGTCTTCAGCAGCCTGGTTTCCGGCCAGAAATGGCAGCTCCTTGGCGGGGCGCTCTCGCTGGGCCTCGGCGCTGGAGCTTATTTGGACTCGGCGCGTCCCTATACTGCCCTGGCATGTGCGGTGGCGTTCCCCACCCTCGCCTTCCTCATTCTCGACACACGCCGCGAAGCCAACCCGCTGGTCTCCTACGTTCACATGACCGTGACCAGCCTCATTGGTGGCCTGTGCGTCGCCGGGCTGCTTAACGGCACCAACTACTTGGTGGTCGCCGACCAGTTCCTGGGTGTCAAGCTTGCCCACTATCTGCCGGTGGCCCTCGTCGGCTTCTATTTTCTGACTCGACTCACCAACGCGCGCGGCTCGCTCAAGAGCGCCATCACCTGGAATCAAGCCGTTCTCTTCGTTGTGATCCTCGGCGCGCTCGGGCTGATGTTCCTTCGCACCGGCAACGACAACCCCGAGGCTGTTTCGGGCCTCGAGCTCAAGATACGCTCGATCATGGAGACCTTCCTCGTGGTCCGCCCGCGGACCAAGGAAATCCTCTTTGGGCATCCGGCCCTGATCATCGGGCTGTTCTTGCTCGCATGGCAGACCAAGCTTGGCGACAAGGGCGCGAAGCTGGGCGGCTGGACGGCGCTGGCCCTAACGCTCGGTGCGATCGGCCAGACCAGCGTGGTCAACACCATGTGCCACATCCATACCCCTCTATTGGTCAGCGTCACGAGAATCGGGGTCGGCGCTGTTGTGGGCGGTATAATCGGCCTGCTCCTGTGGGCAGCTTTTCGAGGGCGGCACCAGCGCGCGCAGAGTTCAAATTGAGTACGAACCTACTTCTGGCGGGCTATTTCGGTTGCGGCAATCTTGGTGACGACGCGATCCTCGTTGGGCTGACAGAGGGCCTCGCCCGAGAAGACGTCGAGATGGAGCTGCTGAGCGGCTCGCCCGAGATCACCTACCGCAACTACGGCATCCGTTCTGTCCCTCGCAAGGACATGCGCCAGATCAATGAGGCCATGAACCGCTGCGACATTCTCGTTTTTCCAGGTGGGAGCGTCTTTCAGGACGTGACCAGCGCGCGCAGCGCGGCCTATTACGGCGACTTGGTGCGCCGCGCCAAGAAGGCCAAGAAGAAGGTGGTCTTCCTGAGCCAGGGTGTAGGGCCTCTCAAGACTTTTGTCGGAAAACGTGCCGCGCGCTTCGCCTTCACCGCAGCCGACGCCATCGTCGTGCGCGACCCGGGATCAGTCAACACCCTCAAAGACCTTGGCGTGAAGGCAACGCCTCGTCTCGGCGCGGACCTCTCGTTCCTGATGCAGCCCCGCCAGGTCGCCGAAACGGGCGAGTTCCAAGTTGGTGGCATGAAAACCGTGGGTATCGCGCCCAGGCCTTGGGGCAACGTCAAGAAAATCAACCAGCTCTTTGGCGATCTCTCCCAGAAGCTCTTCAAGGCCAACTACATGCCGGTGCTGATCGAGATGGACCGCAACGAAGACGGCAAGATGATCTACGAAATCGGCAGGCTGCAAGGGGGCAAGGTCCCCGACATCCGCAAGCTGGACACCCCGATGCTCATCCAATCGCGCATCGCGCGCATGGAAACGGTGATCGCCATGCGCCTCCACGCGGGGATCCTCGCCGCCAACGCCGGCGTGCCGCCCTTCATGGTCAGCTACGATCCCAAAGTGGACGCCTTCGCCAAGATGCTGGGGCTTCACACTGCCCCACCCATTGAGAACCTGACCGCCGACCGCCTCTTCGACGCCTTCATGGGGTTCCTCAAGGAGCGCGAGCGCAATGTGCAGATCGTCGCCAAAAAGCGGGAAGACCTGGTCAAGCTGGCGCAGGTCAATATCGAGACTTTGAAGCCGTTCCTGGCGCAAAAAAGCAGTTCGTGAGCGCTTCGACGAACCCAAACCGCCCCCTCAGAAGTCGGAACTTCAGAAGCTTGAATCGCAGGTCCCAACGCAGGTCCCCAAGAACGCCACAGGCTGCAGCCCTGATTGGCTGTGCCGCGTTGCTGGTTATCCCGGGTGAAGCCCACGGCGCCGATATCCTTCAGTGGTTCAAGAGGGAGATCCTCGACAAGATTCAAGTGAGCGGCAGACGCACGCTAGGCTACCACCAGCACACCGTCGAGGGGGATCGCGACGCTTTCGACCTGCTGAACTACTTCGGCGAGGGGAACAAGACCTTCACCGACAACGGCTACATGACTGTGGCGGGCAACAAAGTGCTGGGTTCGATGAGCTTCCAGTCCACGATCAACACCAACCGGTTCAAGGACCCGCAATCTCAAGACTTCACGCTCACCCTCGACAAGAAGCCGTTCAAGATCCTCGCCGGCGACGTTCACGGCAGCCTGCTCAACACCAACCGTTTTGCGGCGTTCAACAAGTTCCTGAAAGGCACAGTCGCCGAATATCGCCAAGGGCCGTTCCAGATGCGCGCCCTCTACACCCAGGCCAAGGGAAGCGCCAGAACCGTCACCCTCCAGGGCAACAACTCCTCCGGGCCCTACTATCTCAGCTTCTCCCAGATCGTGAAGGGCTCCGAAACCGTGCTTGTGGACGGCCAGCCCATGGAGCTTCTCAAGGACTATGTGATCAGCTATGAGACCGGAGCGATCACCTTCATCGAACGGATCATCGCGCCGACGAGCACGATCACGATCAGCTTCGAGGCTTTCACGCTGGGCCGCGCGACCGGCACGATCCAGGGCGCCTCGGCGAGCTACAACTTTGGGCGATATGGCACGCTGGGGCTCACGGCCATCGAGCAGCGCACCGGTGCGAGCAGCACCCTCAGCTCCCGGACCGAGCTCTTTCAGGGCGCGGGCGATGCTTCGACGCCTTACTATCTGCAATTCGAGCCACTGGACCCCCATGCCGTCGTCGTCAAGGTCGACGGCATCTTGCAGACCGAGGGCGCCGACTACAACTTCGACTCTCAGAACAAGACTGTGTTCTTCTTTACGCGGTTCATCTCGCTTTCCAGCACGATTTCGGCGACCTACGTGCCCAAGCCCACGCAGGCGCTCGATGGAGACCGGAAAGTGTGGGGTTTCGACTACCGTCTGCCGATCGGGAACGGCAAAAACAGTGGGAGCATCCGCTATAGCCAGGCGACCGGAAGGCTGGAAAGCCCGGTCTCGCCCCTAGAAGGAACGGCGCGGGGCGTCGACCTCAACTACCAGCTCAACGACTGGACGCTGACCTCCTCCGTCCGAGACGTCCCCAGCACATTCGTGAGCGTCGAGAGCCGCGGCTTCAACCGAAACGAAAAGGCCGCGGACATCGGGGCCGCCTACAAGGGTTCGGGCCCCTGGAAGCTGGACTTTCGCAACGCCAACAGCGCCGTCTCGATCCGAACGACGGACAGCAATGGCGACCTCAAGTTCACCACGGCGCGCTCGACCAGCTTCACCGCCGGCGCAGACTATCTTCAGACGGCCGGCCAGCCTTGGAATCTGGAGTACCGCCGGACTCGCAGCCGTTCGACCGGAACCGATTCCAAGACCGATGGGCTGGAGCTCGGCACGTCGCGGACCTTCGGGCGCCTCATCACCAACTGGGGCTTCGAGGCGCTCCAGGCGGAAGGTCCTACCACCTTCAACAACGTGGTCTCCAACCGGAAGATCGGCCTACAGACGCTCCGGGCCAAAACCTCCTACACGGCCGGCGAGGCTTGGGCATTCGGTCTGGATGCGAGCGTGAGCTCGATCAAGAGCGGCTCGGAATCGGGTGTAGGGTCGGACGTCATGGCGCGCGCCGGCTACACACCCAGCGAGAGGCAATCGGTCGTCCTGGACTACACGGTAAGCGATTCTGGGAAGCTGGCGACGCTTGGGGGCTTCACCAACGGCCTGGGCCTCGGCTATGGCGGAAACGGCTTTAGCGGCGGCTATAACGGCCAGCCGTATTCCCTCGGGAACACGAACGTCCGGCGGCTGCACCTGGGAACGACCTATCGGCCCACCGAGCGGATCAACCTTCGGGCCGACTATGTGCAGTCCCGCAATATCGGTTCCATCACCTCCAATTCCGACACCACGTTCTATCTGGCGGGCGCTACGGCTCAACTGGACAAGAACCACTTTTTCGATCTCGACTTCAGCCAAAGCAAGACGCGCTACGCCGGAAGCAACACGCGGTCCAACGCGACAAACGTCTCTGCGGAGTTTCGAGGCGACCGGATCGGCCCCTGGTCCTACCGGCTTGGGGTCAACTCGCTCCTGACGGGCGGCAATAGCCTTTACAAGCAGAACGGCACGCACTTCGACGCCAACCTCACGTATCAGCTCAACGATAAGCAGTCCCTTGCCCTCGACTTCCTGGATGGGCAGACCAACGGCTACTCGGGCCAATCCGAATCGTATGCGGCGCTCTCCTATCGCTACCAGATTTGGCGATCCATCGCCTTGATTGGGGGCTACAAGGTGCGCGAGGTCCGCAATCTGGATACGGCCTCCACCAGCGGGGCCTACCGCTCCCGCGGCTTCGACATTGAGCTGTCGTTTACGTTTGGGGGGTGAAGGGACGGTGGGGAGCCCCTCCCTCGTTTTGGTTCGTAAATGAGGGAGGGGTTGGGGTGGGAGACATTGGTGCCAAGGGACCCAGGGACGGAGGGACTCAGCATGCGGAGAGCTTTCGTGAGAGAGACTCTCAGGCTGCCTGGAATCGAGGCAAGTCCTCTCCCCATCTCCTCATCTCCTCATCTCCTTAGGACCCTGCGAACCCACAGACCCCAATCCCAGATACACTACTCTCCATCGTCGTCGGCGGACCGTCAAAGCGTAGAAGGAACTGCCACGCACGGGCAGACCGCCAATAGGAGACTCGCCATGGTAACTCGAACCTCGCCGACACGTTTCAGTTTCGTGAGACGCATTTCCCTTTTCTTGTGCGTGGCTGCAACCTTCGCGGCGGTGGGCTGTGGAGGCAGCGGAACGGCCCTCACCCAGATCTCCGGCGTCGTGTTCGACATCAACGGAGAAGTGGTTCGAGGGGCGACGATCTGGTGCAACGACAACCAGACCCAGTCCAACTCCGGCGGCATCTACATGCTGAGCGGCGTAGGTACGGGGCAGAAGATCGTGCATGCCGAAATCTGGAAGAACGGCACCCACTACACGGGCAACAACATCGCCTCGGTCTTCAAGAACGAGCGGTCGAAGAGCGTCAACATCACCGTCGTCGCCATCAGCCAGCAGGCCCAGATTCACGGTGTCGTGCGAGATCGCGACGGTTTCCGGCTCGCCGGGGCCCGCGTCTTTGCCAACATGGGCGGGCTCTCCAGCCAGGTCGCCATCTCCGATAAGGACGGCAACTACGCGATGGGAGAGCTTGCCGCAGGAATGAACTACACGCTCTCAGCCAGTGGATTGGGGTTTGACTCGGACACGATCAGCGCCAACTTTGCCGCCGGCGAGGATCGCAACATCGACTTTCTGCTCTCCGACCCGACCGATGCGCCCATCCCGCCGCCAGATAATCTCGGCGCCGTCGCCTGGACCACTCCCTTCGAAGCCTCACGCTCGCCCCAGAACAAAGACGCCTACGACGGAATCAAGCGCCTTTTCGACAGGCGTTACATCCCCAAGCCGATGGGCCGCACGACCACACTCGGCAGCCACGTCGAAGTCGATCTCTATTGGGACCCGATCTCCTCGCAATACCTGGACTCGCTTCTGGGCTTTGGAATCTACCGGGCCACGACCTCCAACGGGGCCTCCGCAGTGGTGGACTTCCTGCGCGATCCCCAGGCCGTGTTCTACTCGGACGTAGACGACCTGTTGCTTCCCGGCCGGGCTTACTACTACGACGTGACCAGCCTCAACGTCCGGTACCCGGACACCTTCAACTCGGAGAGCAACTTCAGCAACCGCTACGGGGTCTTCACGCTCGGAGACATGATCACCCTGCCCGTCACACAGACCGGAACGGTCCGGTTCCACTGGCAGGCTGCGGCCGGTGCCGAAGAGTACATGGTCTTCCTCTTTGCCAGCTACCCGGGACTGGATGTGGCGAGCCTCTGGGACAACAGCGGCAACCCGACGAGCCTGACCTCGCTCGACTACACCGGGCCCGCCCTGACCTCGGGGAAAAAGTACTACTACGTGGTGCTCGGGCTTGCGAACAGCCAAGACAGCCGCACCTTGAGCCGGATCGGAGAGTTCATTGCGAACTAGCCCGGCGCCGGAGCAGTCCTATAGAGTGCAAGGGGGCTCGAGCGTTCGGGCCCCCTTGCCGTGTTTGAATGCGATGAAGTGGATTCGATCGATTGGCCTCTTGTCCCTTTCCGCCCTTGCCTGCCTTGGCGCCGCGCAGACCGGCGTCCTGCGCGTCGAAGTTGGCAGCTCGCGGGCGAGCGGCGCCGCCATGGAGCTGGCCGACTCCGCCGTTAGGAAGCTCACGCGCAACGTGGCAGCCCGCATGTCTTTGCCGATCGACACGCTTGCGAGAGTCGGCCGATGGCACAGGATCGCACCCTTCTCCCTTCCCTCGGCCGTCCGCCTAACTTCCGGCGGCAAAGACCTTCCCCCGGCGGGTCCCAGCGGGCGCGCGGGAGGCTTGACCCTCGAGTTCGATGCCTCGGGTGCGCGCACCTTTCCACCGGTCTACCAGCAGCTCCTCATCGACACTTTCACCCAATGTGAATCCACCCTGAACGCCGTCTTTGGTGCGCCCTCAGTCAATGGAACCGTCCACATCCGCAGCTACGATGCCGATATTGGCGACCGCCATGCCGTTTCGGGCGGCTACTACGTGGACAACAACGGCTCCGGCGAGCGCGAAATCCGATTCCCGGTCTACCAGAACCAAGAGGCCGCCGCCGTCAACTTCGTCCATTGCCTTTTGCTGGCGTACCTTGGCCCCAAGAGCTACGGTTTCGACGCCTTTCAGGAGGGTCTGGTCCGGGCGGCGGCGATGCGCGTGGTTCGAACCCCTGGCGCGATGCCCGCGACGCTCGATGCCGACCTGATCGCCCAAGTACTCGAAAACACCTACGACGTGGGCACGTGGTACGAATGGAACAACCAGCGCGCGCTGGGCGGACCGGCCTTCATCGCGCCGAACCTGGTTTCCGTGGACCTTCCTCCCGGGGGGAGCATCGGAGGCATCTACCTGCTCCGCTACAAGATGGCGGGCTCAGCCTGGCAAAAGGTCATCGCGGAATATCCGGCCTTCATCAAGCAGTTCAATCAAGCGTTCTATGCCGACACCAGCATCGCAAGCGACCGGGCGGCGCTCTTCGCGCTCGGCCAAACGGTGCTCGACACGATTTCCGGCACGAGCAACGCCCAGGTCGAGGGCCTGCCCTTCGCCAGTTGGGCGCGGCGCCAGTTCATCCTGGAAACCGGCCTCACGCTCGGCAGAAAGCTCCTCGTCGAGCCGATTCCGCTCGCGCCGGATTCGGGCACGAGCGACTTCGGCGTGTTTTTGGTGCAAGCCACCTTCTTCGAGACCCTCGCCGGCGGCAATGAGACCCTGCTCAGCGGCGTGAGCTACCCGATCTTCTGGTCCGAGGCTTACGACCGCATCTTCCCTAGCGCCCAGGAGGACCGGATGGACATCGCGGGTGCTTACGGCGCGGTGGTGCCGAACCTCCCAGATCTCCACGCAGGAAACCCCTACCGCTGCGAAATCGACATCCCGGTGCAGGATCGCAACGTCCGCTGCTTCGTGCCGGCGGGGGGCGTCGCAACCGGTTCGAACCCGACGCCAAACGACTTCTACGGCACGGTCAGCGGCGTCCAGCTGGGCTCCGGCGACACCCTCAGGGTGCGCGTGACCATGGGCGCGACCGTAGTAGACAACATCGCCGTCACCTTTGGCGCGTTTGGCAAGCGGATCAACACCAGCGAGTACTTGGGCTATCAGAAGCTCATCGTGGAGCTTGTGAAAACGTCCGGCGCAAGCCAGACCGTGGTGCTTTCGCGAACCGTGAACAAGGGGCCTGGCCCGCTCGCGCTCGACCTTATCGGCGGAGGCGGCGAAACGACGTTTGGCTACACAGGAGGCTTGCCCAAGGGACTGTCGGCGATCGGGTTCCCGGTGGACCCGTTCGATTCCCTCTTCGGCGACGTGATTGGCGTTTCGGATTCAACCGTGCTGGCGGCGCGCTGGAACGGCTCGAAAGCCCGATACGACATCTATCCGGACGGCGGCGGACCGATTCACGGCAACGGCTATTTCGTCCGGCTGGACGCTGCGCTGCCCTCGGCGGCTGTGGCGGGCCGTGCGGTTCCCGGCACACCTGCATCGATCGCGCTTCGCCCTGGCTGGAACCTGATCGCCAACCCGTTGGCCGAGGCCGTGCCCACGACCCGCGTCTCCGTGATCCACTCGATCGACTTCCCCAAGACCTTCGGCGAAGCGCTCGGCGCAGAGCTGGGCGTGGACTTCTTTGAGTTCGTCCCCGGCCCGAACGACGCCGCAACAGGCGCGCCGGAAACGGGAACGATGCTCAAAGCCACGATTTTCGAGCCTGGAAAAGCCTACTTTGTTCGCGTTCTGAGTTCGGAAGGCGTGTCTCTCATGTTTGAGCCTGCCTCGACCTTTGGCCCGCAGGGCCGATCTCCCTCTTGGGCGAAGTCAGGCATCCAGGGATCAAGTTCAAGCGGCTGGACCATGAAACTCTCCTTGAGCCAAGGCAAGTTCAGGGCGGAATCGTACATCGGCCAGGAGCCAGGCGCGACGTTCGGCCTCGACGACGCCTTCGACAGCGGGTTGCCCCCCAGCATGGGTGGCCTTCAGCTCGCAGCCAGAGGCGCCGAGCCCTTGTTCCGAGACACCCGGCCCCTGAACTCCTGGAGCAGCTACAAGATCGACGCTGTGGGCCTCATCCCCGGCAAGACCTACACGATGACATTGACCCTACCCAGAGGCAAGCTCAAACGCTATGAGTTTCGTGATCCGGAGGGCTTCTTCGCGGTCCGAACCACGGGCACAACCACCTACTCCTTCAAAGCCAAATCGGCGACGCGCACGTTTGAGGTCCGCGTGACCCCGGGAGGCAACTGAATTGAAGCGCTTGAACAGCTTCCGGAGCCTGCGCCTCTGGGCGAAAGCGTCCCTGCTCTTGCTTGCGGCCACGTTCCTGGGCTGCGGCGGGGGTGGCGGAACCCCGGCCACGGCCACCTTCGTGGGCCGGGTCCTCAGCGTCGTGACCGGTGGCCCCACCAACCCGCAGTCCACGGTTCAATCGGGCTCCACCGGTGTGCTGACCAACGCCAGCGACGGCTCGTTCCAGGTTCCCGCTAAGGCAGGGGCCACGAGCCTGACCGTCGACACCCACTCGGCTTCCACAGGGGTGTGGCAGTTCACCGTGGCGGCCGCCAGCGGCGTCACCGACGTCGGAGACCTCTGGATAGGCACTGAAAAGGTGACGGTCCGCGGGACGCTGCGCGACTCGACCAATTCGAACCCGATTTCGGGCGCGGCGGTGCTCTTTGCGGGGCGGTCGGCGCTCAGCGACGCGAACGGCCTATTCACCCTCTCGAACGTGGCTTATTCCAGCGCCACGCAGACCGCCTTCTGGGGCATCGTGGGCACGATCCGCGCCGGCGGCTATTTCACGACCGAGTTCTCCACCCAGCCGTTCACTGCTTCCGGCGGCATCGTGGACGTGGGCGACATCTTCGTCTCGCCTACAAGCGACCCCAACCCCCCCGGCCCGCCCTACAACATTTGGGGATCGGTGACGGCGGCAGGCGGAGCGCAGGGCGCCATTATTCGGCTCAAACAGGGTGGAAACGACGTTCGGGTGTACAACGTAGGGGCCGATGGAAGGTACTTTTTCTTCGTGAGCCCCGGGTCCTATACGATCACCGCGTCCAAGGGCGCCCTGACGGCCCCGGGCCAGGACGTGACCCTGACGCAGGCGAACGAGGTGCTGCGACGTGACTTTCATCTCCAGTAAGCCGAGCCCCTTCAAACGGGCCCTTCTGACGGTGGCCGCCATCGTCGGGTTCCTTGCCGTCTCGGTTTACCTGCGCTGGTTCCTCACGCTTGATCCGTTCGCGCGGTTCCGGCCCCAGTCCAGCGGTTTGGGGGGCGAGATCGGCATTCGAATGGAAGACGTTCAGGTGAAGGGCTACGAGATGGGCAAGCTCGTTGCCAGCTTCCATGTCGGGCGAATCGACATCCGAAAGGACCGCAACCACTTTCGGCTGGCAAACGTTCGGGATGGCGTGTACTACGGCAAAGACACCAACCTTCATTTCTCCAGCGAAGGTGGGGAGTACGACAGTGGCGCACGGAAGTTTCAGGGGAACGACGGGGCCCGCGTCTGGAACGCCGAAATGGACCTGCAAGTCGACGCTTTCGACTTTGAGCAGACCCCTGGGCGTCTGTTCGTGCCTGGGTTCGTCGAGGGAAGGTTCTATGGCGGGGTACTGAAGGCGGAGAAGCTGGAGTATTTCCCTTCTTCCGACACCTTCAGCACCGGGCCCGGTGTGTGGACCGGCAAGGCTACGCTCGCCGAGGGCGAGAAGCCCCAGGGCAAGACCTCGACCTGGACCATTCGGCAATCTGGCAGCTCCAAGAGCACCAAGGACTTCATCGACTACACCGACATCGACGCCACCGACGGCGAGGTGGTGATTAAGGCCCCCACAGCGAGACAAAACCGCAAAACCGACGTCATCGAAGCCACCGGGCGGGTGCGCTATTTTGGGGTGGACGCCAACGTGATCGCCGACAAGGTGACGATCTACCGCAAGGAAAAACGCGCGGTGCTGGAGGGCAATGTGACCATGCTCATCAAGCCCGAAGAGAACCAAAAGCTGGAGGAAGTCGAAATCCCTCCCTACACGCCGACGGTGCCAGAGGAGATTGCCAAAGACAGGCCCAAAGCCACCGACAGCGCCGACGAGAAGAAGCGCAAGCAGGACGAAGAGATCCGCTCGACCAAGAACCTTAGGCAATACCCCGTGGTGATCCACGCCCAGCGCATCGAGTATTGGTACGCCAAGGGCTCGCGGCATGCCGAGGTCACCGGTTCGCCCGAGGCGTACCAGTCGATCGGGGAGATCGGGTGGCGGCGCGCTTGGGGCCCCAAGGCACTCTACGACGCCGAGAAGGAGACGCTCAGGCTGGCCGGCGGCGAGGGCAAGCAGGAGGTACGGTTCCAAACTTCGGTCGGCGACGACATGCAGTGCGAGTGGTTCCAGGTCTCCACCAAGAAGGGGGACGAGGACATCTGGGAGGGCTTCAAAGCCAAGGGCTCATTGGTGGTGAACGAGGATGAGGAACGCCCCACGAAAGGCGGCGGCACCAAACCGCCACCAGATCAGAAGATCCCCCCACTCAAGGGCCAGATCGGCGGCGGAAGGAAAAAGTAGAGGCGAAGAGCATAGGGCGTGAAGGCATTGGGGCATGAAGGCATTGGGGCGTGAAGGTATTGGGGCGTTAAGGCATTAGGGGCATGAGTGCGCAAATGCGAAGGGTGGGGGGCATCTGGGAATTTGGGCAATTGGGCATTGGAAAGTGGAACGCCACTTGCGCGCTGAGCAACGGGCGACGCGCGAATGGAGCCCCCTCCTTGGTTTTGCGAAGCGAAACTGAGGAGGGGGTTGGGGGTGGAGACTCCGCCGCCCAATGCCCCAATGCCCCAATGCCTAACCCCCCCAACACCTGAAAACCTGAACACCAACCCTCTTCTCTTCGCCCATAATCCCCCAATGACCACCGCCGCCGATTTCGCCGCGCACAAGGCCGAATACGACCGAGAGGGCTACACCATCTTTCGCAACGTGCTCGACGCCGAGCTCATCGCCGAGACCGACCGCCACATCGCTTGGCTTTTGGAGCGCAATCCCGAACTGCGGCCCGAGCAGCTTCACCACTGGCTGATGAAGGACAACCCGTTCTGGACGCGCCTCATCGCCGACCCGCGCCTGCTCGACATCGCCGAGACCTTCGTCGGGCCGAACGTCGCGCTGTTCGCCAGCCACTTCATCAGCAAACCGCCGTTCGACGGCCAGCCGGTGCTGTGGCATCAGGACGGCGCGTATTGGCCCCTGGAGCCGATGGAGGTGGTCACCCTCTGGCTGGCGGTGGACCACTCCACCCCCGAAAACGGCTGCATGAAGGTGATCCCAGGCACTCAGAATCTGGAGCTCCAGGAGATGGAGGAAGCCGGCCAGGAGGCCGTGCTCGATCGAAAGGTGCCGGATGAGTTCGTCGATGAAAGCAAGGCCGTGGACTTCGTGCTCGCGCCGGGAGACGTCTCGGTGCACAACCCCAAGATCGTGCACGGTTCGCACGCGAACCATTCGCCGCACCGCCGCGCCGGTCTCACCATCCGCTACATCCCAGCGACCACCAGAATCCTGACCGAAGAGAACTGGCCAAGCTGCCTGATGCTGCGCGGCTCGCCCGTCCCGGGAATCAACGACTACAACCCCTGGCCAAGGTACGTCGAGGGAAGGCACATGCCGTTCAGGGGTGCGGAGACGTACCACGAGGCAGAACCGAAAGGAGGCTAACGGCGAGTGATTGGGCTGCTGATCGGTCTTTGGATGTCGAGCCTTGAGCAATCGGTCCCTCCCGATGGCCTTCTATCCGAAGCTGCACGCTGGGGCCCCAAAGCGGTGGGCTCCATCACCGACAGGACTTGGAGCCCTGATCACAAGCGGATCGCCTACATCCTGCGCGAGCAAAACCCGAATTCCCAAAGCAACACCGACTGGGTTCGAGAGACGTTGTGCGTCGCTCGTGCCGACGGATCCGGCGCACGTCGGATCGTCGAGGGCGGCCCAAGGTGGGACCGGTCGCCAGAAATCGCCAAATGGGCGCCAGACAGCCGGCATGTCCTTTACTGGAGCAACGTGTTTGGGGCGGTGTCGGTGAACGCGGACGGGAACCCGCTTTGGGATGTCGACATCCGTTCAAAGAAGCGAAGAGAGCTCTCCAAACTCCCTGGTGGAAAGGTTCACAGCTTCGTGCTACAGTGGCCCGAGCTCATCCAGTTCTCTCCAAACGGAGAAGTTGTCCTAATAGTCGTGGGCGGTTCGCGATTTTGGTATGACCACAAGCGCATTCGACGCCTTGACTACAGGACAGGCAAAGGCAGATGGCTAACGGCCGAGGGCCAGACTTGCATTTGGCCCGAGTGGTCGCCGGATGGCCGAACGATCGCCTACACGATGATTGCCGACAACGACGCGAAGAGCTTTGAGAGCGGTGCCCAAAGCGAGGTATGGGTCATGAACGCCGACGGCCTTAGGCGTCGCCGTCTCGCAAGTTCAAAGACGGCATCCTATTACTGTAGCGAGTGGAGTGGCGACGGCAGGCAATTGAACTTCACTCGGGAAGATGATTCGGGCCAACGCTCCAGGTGGAAGGTGAGTTCCGAGGGCAAGGGGCTTCGGAAGGTACGCGATCTTCCGAAAGACGAAGAGGCGCTTATGACTTCCTATCGCAACTGAGGTTCTCGATGGGCCACCGCACGCCTAAGGCACACCCAAACCCATTGCACGTGTCGTAACTCATCGTCTGCGAACCGCTCCAACCTAGATTGGCGTGTGACAGCCGGATTGGCGCCTCTCAGTGGATTGGCCTATAATGGCGACATGAAGGCCTTGTACTTATCAGCGGCCACATGTGTCGTACTGATGTCCGTGGGTTGCGGTGAGCCAAATCCGCCGAAGGGCCGCGTGAAGCCAAACCCCTTTGCTTCAGCGCCTAAAGACCCAAACTACCAGCCGCCCCCCAACACGAATCCTCCAAAGGGTGAGAGCGTCAAGACGGGCGTTGAGCTGAACTTCTA
This sequence comes from Armatimonadota bacterium, assembly GCA_016223145.1. NCBI lineage: Bacteria > Bacillati > Armatimonadota > Armatimonadota bacterium. The sequence goes on along the minus strand of JACRPN010000022.1, from coordinate 14,965 downwards.
TGGCGCAAGTCCTGTCACGACCAGCCCGGACCCAAACGGCAACATGCCTTGGAGAGCGACAGTCTCTCTGAAAAATGTTGGAAAGCTCGCCCTCATTAGGCCAAAGGTGAAGATCACCCTCACCTTTGACAACGGAGACCCCAAAATAGAACGGACGGTGGATGCGAACTTCTGGAACGTCGGGAGGTTCACAGTCAACGAGCTGTCACCCGGACAACGGTCCCTTCCCGGCCCTCTCGACTTCTCGCTTCCAGCGAACGCTTGGAGACGGGACATGAACTTCTCGGCCAGCTTCGAGAGCGCCGAGAAGCTCGACACGCAGTTCGATCTTCGGAACTGCAACTGCCTTTTCGCATTCGTGATGACTGAGTCGCCGGACAAGATCCTCGCGACCTTCAAAGAGCGGCCAGAGCTTTTCGACGTTGTCACATTTGGCTCCATTCCTCCTCTCCTCTATGCCGTGGTCCGAGGTGACATCCCCCTTCTAGAGAAGCTGGAGAAGCTCTCCGGACACCTTATCTCGGAGCCAAGTGCCGGAGGCTATACAGCCCTACACTTGGCGGCTCTCAGCACTCCTGCTATGGCAAGCTACGTTTCGAAGAGGGGAATCAAGGGGCCCCCTTTGGCAAATACGCTCCTCAATCCATACATCATCGCCGTTCAGCAGGACAACCCAAAGGTGATTCCAGCGCTCGGAGCCGACAGTTCTGAAATCAATGCTGGAGATGTGATGGGCATGACGGCGCTTCACTACGCCACTGAAAGCGGTTCGGGGGATTGCGTCAAGGCCCTAGTCGCCGCCGGAGCGTCCTTCAAGACATACGACCGCTCAGGAGCTTCTCCCTTCGTCCTCGGCATGAATCGTCCGACTATGCTGCCCCTTCTAAGGAAGTTGGGCGCTGACATCAACGATGCGGATCCGACCACCGGTAACACTCCGCTTCACTTCGCCGTAATCCGATCGCGAGCTCTATCAGCTGAATGGTTGATTCAGAATGGCGCCAAAATAGACGCGAAGAACCGTGAAGGCAAGACCCCTCTGGACCTTACTGAACAAGTCCAGCATCCTGTCGATCGCCAGGTCTGGGCATGGTTTCTGAAGGCTGCGAAGACCAATAGGAAGGTCCACTGGAGGGATGGGCTGGGGCAATGATCGGCAGCGCATTGAGTTGGCGGCGAGAACCGGCATCGAGAGGACACTTGTCGCCCTCACACTTTCCGTAATGGAGTCAGCCCGAATCGAAGGCAAGCCCATACGTTACAGGGGTGCGGAGACTCCCAACGAGACAGAGCCGAAGGGCTAGCCCTGGCCGCGCCTACGAAGCAACGACAACATCCCCACGCCCAGTCCCAGCAGACCGCTTGGCTCGGGAACGATGCCCGCGCTGTCGGCCAGAAACCCCACCGAGCCCCGCACCACGTCCGTCGCCCAATCGTATTCGTAGGTGACACCCGACCCGTGAAATGGGTCGTTCGCCGCCCGGTCGCTGGCATCGTTGGCCGTGTGGTAGTACCAGTTCGTGCCCTGGTACCAGATCTCGTGTGCCGTATTTTCGGCGATCATCAGCCCGGCATAGCCCTCCTGGATGAAGGGTCCCTGGTCGCTGGGGTACCAATCCTCCGTTTGGGGGTTTCGCGGATCAAGCAAGATGCCGGGAGCGTAGGTTCCCATTGCGCCCATGAATCCCTGGGCTAGCGCCATGCAGGCCGGATTATCGCCCGTCGAGAGGTCGAGGTCGCGTGGCGCGCTCGGGTCGCTATCCCAACCGGGCCGCAAGATCATGTCGAGGTTGAGCATGCCGACGATGTTCTCGCCTCGCGGCTTCACCACGTTGTTCACGTAATCCCAGCTGCCGAGCATCCAGCCCTCTTCTCCGCCCCAACCAATGAACCGGATCGTGTCGCGAAAGCGATACTGACTGAGCACCCGCGCGGCTTCGAGCATCCCAGCTGTACCGCTTGCGTTGTCATCCCCACCCGGCGCCTCGAATCCGCTCTCCGGGTGATCGAAATGGCCCGAAATGATCCAGATCCGCTCGGGGTTCTGCGTGCCCCGAAGCTCTCCGATCACGTTGCGATAGGTGCTCTGCTCGGAGACGTCCAACCCCATCCCGCCGAGTTGATCGCGCAGAAACAGGTTGGCCTCCTTGAAGCCTAAAGACTCGGTCGCGGAACCTCCCGTGTTCCAGCGGTTTCGGTACCACTGATCGTAGGCCGAGCCGCCATAGAGCCCGAGTCCTGAGTTCTGGATCGTCTGCTGGTACTGCGTGTATTGCGCTTGGGAGACTTGGTTCACCGGATCCCATGGCGACTGCCCGGACGCTACCGCGAACAGCGCGGCCAAGGCCGCAGAAGAGAGCAAAGAACGCTTCATGTCAATCCACCTGGCCGCAGAAAATCTCTGAGGCAGCCTCATCGTTCCAGTTTAGTCCCGACCCCGGTTTATGTTTCTTGACAGATTCGTCTGAATTTTCGCCGCCGATTCAGCAGACACAAATCCTCGCATTCTTGCTTGCTGCTCGGATTCACGCCGACGTTGAGTGGGGGACGGTGGCCACAACGCGATCCCAAGAGCTACAGCAGCGGTGGCCCCGCAAGTCAAAGCGCTGACAAGTCAGCGCACTCCCAAAGCAGCACCTGGCACCTAACGCCTAACGCCCAACTCCCTCACCGCCGGCAGAGCCCTGCCCGAGGTGTCGAACGTCGCCAGGTTCTCATAAGGGTAGCGGTCCTTGTTCTTGGGAGTCAGCAGATAGGTCGGCGCCCAATAGAGCAGGCCCTTGCCGCGGCCGCCTGGGACCGCCTTCAGAATCTCCGTGACCTTCTTCAGGAACGCCGCCTGGCCCTCGGGAGTCGCCGGGAAGCCGGGCGTCAGCTTGTCTTTCTCGTTCATCAGCGATCGCCGCTTGTGGTCCATGGTCCAAGGATAGGCGGTCTCGACCACATACACATCTTTGCCGTAGCGCCGCGCCAAGTCGTTAAGATTGAACTCAAGCTGAGCCAGCGTGCCATGCCAGAACGGGTAGTAGCTCTGGCCGATACAGTCAAACTCGACGCCCTCTTTCACCACGTGGTCCAGCCACCAGACTGAAGCGGTATTGTCGCCTCCACGGTCGATGTGGAGCATCGTCAGAACTCGTGAGGGTGGTGAGGATGGTGAGAATTGTGAGGGTTGTTCCGGACCATTCTCACTACTCTCACCATTCTCACTACTCTCACCATTCTCACCAATTCCCTTCTCCGCGTCCCTCACCGCCCTCAGCCCCGCCTTCAGCAGGACCGCGAACCGCTTCCACGATTCCGGCTCGTTGCTGTTCACTTTGCCCTCGGGCCAGAGCATCCCGCCGATGATCTCATTGCCCACCTGCACCATGTTGGGTGGCGTGCCTTGGGCGATCATCGCCCGGACCGTGTCGTGCGTGAAGCGGTAGACCTCCTTTGTGAGCGCGGCGAAGCTCAGGTCCTTCCACGCGCTGGGTTTGTTCTGCTTGGCGGGGTCGGCCCACCAATCCGAATAGTGGAAGTCCAGGCTGATTTGCAATCCCTGCGCAGCCGCCCGCTTTGCCAGGGCCAGCGTGTGCGCCACATCGCAATAGCCATCTCGCGGCTGATTCCAGATGCGGAACCGCACCCAGTTCCACCTGGCTTTGCGCATGATGACGAACGGGTCTTCCTGCTTGCCTTTCCAATAGAACTTGCCGCCCTCGTCTTCGATCTGAGGAATCTCGGACACGTCGCCGCCGGAGAGGAAGGTTGAGGGTGCGGAGTCTGGGGTTTGGGGTCTGGGGTCTGGGGTCTGGGGGACAGGGCCCATTCCACATCGCGCATCGCGCATAGCGTATCGAACCTCGCCCTTCGCCCTTCGCCCTTCGCCGGCCTCCAGCCGTGCATCGCTCATACCCGCAATGTGGCTGATGCCCAGAGTCCCCAGAGAGACCAAGGTCAGAAGAATCGTCGTCATTTCTGTCCCCTAAGCGGCTTCACGACGTTCCCCACGATCGCAAAACTCATCGGACCCACGGCGCACATCCGGTCCTTTCTCAGTTCGAGGCCGGGAGACGCGTAGATCATCTCAAACCCCTTTTCCACCTTGACGTCTCGGCACCCGCCGCTGATATTGGCCACAAGCTGTGTCCTCTCCTTGCCCAGACGCCTTTCGAATCGGAAAAGCCCGCGCGCATCGTCCGCAGCGATCACCCGAAAGTCTCCACGGCGCAGCGAAGGCCGTTCCTTCCGAATCCGGATGAGCCGCCGGTACACCTCGCGCAGCTTCCCGTCCCACTTCGAGCGGTCCCAGATCATGCACCGGCGCTCATCGGGGTCCTTGCCCCCTTCCATGCCGATCTCGTCGCCATAGTAGATGCTGGGCACGCCCGGATAGCAGAACTGCAGCGCCACGGCCAGCCGCTCTTTGGCGCGATCGCCCTTCAACACCGTCCTCAGCCGCTCGGTGTCGTGGCTTCCGAGCAGGTTGTACATCGCATTGAGTGTCGCCCTTGGATAGTCCTGGCGAATGCGGGCAAGGTCGCGATCGAGCACCGAAGGCTTGGGGTCCTTGGCCTTCAGGAAGTTCAGCACCGCCTCGCGCCAGCGGTAGTTCATCACCGCATCGTGCTGGTCGCCCTGAAGATACTCGTGCGCGTCCCCCCAGACCTCGCCGACGATGTAGCTCTCCGGGTCGGCCTGCTTCACCCTCTTTCGGAACGCCCTCCAGAACTCCTGGCTCACCTGGTCAGCGACATCGAGCCGCCAACCCGCGATCCCCATATCCCTGATCCACCTCTCCCCTATCCCCAGAAAATACTCCGCGCACTCCCGGTCGTCCTGGTTCAACTTGGGCATCGAGGGCACACCCGCGAAGGTCCGATACGTCTTCTGGCCCTCCCTCACCTCCACTTGCGGCTGAATCAGGAAGTACCACCTCCTATATGCCGACCACCAGCCGTTCTCGATGACATCTTTGAACGCGAAGAAGTCGGGGCTCGAATGGTTGAACACGCCGTCGAGCAGCGTTCTGATGCCCTTGCCTTTCAGGGCTTTCACCAGGCTACCTAGTTCCTGGTTCGTCCCGAACCGCGCGTCCACGGTCTTGTAGTCCACGGTGTCATAGGCGTGGTTCGAGTTCGCCTGGAAGACCGGGTTCAGGTAGAGGGCGTTCACGCCCAATTCGGAGAGGTAGTCCAGACGCTTGCGGATGCCGGCGAGATCGCCGCCCATCCGGTTTCGGCCGGTAGGCTTGCTGCCCCAAGGCTCCACGCCAGGTCCGTCGTTTGTCGGGTCGCCGTTGTCGAATCGCTCAGGGAAAATCTGGTAGAAAACGGCATCCTGAACCCAGTCCGGCTCTCTGGGAAGGGGGTAGGAGCGAAGCGCCTGGGCAAAGGGGGTGCGGGGTGTGGGGTTTGGGGTCTGGGGCTTATTCAAGTCGGAATTGGCCGACTTGGCCGACCTGTCCGACACGCCGGACAGCTCTGAGGAGAGCCCACTCTCACCAAGCCAATAGCCCTTCCCCCCATCCTCCAGCAAGAACGAGTACCGGGTCACCGGGCCCCTGGGAATCTGAAACTCCCCACGCCAGGTGTCGAAGAGCTCGTCTCCAGCCACCCGCTGCATCGGAAACCGCTCCCCGCCCTCCAGCACCACCCAGACCTTGGCGACGTCGCGCGCCCGGGTCAGCAGCTTGACGTAGGCCCTGTTCTCATCCAGCCGGACCGTGTTTTCGGGATTTGGCCAGTGCAGCGCGGCGCTGGCGGTGACCTTCCCGTCGCCCACTCTTCCTGGCTGCTTGTCGTAATCGAGCGGCAGCACCACCAGCTTGGAGTTCACGTTGCCGTTGGCATCCGGGAAGGGCGGCGCCTTGGGATCCGGCACCCAGCGACTGCCGTCCTCCACAAAGAGATACGGGTAGACGCCAGGCTGGATGTCGAAGGTCCCGCGCCAGGTTTTACCGTCAGCGCTCAGCTCAAGGGGGTTCCGTGCTCGGTCCCAATCATTGAATCCGCCGACCACCGACACGCTTTCAAGGTGCATCGACGGCGCATGGGCAAACGCAACGGACCTTGGCTCGAACCAGGCCCCTTGAGGGCGTTCGTGCCAAGGCGCGATTGCCAGCAAGAAGGTCAAGCTAGCCAGCATGGCTCACGGAAGTCAGTTCGGGGTCCTGCCGGAACCGTCCGAACCACCCGCAGGCGGAGCGGCGCCACCGCCAGCAGCTCCCGGCACGCCACTGGCGCCCGTTACCGCACCCGAAATGCCGTATTTGGCCTTGATCTCGTCGATCTTCTTTTGCTTCTCCTCAGGTGGCATCGGACTGCGATTGATCCAATCGATCTGCTGCTCTGGGGTTAGCTTGGCTACCTCATCCTTGACTTGGTTCTCCGACATAGGTTCGGGAGCATTCCCGACATTACAGCCCGTCGCCATGATTCCAAGGGCGGCGACAATCCCTACTAGCCACAACTGTCTCACCTGGTTTCCTCCATGTTCATAGGTCAATCGGAGGCGGCAAAGCCGCCTCCGAATCGATCGCTTACTGGTTGCTCGGATCGGCGTAGTTCGTACCCCACCAGATCCAGCCCTTGCCGTTCTGTTCGTTGTGAGGAGCGCCTGCCGCCCATCCAACGGAACCGCCCCACGGGCAGGTGCCGCCTTCGCCGCCACACCAGGTGTCGCCGTAGACCAGCGTTCCGTCTGCCTTCAAGTTCGGGAAGAGCTTGACGCCCTTGTAGAACTTGGCGTGTCCGTCCATGTGTCCCACGTTGCTGCCGTCCGCAAAGATGCCGGTCTTGACGCCCCAGAAGTTGAGTCCGGAGCCGCCCGGCCACTGCATGCCGTTGCCAGGGAAGTCGATAATCAAACCGACTTTGGCAACGCTCGTGAACGACATGGGATAGCCGCCGCCAATGCCGACGTTACCGTCACCCGACGTGCCACCCGAGGTGGCGTCTGTACCGGGATGGTAGTAGCCGTAACGGCCGCTCGAGCATGGGTGGCTCGAGGGCGCATCCACGTAGCTGAACAGGGTCGGGTTGATTTCGTAGTCCAACGGCGGATATTTGTCGTCGTAATAGTTCGGCTTGGGGCCACGGGTCGAGACTCCAAGGCCGACGCAAGGATCGTTGGGATCCAGCATGTAGTCGCCTGAACCGTTGTCGGCCTGCTTTTTCTGCATGTTTCCCTGAGGGGACGTTACGGCCGGGTTCTTCATGATGCCGCGGTTCTTGATGTAGGGCTCTAGCCTGGCTGCGAAGATGTAGCCCTCCGGCCAGTTGTAGTGCGGAATCCGATCGTCATAGTCGGTCGCATACATAAGCGTCGCAGTCACGAACTGCCGGACGTTCGAAAGGTCCGCGGCCTTCTTGGCTGCGGTTTTCGCTTGCGCGAAGACGGGGAAGAGGATCGCCGCCAAAATGGCGATGATCGCGATCACGACGAGGAGTTCAATGAGCGTAAAGCCCATTCTTATCTGCTTCTTCATTGGGCCTCCAAGGAACGAGATTTGCGGATATTGCGACTCCGCAAGTCCGAGCCGAGCCGGTCGTGGCGGACCGAATTGGCTCGGACCGCGGTGTGTGGACGAGTGGGAACCAGGAGCGCGGAGCCCTTGGCTTCCAAGTTGATGGAAAGCGTTCCTCGGGCGGAGGGCGCATACCGCCTGCCGCTGAGGACGTCTTGAAACTGTTTGCCTTTGAAGGTCCTCGCGGGGACCTTTGAGAGGGGAACCGAAACCTCATTGGGCGAGTCAGACCGGTTCACGATGGCGACCGCGAGGTCCTCACCCAGGACGCGCCCGAACGACGCCGTGCCGTTGGCGTCGTTGGCTTCGAGAGGAACGGGTGCGCCGCTCTGAAGCACGGGCGTATTCCGCCGGGCCGCGATCAGCTTCCGGTAGGTCTGGAGCAAGGGATTGTCGGGCTTGGCCAGATTCCAGACCATCCCCCTTCGGTTGTCCGGGTCGCGCTCCCCTTCCATGCCTAGCTCTTCGCCGTAGTAGACGCTCGGGGTTCCCGCCCAGGCGAACTGAACCACTGCACCCATCGTCGCCAGCTTCGGGTCACGCTTGCACAAGGTGTAGAACCGCGGTGTGTCGTGGCTGGAGAGCAGGTTCATCATGTTCCGCGAGACCTGCGGCACATAAAGTTCGTAATTCGCCTGGAGCCGCCGCAAAAAGTCCGTTGCACGGATGTCCCCTTGCGCCACGAAGTGCAGCACGGCGTCCCGGAACGGGTAGTTCATCGCCGCGTCCCACTGGTCGCCCTTCAGCCACGGGGACGAGTCGCCCCAATTCTCACCTAGAATCCATTTGTCGTTGCGGATTCCCTTGACCGCCTTGCGGAACCGCCGCCAGAACTCCATCGGGGCGTCCTGCGCCGTGTCCAGCCGCCAGCCGTCGATCTTCGCGGTGCGCTCCCAGAAGCCAGGCACCTTCAGCATGTAGGCCGAGGCATCGGGATCGAGCAGGTTGACTGCTGGAAGCGACGGGAAGTTGTAGAACGCCCGATAGTTCGGCGGGTCTTTCACCATAACCGGGAAGCTGTTGATGAAGAACCAGTTCTTGAACTTGGAAGCCTCTCCGCGAGCGATCACGTCTTTGAACGGCGCAAATCCGGTTCCGGAATGGTTGAACACGCCGTCCAGAATCACCTTGATGCCGCCGGCGTGAAGGTCCCTAGTCAGGCCAGCCAGTTCTGCGTTCGTGCCGAGGTGCGGATCGACCTTGAAATAATCAAACGTCTCATAGTGATGGTTGCTTGGCCCCTCGAAGATTGGGTTGAAGTAGACGGTCCCGATCCCCAGGCTCTTGAGGTAGCCAAGGTGCTTCCGCACCCCCGCCAGATCGCCGCCGTGGAAGGTGTAGTACTCCGGTTTGGCGTCCCAAGCGACCTTGTTGGAGTGGTCGTTGGATGGGTCACCGTTGTCGAATCGCTCTGGGAAGATCTGGTAGAGCACCGTCTTCTCAACCCAGTTGGGGACCAAGATCGGGCGGAACAACTTGGGGTCCAGGGTGAAGGGGGAGTCCTTGCTGCCGCCCTTGGCGACCCAGGTCTCCGTTGCGCCGCCGTCTTCTATAGCAAAGGAGTAGCGAACAGCCCCCTTGCGATCCCAAGGCACGTCGGCTGAATAGCGGTCGAAGAGCCCGTCTGTGCCAACCCGGCGCATCGGAGTGCGTTTGCCCTGGATCACGACGAACACGCGCTTCGCATCCTGAGCCAACGTCTGGAATTGCAGCGTGAGCCGCCCTTGATCCCAGTTCACCCACGGCGCCTCCTGCACGTGCTTCAGCGCAGCGGTGTTGACGCTGCCGTCTCCGGTCTTCCCGGGCCGTGCCATGCCGTTCGGCAGGAGGTCCAACACCGAATTCGTGTTTCCGTTGCCGTCGTCCTCGTTGCGGACGGCCTTGGGGTCGGTGATCCAAGTCGAACCGTCGAGCACAAACTTGTAAAAGTGCCTGCCCGGCGCGAGCTTTGCGGCATAGCGCCAAGTGCGCGCGTCGGCGTCGCCTTTCATCGGCCAGGACGACGGGCTCCAGCCGTTAAAGCTCCCCGCGAGAAAGACGCTACGATGCTCACGGTCCGCCCGGTACACTAATTCGTGCGCGATTTCCTTGACCTGCAGGTCGACGAAGGGCGCCCAGAAAATCATAGGGCTCCCCCTTTGGGACGGGCCGATGAACCCCGGACATGCAGCTCGATCGGCACGATCAGGCGCTTGGGACCGTCGATCGGCTGGCCCTGAACGGTTTGCAGGAGACGTTCCGTCGCGTGCGAGGAGATCAGCGGGATGTTGAGGCTGACGGAGGTCAGCCCTCCGTCGAGGAGGTCGCAGAGGCTCGAATCGTTGAAGCCCACGACCCCCAGGTCCTCAGGAATGCGCTTGCCCGCCGTCTTCGCCGCCAAAATCACGCCGAACGCCATGTTGTCGTCCAACACGACCAGGCCGTCGGGGCTGTTCGGCCTTTCAAGCAGTTCCTCGGCAAGGACCCGGGCCGCCGTCGAGCCAAACTCTGAGTACCAGATTCGCGAGTCCTTTCCGAACTCTCTCACGGCCCTTCGATAGCCCGTGATACGGTCTTCGCTGACCGTCAGGCCCTGGGGCCCGGCGATGATCCCAACCTTGCGATAGCCCTGGCTCAGCAGGTGCCGGGTCGCGACATAGCCACCGTCAACGTTGTCGTTGTCGACCGAGACGATCTCCTCGTGCTCCATGGGATTGCCCACGAGCACAAATGGGAAACGGTCCTCTTGCAGGAGCCGGACGCGGTCGTCGCAGGCCTCCGACTCCACGAGGATGAGCCCGTCGACGCGCCGGGTCCGGAGCATTTCGTCATAAACCGCAGCCTGGCCCACCTCGGAGGTCGCGAAATCGAGGCAAAGGTGGTAGCCCGTCCCGGCGAGCTGCGTCATGATCCCCGCGATCAGGTCGGCGATGAAGGGCTCTTCGGCGAGGTTGGGAGTGGGGCGCTTCACAACTAGCCCCACCAAACCGGTGAGCTGCTTTCGGAGCGAGCGTGCCCGAACGTCGGGGCGATAGTTGTGCTCTTTGATCACCGCGGAGACGCGGTCTCGGATCGTGCTCTCGACTCGGGTGTCACCCGCCAACACGCGGGACACGGTGGCCTGCGAAACGCTGGCCATCCTCGCGATATCCTGCTGGGTGACCCCCGCAGGCTTCTGATCTGCCCCCTTTGGCATGAACTCCTCTTCGAGAATTCGTATTCAGAATACGTATTCTCAAACACTATATCACAGACTTTTCAAAAACGGAAGGAATATTTGCCGGAATATTCTCGGGGTTATTCACAGGGGGAGGTCCGAGGTCCAAGGTGATAGGTGTGCGGACCGGAGCGCGGACATCCCCGTCCGCACCCCGGTCCGAGGGCTTCCAGCCTGCGCTTAGGCGCAGGCCGCGAAATCACAGACGCGAATGTGGACAACCAGAGGAATCGACTTCCCCCGTCACTTTCCGAGGAGCTCGGCCACAAGCTCTTTCATGCGCCCTTCGTTAAAGCCCACCATCACTTCCTTCACCACGCCGTCGCGGCCCACGATGAAGAACGTGGGATACCCAGGGACCTTCCAGTTCTTGCCAAGCTCGTCGTTGGCATAGGTGAAGGTGTAGCCGTAGCCGTGCTCCTTGACATAGGCCACGGCATTGTCCTTGGTCTGAATCCTGGCGCCGCCTTCGCCTCGTTCGGCGAGGTTCGCCCCGATGATTTCCAGCCCGCGGTCATGGAACTCCTTGTAGAGCCGGTCCAGCTTGGGCGCCGCGGCCTTGCAAGGCCCGCACCAGGTCGCCCAGAAATCGATGACCACCACCTTTCCCATTACGTCCTTGTTGGCAAGCACCTTGTCGTCCAGCCGCTTCATCAGGAAGCTCGGCAGCGGCTTGCCTTCGGCCTCTTTGACGATCTTGATGCGCTCCTCAAGGCTGGGTTGGGCTGTCTGCGCCTGGACAGGCTTGATCTTGGCGGCCGGGACCGTCGCCTGAGACCCGGTGGTCTGAGCGAATCCGGCGGTGGCGAGCAGTCCGATGGCGAAAATGCGGAGCGTCTTCATGCCTTCATTATGCGCTGAGATTCCTTGGAGAGCCTCCCGATCTCCGGTCGGCACGAAGGTGGCCATTCACGACGTTTTTGTATCCTTTCATGCAAGTTCAAAGCCAGCTAAATTGGCATTTTTGCCAGTAGTTTCGGAAGGACAGTTCCCGTACACTGGATTTGGCTTGGCCCGGGAATTATGCTAGGGCCTGCCGGTAATTTGAGGAGGAATTCGATGAGGAATAGAAGTGTTCTTTTGGCACTGGGGCTGCTGACGCTTGCCGCTCAAAGCCAAGCCGGTCTGCTCTACTCGTTCGAAACCGGAACCGAGGGCTGGTACAACCCCTCGTGGAGCGGTGGCGACGTGACTCTCACTCAGGACACCGTTGGCGTGACTGACGGGTCTCATTCTGCCCGAGTGGACTACCCGGCCGGCGCCGGCTTCCGATGGCTGATGGTCGACAACGTGTCCGGCGCCAGGGCCGACGATCTGATGCTGGCCACCCAACTGATGATCGACATGTACTTGCCGGTTGACTTTCAGGACGGCTGGTTCAACGGAAAGGCCTTTATGCAGGAGATGTTTGGAGGCTGGAGCTGGCGAGAGATCGGCCAGATCACCTATGGACCAGGCAACGGCGGATTGGCCGGACAACGCACGGTCACCTTCAACATTTCGCCGCTGACCAGCGTCATGGTGGCAGGGCAACCCTACCGCCTGGGCTTCTCGATCAACGCCAACAACGCTCAGAACCGAGTGTTCTATCTCGACAACATCCGAACCGACACACCGGTGCCGGAGCCCGCGACCCTCGCGGCGCTCGCCATCGGTGGGCTGGCGCTCCTTCGCCGAAAGCGATAGAGTCCGCCCCGCTGGGACCAACGATGCCGGCGCTCGCGCCGGCATCGTTTCTTTGGGATGGGTAATCTCGACGGGTCGGATACGAGGTTCCCCAATGACGCTTTCCATTCTCGTTCTCGCGCTCGCTCCCGCGTCGGCACAAAGCCCGCTTCCCTTCCTCAACCCGATCTTTTCGGACCACATGGTCCTGCAGCGGGGCATGCCGAACACTTTCTGGGGCTGGGCGAAGCCTGGCTCCAAGGTCTCTATCACCATCGCCGGCAAGAACGCCTCAGGAACGACTGGCGCCGATGGAAAGTGGGTAGTCAAAGTTACGCCTCCGCCGGTGGGTGGTCCTTACAAAGTGGCTGTCGTGGGAGAGCAGAAAGTCGTGCTCGACGACGTGCTCGTTGGGGACGTCTGGATCTGCTCGGGCCAATCGAACATGGAGCAGGGGATCGCGGCCTGCCTAAACCCGAAAAACGAGATCGCCGCCGCCAATTACCCCAAGATTCGCCTGGCCATGGTGCCCAAGGTTACGGCCTTCGATCCGCAGCCCACGGTGCCGACCGGGTGGTCAGTTTGCTCGCCGGAAACCATCGACAAAGGAGGTTGGGGCGGCTTTTCTGGCGTGGCCTACTTCTTTGGGCGGGAGCTTCATAAGCGGCTGGACGTGCCGATCGGCCTGGTGGAGGACTGCTGGGGCGGCACCATCATCGAGGCTTGGGCCAGCCGCGCGTCCGTAACCAAACAAGGCGACTTTGGGGCCCTGCTCGATCAGATCGACCGGCAAAAGGCAAACATGGGCGAGCCTTTCGAGAAGCAGGTTGAGGCCTGGAACGCCAAAGCCGAGGGCGCTTCCAAGGTTGCGGCGGGTTGGGAAAAGCCCGAGTTCGACGCCCAAGGATGGAAGTCCATCGATCGCCCGAAGCGCTTTGAGGACATGGGTCTCGAAGCCTTCGATGGCTTTGGGTTCTACCGAGCTGAAATCGATGTCCCTGCGGGCGCTTCGGGCACAGCCACTCTTAGCCTGGGCGCGATTGACGACGCCGATGTGACTTATGTGAACGGGGTCCGCGTGGGCTCAATGAGTGTCTGGGACGCCGCGCGAAGGTACACGGTGCCTGCCGGCACCCTAAAGCCGGGCAAGAACGTGATTGCAGTTCGTGTGCTGGATACCGGAGGCGCAGGCGGCTTCACAAGCGCCGTGGCCGACATGGGCATCACCTTCTCGGATGGGACTAAGGCGCCGTTGAGCCAGGGCAAGTGGCGATTCCAGGCCGGCGCGGCGATGAGCGCCCTGCCTCCCTATCCTCAGCAGGTGTCCGGCAATCCCAACGTCCCGACCGTGCTTTACAACGCCATGATCCATCCTATCGTGCCGCTCGCCATCAAGGGGGCGATCTGGTACCAAGGCGAATCGAACGCCGGCAGAGCCTATCAGTACCGCGAGCTCATGCCGATGCTCATCAACGACTGGCGCAGACTCTTCGGCCAGCCCAACCTGCCCTTCTTCATTGTGCAGCTCGCCAACTTCACGGCGCGCCTTCCCGACCCGGGCGAAAGCGATTGGGCCGAGCTCCGCGAGGCCCAGTTCATGGCGACCCAGAAGCTGAAGAACGTCGGCATCGGAACGGCCATAGACATCGGCGAAGCGAACGACATCCACCCCCGAAACAAACAGGACGTGGGCTACCGCTTGGCGCTCTCGGCGCTCAAGGTCGCCTATCGCCAGAACGTAAGCTACTCCGGCCCGACCTACAAGAGCATGAAAGTCGAGGGCAACACCATCCGCCTCAAGTTCAATCACACGGACGGGGGCCTTAAAGGCCTGGCGTACTGGCTCAAGGGCTTTTCGATCGCGGGCAAGGATAGGAAGTTTGTTTGGGCCGACGCCAGAATCGACGGCGACACGGTGGTCGTGTCCTCACCTCAGATCCGCGAGCCGGTGGCGGTCCGCTATGCCTGGGCCACGAACCCCGAGGTCTCGCTTTACAACGGCGCGGGTCTTCCGGCATTCCCCTTCCGCACCGACGACTGGAAAGGCGTGACGTTCGGCAGGAAGTAGGACCTGCATAGTGGAGGGCGAGGTTTCCGGCTGGCCCAGCTTGATGCCGCCCGGGCCCATGTCGGATAGTCGCTATTCGATTTCCTCATCTTCAGCGTCAAGTTCGAGCCCTGGCTGATGCGCGGACGCGCTCTTCCCAATTCCCTTCGACCTTTGTAGACGGAAAAACTGTTTGCGTCCATCCGGCCCTCCTCCTCTGTTCGGACTAACCATTTTCCAGACTTGATCTGTCGTTCCTCAGCACGAAGAAACCTCAGCTCAGCCCGAACCTATGGCTCCTCAGCCAGCAGGAACGGCTTATCCACGCGTCGAAACGTCTCCTCAAAAGGGATGTCCCATGCATCCCAGGGAGAATGAACCCATGCCGTCTTGGGTACCTTTGCGCGAAGCTGAACGACTGACCTGGCTGCCACAATTCGCCCTCAAGATCAACGTGTATGTCGGCACGGCGGGCATCGTCGCCGGCGACGTGGCCAAGGTGAACGGCGCCTAAGGGGGTGCCCAGAAAGCCCCGTAGGGGCGG
>JACRPN010000021.1 GCA_016223145.1 Armatimonadota bacterium | reverse complement strand
CCCGACCCTCTCCCCCACTATTCCGATTGGGGCAGTGTCCGAAAGCGCTGCGCTCGTGAGGGAGAGGGAGAACCCCTCACACCCCCTCCAACGCCCGTTCCAGATCCCAAACCAAATCCTCCAACGTCTCCAGACCCACGGACAGGCGGACCATCCCCAGGCGTGATGCCGCCGGCAGCGCCCCTCCTCGTCGGTGAGCAGAAGGTCTTCCTCTCCTGCGACCCGGGGCCCCCGCCTACCGATCGCTTCCTTGTCGCGGGGGAGGGCAGGGTGGGGGTGGAAGAAGCAAGACGATGAAAGGTCCCCCTCACCCCGACCCTCTCCCCCACTATTCCGATTGGGGCGGTGTGCGAAAGCGCCGCGCTCGTGAGGGAGAGGGAGAACCCCTCACACCCCCTCCAACGCCTGATCCAGATCCCAGAGCAGATCATCGACGGTTTCCAGACCCACGGACAGCCGAACCATGCCGGGCGTGATGCCGCCGGCGAGCATCTCCTCGTCGGTCAGTTTGTAGTGGGTCGTCGTCGCCGGGTGGATGACCAGGCTCTTGGCGTCGCCGACGTTCGCCAGGTGCGAGAAGAGTTGCAAGCCCTCGATGAAGCGCTTGCCGGCGGCGCGCGCATCGCCATCTGCCGGGGGCGCTAGCTCGATCGACATCACCGCCCCGGGACCTTTCGGCAGGTACTTCTTCGCGCGCTCATGATGCGGGTGGCTGGGCAGGCCGGCGTAGTTCACCTTCGCGATCTTCGGGTGCCCCTCCAGGAACTCTGCCACCGCCTGGGCGTTTTGGACGTGTCGGTCCATTCGGACCGAGAGCGTCTCCAGCCCTTGCAGCATCAGGAACGAGTTGAACGGCGAGATGCAGCCGCCGGTATCGCGCACCGTCTCGACGCGCAGCTTCATCAGGAACGCGTAGTGGCCGAACGTATCGAAGAACCGCAGGCCGTGGTAGCTGGGCGTCGGGTCGGCGATGGTGGGGAAGGTGGAGAAGTCGAAATCGCCGGAATCCACCACCACGCCCGCGATGCTGTTGCCGTGCCCGCCGATGAACTTGGTCGCCGAATGCACGACCAGCGTCGCGCCCCACTCGATCGGGCGGCAGAGGTAGGGCGTGGCGAAGGTGCTGTCCACGATCAGCGGGATCTTGTGCGCCTTCGCCAGCTCTGCCAGCGCCGAAAGGTCCGGGATGCTGCCGACCGGGTTGCCGATGATCTCGACGAACAGCGCGCGGGTCTTCGGGGTGATGGCGGCCTCCCAGTCCTCGGTCTTGTCCGGGTCTACAAACGTGACGTCGACGGCGAGGCGCTTCAGCGTGTACCTGAGCTGGGTCATCGTGCCGCCGTAGAGCTTGCTGCTGGCGACCATCTGATCGCCGGGCTGGAAGAGCGTGAGGAACGTCGAGAACTGCGCCGCCATGCCGCTGGCGACCGCCACTGCGCCGGTCCCGCCCTCAAGCGACGCCATGCGCTCCTCGAAGACGGCGGTCGTGGGGTTGGAGAGGCGGGCGTAAATGTTGCCGTACTGCTTGAGCTCGAAGAGGTGCGCGGCCTCATCGGTGCTCTCGAAGACGTAGCTGGAGGTCTGATAGATCGGCACGGCGCGCGCGCCGACCTGGGGGTCGGGAATCTGCCCGGCATGGAGCATGCGGGTCTCAAATCCGAATCGGTGGGCGTTGTCCAAGGGGGATGAGTTTATCCCGGCGGAGGGTGTTCAGGGAGTTGGGTGCTGGGTGATGGGTTTTCAGGTTGTGAGGTTCTCAGGTTGTCAGGTGTTGGGTGATGGGTGATGGGTCTTCAGGTTGTCGGGTCTTCAGGCGCTGGGTGATGGGTGTTCAGGAGAGTGATGATGTCGCCGCACCCGGCCGTCTGCCTCATGAAATGGGGGAATCAGCTTGGGAGTAAGCTCCCAGTGTGCCGAAGCTTGAGGTCCATGCCCCTATTTTCGCGTTGGCGAACCGCCACCTCCGTCACCGTCATGCGTCGTTGCCTCGTGCGCTGATTTCCTGGTCAATAGTGTTTGTCGGGCTAATTGTCTCCCAGGGCACCGCCACAGCCCAGAGCCTTGAACGCCTCTTCATTTCGCCACCACCGGAAGCGAGGCCGTGGGTGTATTGGATGGTGATGGACGGCAACTTCACCGCCGAGGGCATCTCAGCCGACCTCCAGGCGATGAAGCAGGCGGGCATCGGCGGGGCGATCCTGCTCGAAGTGGATGTCGGCGTGCCGCGCGGGCCGGTCCGGTTCATGAGCGAGCCCTGGCAGCGGCTGGTCAAACACGCGCTCTCCGAAGCCGATCGGCTGGGAATCCAAATCGCCCTCGGCGCGGGGCCGGGATGGTGCGGGACAGGGGGCCCTTGGGTCAAACCCGAAAACTCGATGCAGCATCTTGTGGGCAGCGAGACCCAGGCCACCGGTCCAGTCCGCTTCGACGCTGTGTTGGCAAAGCCCGCGCCACGCAGGCCCTTCTTTGGAGAGGCGACGCTCACACCTGAACTGCGCGAAGCTTGGCTGGGATTCTATCGCGACGTGGCGGTGCTAGCGTTTCGCACGCCCTCGGGCGACTACCGCATTCCCGACATCGACGAGAAAGCGCTCTACTACCGCGCGCCCTATTCCTCGCAGCCGGGCGTCAAGCCCTACCTCCTGCCGGATCGGCGTAAACTCCCGGCCTCCGAGTGCATTCCCGCCAAATCCGTCATTGACCTGACAAGCAAGCTCACCCCGGAGGGAAGGCTCGTATGGGACGTGCCTCCTGGCGAATGGACCATCGTGCGGTTCGGGCGCAGGATCACCGGCCAGACCACCCGTCCGGCGCCCGAACCGGGTCTGGGGTTGGAATCGGACAAGTTCGACCGCGCCGGTCTCGACGCCCACTTCGATTCGTTCATCGAGACGCTCCTGAAGGTCACCGGCGAGCCGGCCCACCGCGATCGCGGCCTGACCACGATCCACTTCGACAGTTGGGAAATGGGCTCGCAGAACTGGTCGGCCAGGTTTCGCGAGGAGTTTCGGCAGCGGCGAGGCTACGACCCACTCCGCTACCTACCGGCGATGCTTGGGCGCGTGGTGGAGAGCGTGGAGGTGACGGAACGGTTCCTTTGGGACCTGCGAAGAACGGCCCAGGAACTCGTCATCGAGAACCACGCGATCCGGCTCAAAGAGCTGTCGCGCAAGCACGGCCTGCAGCTATCCATCGAGCCCTACGACCTGAATCCCGCCGGAGATCTCGCGCTTGGAGGCGTCGCTGATGCCCCGCAATGCGAGTTCTGGTCGCGTGGCTTCAACACTACCTACAGCGCCTTTGAGGCGGTGTCGGCGGCACATACGATGGGCCGGAAGATCGTTGGCGCGGAGGCATTCACTTCGGATGGCGACGCCTGGCAGCTCGACCCAGCAATGCTCAAAGCGCAGGGCGATTGGGCGCTGTGTGCGGGCATCAACCGGTTCATCTTCCACAGGTATGCGCACCAGCCCTGGCTGGACCGATTTCCGGGCATGACCTTTGGGCCCTATGGGGTGCATTGGGACCGGACCCAGACCTGGTGGCCGATGGCGAGCGGTTATCACACATACCTGGCCCGGTGTCAGGCGATGCTTCGGCGGGGTCTGCCGGTGGCGGACATCTTGTATCTGGACGCCGAAGGCGCGCCCAACGTGTTTCGCGCTCCGGCCTCGGCCACGCTTCCCGGGCATCCGGACCGGCGGGGTTACAGCTTCGACGGCTGTGCTCCTCAAGCCCTCATCGAACGAGCTTCGGTGAAAGGAGGGCGCCTCGTTTTTCCGGACGGCATGAGCTACCGGCTGCTCGTTTTGCCCAGGACCAACGCGATGTCGCCCCAGCTGCTTAGGAAGATCAAGGCGCTAGTTGAGGCCGGCGCGACGGTTGTCGGCTCGCCGCCCTCGCGCGCCCAGGGCCTGCAAAACTACCCTCAGAGCGACGCCGAGGTGAACCGCTTGGCAGCGGCGCTTTGGGCCGGCAAGCGAGTGATCCGAGATGAAAAGCCCGCGGCTCTCGCCCGTCCCGCGATCGCCGATGCAAAGTGGATCTGGTATCCCGAGGGCAACCCAGCCGTTTCGGCTCCCGTCGGTTCGCGGATGTTCCTGCGCAAGTTCGAGCTACCCGGCCAAGTGAAGCAGGCCAGCTTCAGCATGACGGCGGACAACCGATTCGAGCTCTTGGTGAACGGCAAAAGAGCAGCGAGCGGCGACAACTTCCACACGATCGTCACGGCCGACGTGGCTGGGATGCTGAAGCCCGGGAAGAACGTCATCCAAGTGGTTGCCCAGAACGACGGCACCTCCCCCAACCCCGCCGGACTGATTGGGGCTCTGAAGGTGACCCTGGCGAACGGAACGTCACAGGTTGTGCTGACCGACAAGCAATGGTTGAGCGCGATGCCCGGAGAGGCCGACGGCAGGCCGGCCGCCGAGCTAGGCGCTATCGGCGCGGGACCCTGGGGCTTGGCTGCCGTGGACGTTTCGCCGGAGCTCTATCCTCCTTATTCAAGGACGGCCAGGATCCTGGAACAGAAGGGCGTGGCTCCGGACTTCGAAGCCGACGCTGATCTCCGGTACATTCACCGCACCGAGCCTGGCGAGGAGGTTTACTTCGTGGGCAATCGCACGGCAGCCCCGGTGTCGGCGAATTGCAGATTCCGAGTTGCCGGTCTGCGGCCGGAGATTTGGGACCCGATGACCGGCGAACGGCGCCCGCTCCCAGAATATCGGGAGGCAGGTGGACGAACGATTGTGCCGCTCCGATTCGAGTCGGGTGAGGCCTACTTCGTGGTCTTTCGCAGGGGGCCAAAGGTGACGGGCCCGAACTTCGCCAAATTCACCCCGATGGCCGAATTGAAAGGCCAGTGGGAGGTGTCCTTCGACCCGAATTGGGGAGGGCCGGCGGAACCGGTGATCTTCGAGAAGCTGGAAGACTGGACCAAGCGCGCTGAGGACCAAATCCGCTTCTACTCCGGCATGGCAACCTACCGAAAGACCTTTGACGCGCCGTTCGCCGGTAAGCATCAGGGCCAAACGGTTCTGGATCTCGGCCCTGTGAAGAACCAGGCGCGGGTCAATCTGAATGGCCGCGACCTCGGGATTGTGTGGTGCGCCCCCTGGCGAGCCTCCATCCCTTCTGGTCTCCTGAAAGCTAAGAGCAACACCCTGAAGATCGAGGTCGCGAATCTGTGGCCGAACCGCCTGATCAAGGACAGCGGCCTGCCCGAGGAACGGCGTTTGACTCGCACCACCTGGAATCCCTACAAGCCGACAGACGCTTTGCTGCCTTCAGGCCTGTTCGGACCGGTTCGGGTGCTGCTTTGGGCAGATCAGCGCTGATGCCCCTCGTTGCAGGTACAGGTCATTTGTCAACCCACTTGTAAACGTACTCCACCGCGCCGTACCCACGCGCATAGGCAAGGAAGCGAAGCACCATCGCACCACCATAGGCTGACTTCGGGGGTACCGTCGCCACAGCCTCGAACGTTGCCTGCGCGCCTGTTCCGGCGAGGTCCTTCGAGTAGATACCGATTCCGCTGGTGTGACTGTCGCCCGGCCTCATACCGGTGGGCTGCCAGTGGCATCCGAAGCTGCTGCGGTCCTGAATTCCGGACATCGCACAGCTCCCGCTTATGTGGAGTTGCGTTCCTGGCCTCAGCTTGGCGACGGGCTCTTGAACCTTCCACTGAAGCACGGTCGTCGCCGTCAAGACTTTGTAGGAGGCGTCGTTCCAGGAGTTCTGGACCGAGAGGCTCCCGTCGCCTCCATCGATCTTCCATCGGCTGAACCGCTTCGGGTCGCGGTCCCCGATCCAGTCAGGGACCTTGGGGACGTTGATGCCCGTCAGCACCCATCCAGCTCCTGGCGCTGCGGCAGGATCTTTGGGCTTGTTCAGGTCCTTGCGGCGCTGGATCTCCTTATCCGCTCGTTCAACCTCGTTAGAGATCGCCCTTTGCAGGCCCCGAAGCGTGTTCGCCATCTGCGGGTTGTTGTTCATCGCCTCCATCTTCTTGCGTGAGGATTCGTGAAAGGCGCGCAGCTTGGCCCTAAGTTCGGCGAGTTTAGCGTCGGTGAGCTTGGAGAGATCGTCGGGCACCAATGGACCGTTTGCGGCCAGGTCAGCAAGCATGGCGCCGATAGCGCCGGAGGCAGTGTTGATGGCTTCTTTCGTCGGGTCGGGGTCGCTGCCCAGGTGGATCTTGCGGGTGAGGTTCTCAAAGGCGGCCATGTTTGCCGCCGTGCTCGGATTGGAGACTCCGCCGACGAAGAACACGCCGAACATGTGGTACCAAGGGCCGTCTTTGTCGCTGGCGAATTTGTCGCCGGGCGGCCGAAGGTTGATGAGCTTGTCAAGCACTTGATCGGGCCGGATGACCTTGGCCGTTTTCATGCTGACCCTCGCGCCGCGGTCCCAGCCGATTGTGCCGCTTGCTTCGCCGTAGGCCACCTCCTTCAAGAGGTTATGGGCAGTCAAAGTGGCCACGTAATAGTCGCCACCGGTTGCTTCGAGCGACATTCGGAGAACATCACCGGGAGTCAGGTTCCCTCCAGAAGACCGGATCTTGTCATACAAGACCTCTTCATAGCTCTTGCCGTTTGGAAGCCGCTGCTTGGTCGTCCGCACGTATGGATTCGCTGGGATGTCACTCGGTTGGGCGCTGTGGGTCAGGAAGTAGCCCAGCGAGCGCCCGCTCGTTTCGAAGAGTTTGTTGAGGATCTTCTCGGGAACACCCATCGCCAGGTGAATGCCCGTGCTGTAGCTTGAGAGCGGGCTCTTGGTATAGGGAACTTGTTTGGTCCGCAGCATGCTCTTCGCCATGCCTGCGGCCATCCCCTCAACGGTGATCTGAGATTGACTCGCGGAGCCTGGAAAACTGCTGGCGGCCAACAGCACGGAACCCGCGAGAACGAAGACTGCCAACCGGCCAACCAGCCGGATGGGACGATACTGTGCACGTGCCATTGCACGCTCCTCCTGGCGCTAGGCGCCTACTTCGTTCTACGAGTCGGAGTGAGCGAGCGTGCTAAGGGTAGAGGCGAGCCGGAGTACTCGGGAAGCACGCGCGACGCGGCGAGAAGTGGAGGAGTGATTTTGAGGAGATGAAGAGATGAAGGGATGAAGTGGTGAGGAGTTGAGGAGCTGAGGAACTGGTTGCTCAGCCCATCATCACCTTATCCCTTCATCCCGTCTTCGTGCTCAAAGCGACCGGCTTCCCGCTCGCAGCCGATTCATAGATCGCCTGGATGATCCTGATGTCGCGTAGTCCCTCTTCGCCGGGCGTCTTCACCTTGCCGCCGGTGCGGATGCACTCCGAGAAGTGCTCGATCTGCGCGACGAACTGGTTGTTGGGGGTGATGGGGAGTTGTTGCGAAAGGCGAGAGGCAAGAGGCGAATCCGGACTGTCGAAAGGCAAGTAGGCGATCGCGGATGGCTCATCGCCTCTCGCCTCTCGCTTCTCGCCTGATGCAAGTAGGGTCAGGCGGTGCCCCCCATAAGGCGTTGCCGGCTCGCCCAGCAGGGTCCCCTTCTCCCCGACCACCTCGAACCGACTTTTGCCGGGTGACCAGGAGTACCCGCCCGCGCCGTGGCACTCGATGCCGCTCGGCAGGCGCAAGGTGAAGCGCACGTCGTCCTCACAGTCCACAAACCGGTCGTCGTTCGGCGGATTGGTGATCTTGGCGGTTACTTCGATCGGCTCCTCGCCGGAGAGATACCGCAGCGCCTGGAGCGAATAGATGCCGATGTCCATCATCGAGCCGCCGCCCGCCAGCGCGCGCTGCGTGCGCCATTGGCCGCGCCCGATGTTGAACCCATGCTCGGAAAGGTAGGACTTGATTCTGCCAATTTCCCCTTTGCGGCACATCTCGATGGCCCGCAGGTTGTGCGCCTCGTATTGCGATCGGTAGCCGATCTGCATCAGCTTTCCGGCCCGCTTGCAGGCGTCGATCATCCTCTGGCAGTCGGCGACGGCCGGCGCCATGGGCTTTTCGCAGCAGATGTGCTTTCCCAGCTTGGCTGCGCGAATGGCGAAGTCCGGGTGGGTCGAAGGCGGCGTGATCACGTAGACAACCTCGATCTCGGGGTTGTCCTTGATCAAGTCCATCTGGTCGTAAAGGAAGCGGTTCTTTTTGGAGATGGCGTATTTGTCACCGAAGTTGTCCAGCTTGGCCTGGTGGCCGCTGATCAGCGCGACGAGCTTGGCGTTCTTGCATGCCGCGAAGTTCGGCATGATCTGGTTCTGTGCGTAGCTCCCGATGCCGAGGATCGCCCAGCCGACGGGGTTGGAGTTGAGGGTTTGGGGTCCTGGGTCGGGGGTCTGGGGTGCGAGGTCGGGGCCGTCTCTCAGGATACGAAGCCCCCCGGGCGCGAGCACTGAAGCACCGGCTCCAATCAAGAGATCGCGTCGCGTCATACCAGTGGGCATGGGGATATTGTCTCACATGCCCGCTCAGCGACGTGATTCTGGACGCCATGGCTTGCAAGATCGGTTCGAATAACCTCACCCAACCGGCCATGGAATGGCCGGCAGAGAGAGCCGTGAACGGGCCTCGTTTAGGATTGTCACTGTCGCTGTCGCGCCGGATCGGGTGACGCCGATTGCCCGCACTTCCAGGAGCCGATCGAGCGTCCGAACCCCTCCCGCCGCCTTGACCTGCACGTTCGGCGGGCTGTGCAGCCGCATCAGCTTCAGGTCCTCGTCGGTCGCGCCTCCAGGGGCATAGCCGGTCGAGGTCTTCACCCAGTCCACGCCGAGCCCTCCGCAGATCTCGCACAGCCTGATCTTGTGCGCGTCCTGCAGATAAGCGTTTTCGAAGATCACCTTCAGCTTCGCTCCAGCGGCGTGGATCTCTGAGAGAACCTGGCCGATCTCGCGCTCGACGTACCCCCAATCCCCCGAGAGCACCTTGCCGATGCAGACCACCATGTCGAGTTCCTTTGCTCCGTCCCGAAGCCCCCGCGAGACGTCCGCCAATTTCACTTCGGTGGTTTGGGAGCCGTGAGGGAATCCCACAACGGTCGTGGGCAGTACATCTGAGCCTTCGAGCCTCTTCGAACACTGAGCTAGGGCGTAGGGCACCACACACACGCTGGCCACATCGAACGCCATCGCGAGATCGCAACCCTCGGCGATCGCTGGGTCGTCCAAGGCTGGATTCAGCAGCGAATGGTCGATCATCTTGGCGATGTCGAGGTAGGTGTAGGGGGTCTCGGACGTGTTCACGCCGTTCGTTTCAGCGCCTCCGCCATTGCCTTCAGGTGCTCGGGCGTGGTGCCGCAGCAGCCCCCGATCACCTTTACGCCCGCATCCCGGGCAGACTTCGCCCAGGCGCCCATCTGCTCGGGTGTGGCCGGATAGACCACTGCGCCGTCCACCTGCTTGGGTGCGCCCGCGTTCGGCTGCAAAATGACCGGAACTGGTCCCGCAGCCGCGACCAGCGCCTCCGCGAGCCGAAGATAATCTTCCAACTCCAACCCCGTGCCGCAGTTCGCCCCCACCACGTCGGCGCCCGCGTCGATCACCGCGCCAAGCGCTACAGGAACCGTCGAACCCATCATCGTGCGGAAGTCTTCCCCAGCTTTCTGAAACGCTAAAGTCGCCAAGACGGGCCAATCGCCAAACCCTCGAGCCACATGCACCGCGGTTGCCGCTTCTTGCGGGTCGGACATGGTCTCGATGATGATGCCGTCGGCACCCGCTTCATGGAGCGCGCCGATCTGGTAGTCGAACATATTCTTCAGTTCGGGAAGGGTCGTCTCGCCGAGGGGTTCCAGGAAGCCTCCGAAGGGGCCGAGGTCGCCGAGGACGCGAAAGGCAGATTGAGCGTCTGCTCCACGGGCCACGCTAACGGCGGCGGCGTTCAGTTCTTCGCACCGGGTCTCGAGCCCATGGCGTGCGAGCGCATCGGGCGTTCCGCCGAAGGTGTTTGCTGTCACGGCCATCGAACCCGCACTCAGATAAGCCTTATGGATCGCGCGCACCTTTTCAGGCTGCTCGACGTTCCACAGCTCGGCGCATTCGCCCGGCTTGAGCCCTGCTTTGAAGAGCATCGAGCCCATTGCGCCGTCGAGCAGGAAAGGGCCTTGGTCCAGAGCCTTTGTGAGCCAGTTCATGTGTACTCCTTCAGAAGATCGGTACCTTCGCCTCTTCGGCGAGCACCGCTAGGTTTTCCCAAGGGACGTCGGGCTCGATGACGTGCGTCGGCGCCAGCACCACCTGCTCGCCGAGCATGGCAAGGCGTCGCAGGCTGCGCACGGTCTGGCGCACGTCGTCCGGTGTACCGAAGGGCATCGTGGTCTGCGTGCCGATCATGCCCCAGAACCCCAGTCTCCCGGAAAACCTCGAAGCCAGTTCGAAGACGTCCATGCACTCGGGCTGCACGGGGTTTAGCAGTTCCACTCCGATCTCGATAAGCTCTTCGACGATCGGCGTGACGTCGCCATCGGAATGATAAGCAAGCCACGTGTGTTTGGTCTCGTGCTTGCGGACCTCGGCGATCACCTTGGCGAGCCTGGGCTTCAGGTGCTCGCGCCAAAAAGGAATTGCCATCATCATGCCTCGCTGAGTGCCCACGTCGTCGCCCAAAAACACCACATCGACCCCGGCGGCGCAGTAGTGCCGAATCGCCACGCAGGCGCGGTGCGTGAACCAATCGAGCAGCCAATCGGCGATCCCTGTGCCGTCGATCAGGTCCATGTACAGCGCCTCCATGCCGCGCAGGTACCAGCTCAACTCGAAGATCGTGCAGTGCATCTGCCCGATGGCCGCGCGCCCCGCGCCCTGGACCCTTTGAACCTGCGCCGGGATGTCCGCATACCATCGCGGATCGTCCACGTTCGGGAACGGGAGCCGCACTAGCTGTTTCACCGAGTCCACCGTCCGCAAAGGGTGCACCATCTCCCTCATGTGGTAGGCCGCGCCGAGCGATTCGAGCGGTGGGACGTCGTGCACGAGCCCGGCAAAGCCGATCTCCGCGTCCTCGCTCAGTTCGACGCCAAGCTCGGAATAGGCGGCGCGCCATTCGTCGGTGTCGCTCGGGTAACGGGGCCCCACGTTCTCCACGCTGAGACCGAGGGCTGCGTAGTGGTCGCGGGTGCCCCGGTGGGCTTCGATCATGTCCAGGGCAGGTTCGGTCACCCAGACGTCGAGGGGCAAGTGGTCCGGGTCGTTTCGCTCCAGCATCCGAAGGAAGTTCTCACGCTCGGTCATGCAACCACCCCATAGCGCCCGAACTCCCGCACCGTCTCATACATCGCCGCGCATTTCTCGGGCGAGACGTCCGGCGGCAGGTTGTTGCCCTCCCTCAGGATGAACCTCCCACCCTCGGCAATCCCCGACTCCAAAACTCGCCGAGTCTCGGTGCGCACATCTTCGAGGCTCGCCATCTTGAGGAACGGCGTTGAAGGCCCACCTAACACCTCACACCCAGGCCCCAGCACCTGCCTTAGGCTCCCGAAGTCTACGGGAAAGCCCGTGTCGAAACTCTGGATGTTGAGCTCGCGCTGAAGGGTGGGGAAGTGCCGCGTGGCATCGCCGCACAGGTGGATGCTGTTCGGCCCTCCCTCTGAGAACGCCTCGATGAGGATTTGGTGGTGGGGGAGCACGCTGCGTACGTACTCGTCGGTCGAGACCAGCGCGATCGAGTCGTCGGCAAACCCCCAGCCTTGCGTCTTCAGTGGCTGGCCGAGGCGCTTGCGCCAGGCCTGAATCCGCTCGATGATGAAGGTCGTGGCCTTCTCCAACATCGCTTGAGCCGCTTGAGGCTCGAGGAGAAGGTCCTCACAAAAGTCGGTAGTTCCCCTCAGGTTGCAGCACATCGTGAAGGGGCCATCGGTGCCGAGGCCGCTAGGAGCGCCCACCGAGATCGGCCTGCCATTGTATTCAAAGCCCGACACTTCCTTCGCCTTCATGGTGTCGTGCATCGCCCAGGCGTGGCGTGAAAAGGGGTTCTCAAACGGGTCGGGCCGGGGCGCTTCGAGGAACCGCCTCTTTCCTTCCTCGCCGGTGAAAATTGGGTCAGTGTCGGGGACCTGATAGTCGAAGTACCGGATCGGGCAGCCCCACATCGCGGCCTCATAGACGTTCTGAAACTCGGGATAGACACCCCACTTGTCCGGAAGGCCCATCGGTGCGTCCTGCATCAAATGGTGCGCGCACCAGTCGAGGTGTTCGAGCTGGCGCTGGAGCATCTTGTCCGGGTTCTCGAAGCACTCTTGAAGGGTGATTCCGTCCGGGTTGGCGGGGTGGCCAAAGGTGGTGTAACGGGTGTTGACGCCGAGGATCATCGGCACGCGGATCGGCTTTTCGGCTCGATAGGCGGTCCAAACGGCGTCTACCTCCGCGTTGTGGGCAGCGAAACGAGCACCTTCAAGCCTCTTGCTCGAATCAGACATGGTGCCCACCCTGTATACCCGTCAAGGCTCCGGCGATTCTCTCCCTTGTTAGCTTTGTATGGGCAGGGCTATGGGCATCCCATGCCTGGCGTCCGAAGTCTGGAACTTGCTCACTTCACCTGGCAAAATCACTAGGTTCGATACTGATTGATCAAGTCTTCTGGAGATTCCCTGACCATTACTGAAGAACTGGCCCTACAATGAAACGGCGCTGGGATTCGGCCTTGAATCCCGTGACCCTTAAGGAGAGACACTATGAAGATGCGCAGTTTTGCGTTGCTATTGTCAACGCTATTACTTGTTGGCTCCGCCTCGATTGGCAGTGCCAACATGATCCTCAACGGGGATTTCGAGAGCAACTCCGCCAGTGGCGACATGTACAACCTGTCGAACGGCGGCTTCACTTCGACCATGAGCAACACCACGGGATACGGTTCCGGCGGTGAACTCGACATCATGACGACCTCGACCTATGGTTTTGCTCCCCAAAGCGGCAGTTGGAAAGTAGGCATGGCGACCGGTATTGGAACCGACGCGTTCTCGTTCGACCTATCAGGTTCGATCCTGAACGGGACCAGCTACACGCTGAGCTTCTATGCCGCTGCGACAACCGCCATTCGGCCAGGGACGGGACCCGTCGATATTGGCATTTCGACCAGTGCCACCTCGTTTGGGACTCAGGTCTACACGACTGGCACGGGCATTTCTGGCTCGGGTTGGCAGTATTTTACGACGACCTTCACCGCCGGCATAAACGCTTCGTACCTGACAGTACAATGCGCTCCCACCGGCGGCGACATCTCGTGGATACACGTGGACAACTTCTCGCTGACCGCGGTTCCAGAGCCCGGCAGCCTTGCAGTCCTCGGACTTGGAGCGTTCCTCCTGGCGCGACGGCGACGCTAGGGCGTCTGCAACCTGACACGTGGCCCACCTGCCTTTGGGCGAGGGGGGCCACGTGTCTTAACTCCTTGTGCTTTCGGCGCTCAGCGTGTCCCAAACCGGATACACCGGCTTCAGGTTCACACCCTTGCCCCAGTGGCTCCGGGCCAAGTCCAGATAGTAAAGGTAATCCGCTAGCGACACGTCGGGAGGCACGCGGTGGTCGCAGAACGGGATGAAGCCGCCCTCCTCGACCAGCGGCGTAAGCCGCTCGACCTCCGCCCTGATCCCTTCGCGTGGTCCGGCCAGGATGTGCTTATCGAAGCCGCCCATCAGCAGGAGATCCTTGCCGTACTCCTTGCGCATCGCCACCGGGTCGCCGCCCCAAGTGCCCACCTCGATCGGGAACATGCAGTTGACCCCCGCCTCCAGCCACATCGGGATCAGCTTCTCGATGTTGCCGTCGCAGTCGATCCAGATGATGTGGACGCCGTGCTTGTTCAGCAGCTCCGTCAGCTTCTTGTAGCGCGGGACCAGATATTGCTGGAAGTGGTCCACACCCAGCAGCGGTCCGCCGGAGTAGCACATGTCCTCCCACATCCCGCAGTTGTCGAACTTCACGCCCGATTCCAGCGCCCGCTCGAGGACGCTGTAGATGAGCTGGAACACGGTCTCGACCATCTCCTCGAACCAGGCCGGGTCGTCGTAGACCGCGTAGGACACCGCCTCGACGCCCATCCAGTTGCGGATCCAGCCGTAGAGGCTTCCGCCCGGGAGGGTCAGGCAGTTTGGACGGTTGGGGTTCTTCCAGCGGGCTACGCGCTCATCCCAGGTGGCGGGGAAGCGCCTTGGCGAGTGCGGGTCGAGCTTGGGGAGGTAGTGCTGTTTCCAGCTTTCTCGATCGGTGAGGAGGTGCCCCACGTGCATGGGGATGCTGCTCATGAATTTGTGCCGCAGCACGCGCACGCCGTCGTGCCCCTGCACCACCTCTTGGTCGCCACGGTCCTCCAGGATCACCCATTCAAATCCGGGGTCGAGGCAGTCGTTAACGCCGATGTGGCCGTCGTAACGATCCATGCCCAAGAAGTCCGAGGTGGTGGACTCGTTCCAGTGCTCCGGCAGGCCCTGGCCCTTCCAGAGCTCTATGGTCTCGGACCAGAAGCCAAAGTCGCAGATGGGCGCCCGGTCGCGCGGCGCGTAGGTCATCGTGGCGTGAAAGCGTGCGCGGTCAGTCATGGGGATTCACGATTTGGGATTGACGATTGACGATGGGGGATCGGCGAAGAGCGAAGAGCGAGGAGCGATGTGTCCCCGAACATCTGAAGACCTGACAACCCGAACACCTCGCACCCTGCGCCCCAGACCCTGAACCCTATCATCGCGCATCGCGTATCGCCCATCGCTTTGTTTACTCATAGTTCCCCCACTTATCCAGCAACTCCATAACAAGCTGGTAGCTCTCCCAACTCACGGCGGGGGGGACCGAGTGGTCCGAGTGATAGGCGTAGCCGTGCGTCGCCATGCCGGCCTTGAGCTTGGAGACGACCTCGTGCTCGATGGCCTCGCGGTCGTTCGAGGCCATCACCATGACGTCGATGTTTCCAAAGAGAGCGAGCTTTTCGCCGTATTTGGGGGCAAGCTGCCTAACATCCATCCCGGCCTTGGCCTCTAGCGGTTGCAGGCAATCGAACCCGGCTTCGATATAGTGGTCGACCACGGAGTTCACGTCGCCATCGGTGTGGAAGATGAACGGCAGGCCCCGCTCGTGCGCCCAGTCGGCCATCCGTTTGTGGTCGGGCCAGATCAGCTCGCGATACATGTCTGGCCCGCACATGGGGCCGCGACGATAGGCCATGTCGCCATAGATCCAGATTCCGTCGGGCTGGATTCCCTTTGAAAGGAGAAGCTCGAAGTCGCGGAGCACCAAGTTCGTCATCGTTTCCGAGACATCGCGCATCCACTCGGGGTCCTCAATCAGGCTGATCAAGAACTCTTCGTCGCCAAGCTGCCTGCGCGTCATTTCGAAGGTCTCAAGGCCCGCGAAATAGGTCCACAGACCGTTGCGTTGGCCCTGAATCCAGTCGCGTTCGCTCGCCCAAGGGTTCACGAACGGCCAAGCTTCAAGAAGCTTCGGTTTGAAGGTCTCTTCCCAGGCCCTCCGACTCGTACAGCCGAAGCCCACATGCTCGGGAGTGCCGGAACGGTGCTTCCAGTAACGGACGGTGTTGCCCCATTCATCCACGTAGGTCTGGGTGCGGCCGTCCTCGGAGACCAGTCGCCTCTGTCCGGGCCAAGGTCTGGGATCGGACCAGCAAAGGCCCCGAAAGTCGGCGCCCAGGATCTGAGAGACATCGCCCTCCTGCCCCTCGTTGCGCCAGCGCTCCACCGTCTCCGTCCAAAAACTGTCGGCGCGCGGCACGCAGTCGTGGTCCTGACGCCGAAACATGCGGTTGACACGCTCTCGGCTGCTGAGAAGCGTCTGTCGCATAACGGTTTACGCGGTCAAAAGTTTGCGCGCGATGTCCACGCCGCTGGCGGCGTCGGGAGCGAAGGCGTCGGCCCCGATCGAGTCGGCAAACTCCTGCGTAATGGGAGCGCCTCCAATCATGACCTTCGACGAAAGTCCAGCTGACCGGATGGCCGAAACGGTGTCCTTCATCGCCGGCATCGTCGTCGTCAACAGGGCGCTCAAGCCCACAAGATGGGCGTTGTTGTCGCGCGCCGCCTCGACGAACTTGTCGGCCGAAACGTTGGTGCCCAAGTCCACGACATTGAAATGCGCGCCGCGCCACATCATCGCGACCAGGTTCTTACCGATGTCGTGAAGGTCGCCTTGAACCGTGCCGATGACGGCTGTGTACTCGGGGCGGATGCCGGCCTTGACCAGATGCGGCTCCAGGATGGCCATGCTCTCTTTCATCGCTCGAGCGGCGATCAGCATCTCAGGCACAAAGGCCTCGTTGCGCTGGAATCGGTCGCCGACGATGTCCATGCCCTCGACCAGGCTGGCGAGAACGTTTTGCGGCGGTGTGCCGGAGTCGAGAAGGGACTGGGTGAGTTGGGTGGCAGTGCCGCGGTCCCCTTTGACGACCGCGTCGGTGAGGGGTTGATGTTCGCTCATAGTGCTTCGCTCAGTTTCCCGCGAGCTTGGTTCTAGTGCCCCTGGCCGATGCCCGAGCGCTAGTGGCACCCGTGGGTGATGGCGCGTTCAGTCTATCTTGCGAGATTGTGCCAGGAGCACACTGAAAGGTTCCATTTTTGTAAAGTATAGAAATCCGGCATGTAGGGGCTGGGTTGAACCAAAATCAGCTTGTGGGTCTCTGGGTGGGGCCACGACGCGTGCCGAACAAGAAGAGAGCGACATGAATCCGCCTGAGAACCCAAAACCCAGAACCGTCGTGATCACCTGCGCGGTGCTGGAGGACGAGGTGGCCCACTTTGCCCAGGGTCTATCGCACATTCTGCGCATCGACCTGATGCCCCAGGGACTGCACAACGAGCCGGACCGTCTGCGCCGCGACCTCCAGGCCGCCATCGACAAGGTGGAGGCGGAGACGGACGCCGAGGCCATTGTCCTGGGCTACGGGCTCTGCAGCCGGGGCACCGAGGGCGTGACGTCGCGCCGTGCCAAGCTGGTGATATCACGGGCTCACGACTGCATCACGCTCCTCCTCGGCAGCAAGGAGCGCTACGCCGAATACGTCAGGAAGAACCCTGGGACCTATTGGTACAGCCCCGGCTGGAACCGCCACCACATCCCACCAGGGGAGGAGCGCTACAACCGTCTGAAGGGCGAGTATGTCGAGAAGTACGGCGAGGACAACGCCGAGTTCTTGATGGAGACCGAGCAGCACTGGTTTTCGACGTATGACCGGGCGACTTATGTGGACCTCGGTCCCGGCGCCACCGAGCGGGACATTCGCTACACCCAGAAGTGCGCGACGTGGCTGGGCTGGGCGTTCGACCGGCAGCAAGGCGATCCTAGCTTGTTACAGGCGCTCTTGAATGGGGATTGGGACTCCGACAGGTTCCTGGTTCTGGAGGCAGGACAGACCCTCCGGCTGACAGCCGACGAGCGGGTGATCGAGGCGGTGCCGAACGATGCGCATTGAGGTGCAGCTAGAAGAGCAAACCGAGCAATTGGTGCTCGGCGCAGATCAGGCAAATCGGTCGATCGCACAGATCCTCAGGTCGTTCAATCTGCCGCTCAACACCCGTTGCGGCGAGCGCGACCTTTGCGCAGGGTGCATGGTGGATGTGATTCAGGGTTCCCTGCAGCATGTCGATGGCGGCGAACTTGAAGTCACGCCAGACTCCCCGATGGAACTGCAGGGCTGCCGGTACAAGCCGAGCGGCGATTTGCTGGTGCTCAGGGTGCCTCAGCGCTCGCGGCTCGCCTACGCGCCACAGGTTCTCGACAGCTACCGGGTGAACGTTCCCATCGCGAAGGATCCGGTGGCTCAAGAAGGCATTGGCGTCGCCATCGACATCGGGACGACCACCATCGCGATTCAGGCGCTGGACCTAAGCCGTGGGGAGGTCGTTGGCCGAGCCTCGGGATTCAACAAGCAAATGCACTTTGGCGACGATGTGCTCACACGAATCAACTTGTGCTCGACCGATCCGACGATGCTCGGCCTCTTGCAGAAGGCTATTGTCGAGGAGACGCTGAAGCCGCTGATCGCCGAAGCCGCACCCGATTCGAGCAGAATCAGGGCTCTTTCCATCGCCGGGAACACGACGATGCTGCACCTCTTGATGGGAGTGGACCCGACGCCGCTCGGCTTCGCCCCCTTCACACCTGCCTTTCTGGAGCAGGCTCCCTTCGAGGCGGGTCAATTGGGCCTGGATCCACCCGGGGCCGTTGTTCATCTGCTGCCTTCGATTGCGGCTTACATCGGCGCGGATTTGACGGCCGGGCTCTTCGCATCGGGTTTGCTCTACGACGAAGGGCCAAGCCTATTAGTAGACGTCGGCACGAACGGCGAGATCCTGCTGAACGTGGACGGGCATGTGCTCGGTTGCGCTACCGCCGCAGGTCCGGCATTCGAGGGCAGCGGGCTCCAATGCGGTATCCGTGCCGGTGAGGGAGCAATCTCCTACGTCCACCTTTCCGCCGATCCCCTGGGCGTCACGGTCGAGAAGATAGGCCCGCCCGGAATGAAACCGACCGGCATCTGCGGCTCGGCGTATGTGGATTTTTTATCAGAGGGTCGGCGCGTTGGGCTGCTCAGCCCGACTGGGCGCATTCAGGAGGTGGAGGGGCTCGACGCCTGGAAGATGCCCTCCGACCACGGCGTGAGCCTTCGGCTGGCTTACGGCCAAGGCAAGCGTCCAATTGTGGTCACGGAAGGCGACGTCGCCAAACTTCTGCAAGCCAAAGCCGCGATCGCGGCAGGAATCCTCACGTTGCTCGCACGCAAGGGGATGTCGCCGAAGAACGTCAAGACCCTGTACCTTGCCGGCGGTTTCGGCATGCACTTGGACTTGGGCAAAGCCATTGGCTGCGGCCTACTTCCCGGGTTCACAGAGAGCCAAATCCAACTGGTGGGCAACACGTCGCTCGCCGGAGCCACCCTTTGTCTGCTGGACATGAACACCTTGAATGAACTTTCCTTGGCTCGGCACGGCGTGGAGGTTGTCGAACTCAACCTGGACCCGACGTTCGAAGACACTTATCTGGACCAACTGTCGCTGCCATGAAGAAAAACCCCCATGACGAAGAAGCGTCATGAGGGTTCAGCGACTTTGAAACCGGCCTGATAGGCACCAAGCTATCTCATAAATGCCCGGACGCAGGCTAAAGACCCCGACGAGTCGGGGCAGGCTCTGCGGCTACAGGTCCGCGTCCCTTCGTTCCTTTGTCCCTCAGTTCCTCCGGTACACGTCGTCCAGGATGTTGAGATGGCTACTAGCCTCTGGGTTTGATCTTCCGAATCTTGATGTTTCGGAAGCTGACCACGCCGTGGTCGCCCTGGATGCCGATTGAACCCGTTTTGGCCTTGGCAAACTCGGGATGCTCAGAGAACTTGCTCTTGGCTACCCGGTCCCACCAGTCCTTGCTGTCGATCACAAACTCGTAGTACTTCGCCCCGTTGATGTCGGTCTGGCACTTCTCGGGTGAAACGAGCAGCCGAAGGTGGTCCCACTGGCCGGGCGGGTTGGTGGTTTCCTTCTCACCGGGATAAAGCTCATAGAGCCACCCGGTCTTTTGCGCGCCTGCGGCGCCCTGATAGTCATAAATCTGGACCTCGGGGCCGCTGTGCCAGGTTTCCTCGCCGTCCACGACGCGGAACATGATCCCGCTGTTGCCGCCGACGGTGTTCCTGTAGTCGAGCTGCAGTTCGAACCAAGTGAACTGCTCGTCGGTGACGATGTCACCGGCGTTGCCGGGGTCGCTGCTGGTCAGCACGCCGTCTTTGACGGTCCAGCCGGGCTTTACGCCCTTGGCCTTGAAGTTGTGCCAACCCTTGGTGGTCTTGCCGTCGAAAAGAAGCTGCCAGCCGGCCTTGACCTCTGCCGGAGTGAGCATGTTGTCGGTTTGCAGAAGAACGGTTGCAGCGAGCAATGCGATCATGTCGCCATTTTGACCCCAAATTGTCTGCTTTCGTTGCGCTATAACTACGATATGGCCATCTCGATGCTTCTTGCCGCTGTCTTGACCTCTGCTGTCGGCCAGGATCCCCAGTTCGGAGAGTTCCCTGAGAGGGTCAGGAGCCAACCCAAGCCGATTTCGGTTTTGGTCTTTTCAAAGACCGCCGGCTTCCGCCACGACTGCATCCCCGTGGCCCACGAGGCGATTCGGAAGATGTGCGCGGACTTGAAGTGGACCTCGGAGCACACGGAGGACGCTTCCGTGTTCAACCCGGTAAGCCTTCAACGCTTCGATGTGGTCATCTTCGAATGCACCACCGGCGACTGTCTGAACAACGATCAGCAGACCGCCTTCGAGGGCTTTGTGAAAAGGGGCGGCGGCTATGTTGGCATTCACGCCGCAAGTGACACGGAATACGACTGGCCCTGGTACGGCAAGCTGGTGGGCGCATGGTTCAAAAGCCACCCGGCCATCCAAGAAGCCGTGACGAAGGTCGAAGACCGCAATGATCCGAGCACCAGGATGCTTCCCGAGCTCTGGAAGCGGCGCGACGAGTGGTACAGCTTTCGGAGCAATCCTAGGGGCCAGGTCCACGTATTGGCTTCGCTCGATGAGAGCACCTACCAGGGCGGGGGCATGGGCGACCACCCGATCATGTGGAAGCACGAATACGGCGGCGGAAGGGCCTGGTACAACGCCATGGGCCACGTAAAGGAGACCTACGCTGAGCCTTTGTTCATGCAGAGCCTTGCGAAGGGAATCGAGTGGGCGGCAGGAAAGAGCAAGCGAAAAGCACCGTGAGGCTGATCCCATGAACGGTCTCGCGGGCCGAGGAGCGCGAGTCTCCAGACTCGGCCCGGTTGCCAATCTCTGCAATAGGCTCGGGTGTCAGCCTGACAACGGGTCCTTGGCTTTTGGCGCGCCTCTGAGTGAGCTTATAGCCTTGGTCGGCTCGGACGGAGCTTCGCCCTCCAAGGGACGGGGGATTTAGTGAGGCGCTATGGAAACAAGCTGCTCCTGCGCCCCAGGCAACACAGGCAGGATTGAACCCATCCACCCCGAACACTCCATGTAGCCATGACCGAGCCCGACCAGGCCGCACAACCCCTTCCTGAGCCCGCTTTCAAGCGGATCAGGGGGCGGGCGGTTGTAGCCGCGTTCGTGCTCCTGCCTTTCGTAGTCTTTGCCTGCGCGAACCAGCAGTACTCCTCGATGTTCTCGCTGCTGGTGGCGCCGGTTGGCGCGATGCTTTTGCTCGCGCTTGTAAACCTTCCGCTCCGTCTTTGGACCCCGAGGCTGGCCTTCAATCAGCCCGACTTCCTGGTGATTTGGGCCATCCTGAGCGTGGGCTCAGCGGTGGGGTCCGAATGGGCCTGGGTCGAGCATTCGGCGATGCACATGTTCGCCGTGGATGGCGCGAAAGACCCCACGATCCAAAAGTACTTCCTCAAGGAAATGCCGGACTGGCTGGCGATCAAGGACCCGGACAAGGTCATGGACATCGCCCACGGCGGGCGCGGCTTCTGGTACGTGGTGGGCAAACTCCCCATCTTTTGGCCTCTCTATCTGGGTTGGGCGGGGCTGTTCTTGGCGATCAGCCTGGCCTGTTACTGCGTGAACTCGCTGATGCGTGGGGCTTGGTGCAAGACCGAGCGGCTCACCTTCCCGTTGATCCAACTCCCCGTCGCGATCAACGAGAAGGGCGGCGCAGGCCCGATGTGGCGCTCCAAAACCATGTGGATCGCGTTCGGGGTGATGTTCGCCATCGACATCCTAAACGGCTTCAACTTCCTGTATCCGAACCTTCCCCGCGTGCCGGTCAAGGACCTCGCCGAAATCAGTTGGATCTTCACCGAGCCGCCCTGGAACCAGATCGGGCAGTTCAGCATCTCGATTTACCCGTTCATGGCTGCGATCGCCGTGTTCATGCCGAATGACCTGATCTTCAGCCTGGTCTTCTTCTTCTTGCTCAGAAAGGCGACGCACGTGGTTCTGGCCTCCTACGGCTATCCCCAGGGGACGTTTGCCGGCACCTACATCTCGCCCGGGCCGCCTTACTTCGACGAACAGACCTGGGGTGGTGTGATTGCGATGTTCCTCGGCGCGCTGTGGGTATCTCGCTCCTATCTGAGGGGCGTTTGGCGTGCCATCTGGACAGGGGAAAAGGAGGATGATGGGGGCATCACCCACCGCTGGGCCTTCCTGATGCTTCTGTTCTCCTTTGGCGTGGTGGTCTGGTATGGGCTGGTCGGCTCGCTCTCGGTAGCCTACATGGTCCCCTACTTCGGGCTGTTCCTGGTGTTCAGCTTCGTGCTGACCCGCATCCGGGCCCAGTTGGGGCCGCCAACGCACGAGTTCGCGTTCTTTGGGCCGAACAGCATCATGCACCGGTTCCTGGGCAACCAGTGGGTCACGAACCGCCAGGCCGTGTGGGTGAACCAAGTGTTCATCATCATGAACCGGATCTATCGCACTCATCCGCAGCCATACCAGCTCGAGACCCTGAAGATGGGCCAAATGGAGGGGCTCAACCTCAAGCGCATTTTCGGCCTCACCTTTGCATCGAGCGCTGTGGCCCTGCTCCTGGCCTACTTCTTCCTGCACGTCTTTAGCTATCGGACCGGTGAGTACCGGCGATGGGACGACGGGCTCTATTACCTTCAGAACATGGTCAACAACCGCCACGGACCCGATGTCATCGGCATCACCATGACTGTGTTCGGGTTCGCGGTAGTGGCGCTGCTCGACTTTGTGCGGTTCCGCGTCCCAGCGTTCCCGCTGCACCCCGCCGGCTACGTGCTGGCGATGAATTTCGGGGTGGATTACTACTGGTTTGGCATCCTCGTGGTGCTCCTCATCAAGCGCTTTGTCCAGCGCTACTACGGCCTGAAGGGGTATGACAAGCTTCGCGACGCGGCGCTGGGCATTTTGGTGGCCGAATATGCCGCGGATGCGATTTGGATGGTCATGGCAATCATCACCCGTCAGAGCACCTATACGATCAGCTTCGGAGAGCGGGGGCTCGGGGCCCAGTGAGCCTTCCTGAATTCGATTTGTCGGCACCTGAGCCGCCGGAGCCGAGTGGCCCCAAGCCCCCGCCGATCGGCTGGATCCTGGTCGTCTTGCTGTTTGGCTTCCTGGTCGTGGCTCAGACCGCGGGCTACTTCAGCCGGAGCAAGGCGGAGGGTCCGAAATACTCCAACCAGGAGCAGATCCTCCGATCGGCGGTCTACACGCACGAATGGCTCGAGCGATTGTCCCCAAAGGAGTCTCAAGAGGGGCCGATGACGCCCGGGAAGAAGGCGGCTATCGAAGCGGAGGAGCGCGACCGAAAGCAGTTTTTGTCCATGCTCGACGGCGCGGCGGAAACGCTGGCGGTTCCGTCGAAAACCGAGCCAGAGGCGGCGCTGCTGCTCGCCGCGATCCGGCGCGAGCAGCGGTCCAAGGTTCCACCCGAGGCCGTGGCCGCGCTGAAGCGGTCGAAGGACGCTGCGTTCCAGGCTGCGGCGGTGATCTACGCCGAACCTGCTCCATCGCCGAATCTGGCGAAGGAAACCGTACCCAAGCTCGTCGGGCAGGGGTTCGCCTGGACGATGGCTCGGGTGCACGCCGGTGAGCTTGCCGGGGACAAGGGCGCCCGCAAGCGCGAGCTTCCCTTTGGCAAGATCATGCTTTATGGAGGATCCCTGCTGGGGCTGCAGTTCCTGTTGGCCGCCGGAGGCATCCTCTTGGTGACCTATTCGATTCAGCGGCGCAAGGGCAAGTGGGCGCCATTGGGGCACCCCGCCGGACGACTTTCCTTTGCAGAGTCGGACCGCTTTGCTCTGATCGCCGTCGGCTTTTTCGCGCTGTTCAACCTGATCGGGACCGTCGTGCACTTCGCAGGAGCGTCGACACTGACGATGCCGGGTAGGTCGCTGGTTTCGACGGTGCTCACCCTGGCCGTCGTCTTCGCGGTACTCCATGGCCAGCCGCTCCGCGGTGTTTCCATCCTCCACGCGCTAGGGTTTCGCGCAAGCTCGTTCGCGACTTATGCGACATGGTCGCTGTGCGGCCTTGCTGCACTCCAGCCGCTGCTCATCATCGCCGAGTCCGTCTCCTTTATGTTCCTAAGGAGCCTGCCCCCGCCTGAGCATCCGTTGGTCGAGGTTTTCAAGGGTGGGCAGAGCACAGCGAATTGGGTCTGCTTCGGGCTGACGGCGGTGGTGCTGGGGCCGATTTTCGAGGAAATCTTGTTTCGCGGCATTCTGCTGCCCGCGTTCGAGGGTCTTTTCAAGAAGCCGGTTTGGGCGATCGTGGCTTCGAGTCTGCTCTTCGGGGCTATCCACCCCACGGGAATCCCCGCTTGGCTGCCCCTGGCGACGGTCGGCGCGATGAGCGCGATGCTTGCCTACCAAACCCGGTCGTTGGTTCCTTCCATCCTCCTGCACGTGCTGCACAACGCGATGGTGTTGCTGCAGCTCTTGGCTTACTGATAACCGGCGGAGGAAGAGGAAGGGGTGCGGGGTGCTGGGCGAAGGGAGAAGCGGTGCGGAAGCTCGAGGGCTTTAAGGCATCGTGGCACTGGTGAATCGAGGTGATGAAGGGATGAAGCGTGGGGACCCCTTTGTTGCCAAAACGAAGAGGGGGTCTGGGGGTGGAGACACGCACCACTTTTCGCAAGTCAGGACAATTCCCAATCCAGTGGATTGGCTTACAATGCACTTCCGACCCAATTGGAGAAGACCATGGCCATGAACACTGTCTGCCACATCGAATTCGAATGCACCAACTTCGACCGCTCGCAAAGCTTCTTTGAGGCCACCTTTGGCTGGCAGTTTCGGGAGTTCGGGCCCATGCGTGTCTTCGCGTCGGGGGATGACCACGTCGGCGGGCTCTTTCAGACCGACTCGGTGACCCCAGCCAGCTTCACGGCGATCTGGATTCAGGTCGAGGACGTGACGGCCACGGCGCAGAAGGCCGGCTCGGCGGGAGGTCAAGTCGTTCGCGAACGGTATGAGATTCCAGGTGTCGGGTTCGGCGCGGAGATCAAGGACCCGGACGGCAACCCGATCGGGCTGGTGCAGTTCGCGGCGGCCTAAGGGGCCTTCCACTAATCGCGACCTGCGACCTGCTACCCGCGACCCCAAACCCTGGACCCCATACCCCGGAACCTCCACCGCCAGCCCGCTCCTCCTCCAGGGCGGGAGGAGGGGGCCTTCCGCTATCTCTGACCTGCGACCTGCGACCCATGACCCCTCCTCTCCTCCGGTGCAAGAGGAGGGGGATGGCCCAGCTTCCCCGATTCCTCAAGCTATAATGATTCGCATCGTGCCATGGATGGCATGATAGGATCACACGGATGAAGACCCGACCCCGGAAGCCGACTACGGCAGGGCGTCAGCGCGCTGCTGCTCCCAGCCACCGCGTTGCGGACCTGTGGGGTGTGGTCCTGCTCGCCCTAGGGATCACCATCGGCATCGCCCTTTGGACCGCGGACGCCGGGCTGTTCGGCTCTGCCATCGGCAGTTTCTTCCAGCTTCTCTTTGGGGTGGGCTCGTGGGGCGTGGCCGCCTATGCGGCGCTCCTAGGTATTGGGTTCATCGCAGGCAAGCGGCACTCCGACCGCCTGCGACTGGGTTGGGGGCTTGGGCTCCTGTTCTTTGCGCTTCTGGGCGCAATCGCAAGAGCGGGCCAGGGCGACTATTTCGACCCGATCGTGGCCGGGGAGTCCGGCGGACTCGTCGGCGCCGTCATTGGCTGGGCCCTTGAAGCCCTTTTGGGAAAGGCCAAGCCCGTGGGTCTTGGCGCGCTCGGCATGGTCGGGCTGGTGCTCTGCTTCCAGATGCCCCTTCACGCGATACTGGGAGCGCTTGCAGAGCGAGCCCAGGCCCTGAAGCTCAAGCCAAAGAAGCAAGCGGGCAAGGTCCCCGCGCGCCCAACCAAACGGCCGTTTGAAAGCCGAGCGGTCGCGCAGGTCCCAGAGTCTGAGTCCGACGAGCAGCCCACCGAACGGCCCAAGCCCAAACCGGTCATTCGGGACCTGGAGCAACCGACGCTCGGAATTGAAACCGACCTTGGCCCGAAAGAGGGCTACACGTTGCCGCCGCTAAGCCTGCTCGATGAGCCCAAGCCCAGGCCCACCCGCTCGCCGCAGGAGATGTCGCAGAACATCCAGATACTGGAATCCACCTTGGAGGAGTTCGGCATCGAGGCCAACGTCGTAGAGGTCGCCACGGGTCCGACCATCACCCGCTATGAGGTTCAGCTTGGCCCCGGCATCAAGGTCAACCGCATCGTGGCGCTGGCCGACAACATGGCGATGAACATGGCCGCGTCGCACGTTCGCGTCGAGGCTCCGATCCCTGGAAAGGCCGCTATCGGCGTCGAAGTGCCAAACGCGCACCGCTCCAGCATCGCGCTGCGCGAGATGCTGGACACCAAGGACTTTCGCGACCACGCCTCTCGACTATGCATTGCCCTCGGCCAAGACGTGGGGGGCGCGAACCGCTTTACCGACCTTTCGAAAATGCCCCACTTGCTGATCGGCGGCGCCACCAACAGCGGCAAGTCCATCGGCCTCGCGTCGCTCATCATGGCGCTCGTCATGCGCAACACGCCCAAGGACGTGCGCCTGGTGCTCGTCGACCCGAAGCGCGTCGAGTTCACGCTCTTCGAGGGGCTGCCACACCTCATGTGCCCAGTGGTCAAGGACGTGAAACAGACTCCCGGCGTCCTGCGGGCGCTCTGGAGGGAGATGGACCGCCGATACGACGTGTTCAGCGATGCCGGGGTCCGAAACATCGAGGGCTGGAACGGCAAGGCGAGCTTCCAGGAGAAGATGCCTTACATCGTACTGGTCATCGACGAGCTCGCCGACCTCATGATCCAAGCCGCCGCAGAGGTTGAGACGAGCATTGCGCGTCTGGCACAGCTTGCCCGCGCGACGGGCATACACCTGGTGGTCGCCACCCAGCGCCCGAGCGTGGACGTCATTACAGGCACCATCAAAGCCAACATCAGCTCGCGAATCGCCTTCTCTGTCACCTCCCAGATCGACTCGAGGACCATCCTCGACTCGGCCGGCGCGGAGAAGCTCATCGGCATGGGCGACATGCTGTTCATGCCGATCGACGCCAGCAAGCCCTCGCGAATCCAGGGTTGCTACGTGTCGGAAAAAGAGATCGAGCGGGTGGTAGGCCACTGGAAGGAACAGGAGAAGCCGCACTACGCTATCGATCCCGCGGCCTTTTCGGCGTCCGAGGGACAGAGGGACGGAGGAACCAGAGGCGGCGACGACGAGGGCCCCGACGCCCTTTGGGAAGACACGGTTCGATGGGTGGTCAACCGAGGCGAGGCCAGTACGAGCATGCTTCAGCGCAAGTTCAGCATCGGTTTTCAGCGGGCTTCGCGGCTCCTCGACACCATGGAAGAGCGCGGGATCGTGGGTCCGCGAGACGGCCCAAGGCCTCGAGAAGTGCTCATCAGCGCCTCTGAGGTGGAGGGCTACTTGAGCGGCGTGCCGATGCGGTACGACACGGGCCCAACGCCCGACGACGAGGATTTTGGGGCGTAGGGAAGTACTTACGCACCTCCTTCGCAACGTGCCCCGTGGCAGATCGGATAACTCCATCTCGACAAACATGGACGACCGGCAATCCCTACTCGGATTCCCATATTGGCGGCGTCACAGTCAGGAGGCGCAGACTCAATGGTCTAGTGCTATGAAGAGACTGACAGCCTTGGCTATCGCCCTTTCCACCGCAGTTGTCGCCTGCGCTGTACCGTCGGCTTACCTCTTCTCGGGGAGGATGTCGGGGAGCCTTGGGGCCTCGGATTTCGAATCTGC
Source organism: Armatimonadota bacterium (assembly GCA_016223145.1). NCBI lineage: Bacteria > Bacillati > Armatimonadota > Armatimonadota bacterium. Next base: position 114,029 of record JACRPN010000021.1, on the reverse strand, counting down.
CGAGTTCCTGATCAAAGTCACCTCGGATACGACTCTCCTTGTGCTGAACGCCTTTGGCGACCCGGCCTTGCCAGTGGACTCGCCATCGACGATTTGGATCGCGGGGGTGGGTACGGCGACGTTCAGTGACTCCGCCAACTGCTCCGTGTTTTACAACCAGGGCAACTCGATTGTCGGCTTCGGAAAGTTCAACGGCAGTGACTATCTGGACGTACAGACCGCTCTTGGCCCCACCTATGATCTTGCATCGTCGGTCGGACCGATAACTGGCACGGCGCTTTCAGTCGTGGGATTCCAGAATGTTTCGACGAACATGGGGGAGCTCGACGTGATCGCTTCGTCGGTGCCCGAGGCAACCTTCCAGGCCGTCGTACCAGAACCGTCATCGCTGATGTGCGCGGGCCTCGGAGTGGCGTTGCTGCTCCACTTAAAGCGCAGATAGACTCTCCGAGGTTGTCAAACGGGCGTGGTTGGTATGGGCTGGGGCAAGGGCTCAGGGTGCCCCTGAGCCGCGGAATTTGGCGCCTGCAGCTACAATCGTCAGGTGGAGCCGGTGATCGTCGTGGGTGCGGGGGCTGCGGGCCTCATGGCGGCGATTCGAGCTTCAGAGTTGGGTGCGAGCGTCTTGCTCCTTGAGAAGACCCCTCGCGTAGGCACCAAGATCCTGATGTCGGGCGGGGGCAAGTGCAACGTCGCGCACGACGGGCCGCTTGAGGACGTCATCCGCGCCTTCCGGCCCAATGAGGCCAGGTTCCTGCGCCCCGCCTGCTACCGTCTGCCCAACCGGGCCATCATCGAGTTCTTCCGAAGCCGTGGACTGGAGGTGATGACTCGGCCTGATGGGCGGGTGTTTCCGGTCCATCAAACTGCCAAAGACGTGGTTGCCATCCTTTGTCAGGAGCTTCGGAGACGCAGAGTCGAGATGCGGCTGAACTCGCCCGTGACGAACATCCTTCGAGACGATCGCGGCATAAGCGGAGTTCAGACCTTTGAGGGCGCGATCCCAAGCCGGCATGTGGTCCTCGCCGTCGGCGGAAGCTCCTATCCGAAGTCGGGTACGACGGGCGACGGTTGGGCCTGGGCCAAGGCGCTTGGCCACACGATCGTCCCCGTCCGGGCGGCTCTGGCGCCTTTGAGGCTCGCAGACCGAAAATGGGGCGAATACGCGGGTGTGGCCCTCAGGGACTGCATGTTGAAGGCGCGGCAAGCGGGCAAGGAGATCGTGCGCTGGCGCGGCGACCTGCTCTTCACGCATTCCGGACTCAGCGGGCCCTGCGCACTGGAGTGCAGCCGGTCCATCGCAGAGGCGCAGACAAACGGGGGCGTTCAGGCTGAAGCGGACCTCGCGCCGGATGCGAGCTACGAGGCGCTTGCTTCGGAGTTGCTCGGGGCGGGTGAGCGCAACCCGCAAAGGAGAGTCCTCGGATTCCTGGAGGATTATCTGCCCGAGCGGATGCGAGCCGAAGCGCTGATCCAGGCGGCCGTTCCGCTTGAGCAGGCGTTCAGGGACCTGGACCGAAAATCGCGCAACCGCCTCGTCGAAGCCATGAAGGGGTTCAAGCTAGGCGATGTTGCCGAGGTGATCCTTGAGAAAGGGGAAGTGGTCGCCGGGGGAGTAGCGCTTGATGAAGTGGATCCCCACACGATGGCCTCGAGGAAGTGCCATGGGCTCTATTGCTGCGGAGAGGCATTGGACGTCGCCGGACCCGTGGGCGGCTACAACCTTCAGGCTGCGTTCGCCACGGGCTGGGTGGCCGGCGAAGCGGCGGCAAGGGCTTGGCAGGAGTCGGACGGCGCGGCTCCGAAATGAGCCTCATGCGTATCGGATTTGCCGGGCTCATTCACGGACACGTTTGGGGATTGATCGACCGCTTTGATGAGGACCCCGGTTGGGAGTTGGCAGCGGTAGCCGATCCCACGCCCCTCCTTGAAAAGGCAAAGGACCGGTTCTCGATGAGCTACACCGACTGGCGCGCGATGCTCGATGCCGAGACCCTCGACGGCCTCGTGGTGTGCAGCGACAACCGCGAGTCTGCCGAGATCGCCATCGAAGCGCTGGAGCGCGGAGTCCCCTGTTTCGTCGAGAAAGCAATGGCCGCCGACGGCATCGATGCCCAGCGCATGCTGAAGGCGCAGCGAAAGTCCGGCAAGACCCTTCTCATCAACTGGCCGATTGCCTGGTCGTCCTGGCCATACGAGCTTCACCGGCAACTTCAGGACGTGTCCTTGGGACAGGTGTTCCATTTCCGTTTCCGCACCGGGCACCACGGCCCCAAGGAGATCGGGTGCGACGAGTATTTCGTCGGGTGGCTGTACGACGAACACCGAAACGGCGGCGGTGCAATGGCGGATTTCTGCTGCTATGGCGCGGCCCTTTCGAGGTGGTACTTCGGGAAGCCGAACTCTGTGTTCGCCGTTCGAGGCAACTACACGAAGGCGCCGGGCGAGGTCCCCGACGACCACGCGGTCGTTGTGCTGAAGTACCCCACGATGAACTGCATTATAGAGGGCACCTGGGCCACTTTTGGGTTCGATGAAAGCGCGAACCCGGTGGTCCATGCCAAGAATGGAACGCTGGGCGTCTACGGCAACCAGGTGCGGCGATATGCGGCCGGCATGGAGATGAGGACGTTTGAGGGCGCTGCCCCGCCTGCGAAGAGTCCGGCGCCCTACTTTAGGGAGTGCATCCAGTCTGGCCGTGTTCCCGAGGGTCTCTTGGATCCCGAAGTTGCTGCCGATGCGGCGCGGATTATCGAATTGGCGGTCAAGAGCGCAAGGACGGGATGCGAGGAAAAGTTCTAGCCAAACACCTTCTTCAGAACCTCGAACACGCGTTTCCAGCCGGCCTCGAAGCCCTTCTTGTTGCCCTCGTTGGCGTCCGGTGCCTCCCCTGCTCGCAGGAACCCATGTCCCGCGCCCTCATAGACCACCGGCTCAAAGGTCTTCTTCAGCTCCTTCATCGCGGCCTCGGTCTCCGGGATCGTCGCGTTGATGCGGTTGTCGTTGCCGCCATAGAACCCGTAGACCGGGGCAGTGATGTTGGCGAGAGCTTCCTTGGCGGGCGGCGGACCGTAGAAGACGAGCGCGGCGCTGAGGTCTGCCTGGTTCGTGGCGAAGCGAAAGCTCTGGCCGCCTCCCCAGCAGAAGCCCATGACGGCGGTCTTGCCGTTCGAGGAAGGCAGCAACTTGCCATAGGCAGCGACCGCCTTCAGGTCGGCGGTGATCTGGTCTGGCGGCAAGCCCGAAATAGCCTCGCGCAACGCGCCGGAGTCCTTAAAGTCCGTGGTGCGCCCACCGCCTGGCGCCATGCCCGAGAGCAGATCCGGGGCGATGGCGATGTACCCGGCTTCCGCCAAACGGTCGGCCACGTCGATGATCCAGTCGGTATGCCCGAAAATCTCGTGAATGACGATGACGACGGGCGCCTTGTCCTTGACCTCCGGGTAGGCGACCAGACTGCTCACCTTCCTGCTTCCGGCGTCGATCTTGACCCATTCCAGATGCCTAGGGGATTTCTCGACCCGGGCCTTGGCCCAGTCCTGAGCGCCTGAAAGCGAGCCGACAGCGAGCAATGCGAAGAGGGCGCCAGAGCGGAGGGTCCATGCGCTTCTGGTCGGGTAAACAGGTTTCATATACAAGGAAGTATAGATGACCACTCTGCCGATTTCAGACGCCGCGCCACACCTTTCCCCGAATTGATCACAGGCTTGGGAACTGCCGGCGCAGGTCAGCCGTTATGAGGTACCGAGCCGACACTGGGGAACCTAACCCGGACCCCTGGTATACTCTCGCGGACTTCACAGAAGAGGGAGGCCACCCGCTTTGGGCGCTGCCATTGAAATAAAGAATTTAACAAAATCCTACAAGTCTCGTGCTGGAAGGGTCAACGTCGTCGACAACTTGAACCTGACCGTTGAAGAGGGCGAGATCTTTGGGTTCCTGGGCCCGAACGGCGCCGGGAAGACGACGACCATCAAGATGCTGCTCGGCATCATCTACCCCACCTCCGGCGAGGCGTTCGTGCTCGACAAAGAGGTGGGCGATATGGACGTTCACAGGGTCATCAGCTACCTTCCCGAGCGGCCCTATTACTACGAGCACATGACCGGCATGGAACTGCTCAAGTTTTATGCCTCGCTCTTCGGAATCAGCGACAACGAAAAGTGCCTGCAGCTGCTGGAGAAAGTAAACCTCCACAACGACATGCACAAGACGCTCAACCAGTACTCAAAGGGTATGCAGCAGCGCGTCGGATTGGCGCAGAGCCTCCTAAACGATCCCAAACTGCTGTTCCTCGACGAGCCGACCGCGGGCCTGGACCCGATCGCGCACACCGAAATCCGCGACCTGATCCTCCAGTTCCGCGACGAGGGACGCACGGTGTTCATCTCCAGCCACGAGTTGAGCGAAGTCGAGCGCATTTGCGACCGAGTCGCAATCATCAACAAGGGCAAGCTCGAAAAGATGGGCAGCCTGGACGACCTCCTGCGGGGAGGCCGAATCGAGATCATTGCCGAGGGCGTGGCCCGCGAAGTCGCCGACGCCATGAAGCTTCCCGACACGCTGATTTCGCTTCACGACGGCCGTCTGATCATCGACATGCCGGAGACCGAGGACGCGGGAAGCGTACTCGACGCCCTTAGGAAGGCCAAGGGCAAGATCATCAGCATGATTCCTCGCCGCAGAAGGCTGGAAGACCTCTTCGTAGAGGCCGTTCGAACCAAGGGAGACACCAAGAATTGAAGCCGATCGTCTCTATAGCCACCACCACGCTCGGCGAGGCCATTCGCCGGCGCGTGCTGCTCGTCATCCTACTGGCGGGTCTTTTGCTGCTCTCGATCTTGCCGGGCATGTCCGTGCTCTCGACCCGTGGGCAGACCTCGAACCTGATCAGCACGATGTTCTTCGTGATTCAGGGCACCAGCGTGCTCATATCGATCGTGCTCACTGTGTACATGATCCCGAACGAGATCGAACGCAGAACCATTTACACGATCCTCTGCAAGCCGGTGTCCCGCTGGCAATTCTTGCTTGGGAAGTACTTCGGCGCGGTGCTCTCGGTGGGCTTGATGATGGGCCTGATGACGCTCGTCTCGCTGGCGCTGTTCTACATCCAGTTGAGGCCGTCGCCCTCAGCGCTCGTGGAGCTCGTTCAGGGCCCGCTCATGTTCTTCGTTCAGATGTGCCTGCTGACGGCGGTGACCATCTTCTTCTCGACGTTCGCCTCGCCGCTGGTCAATTTCTTCCTCTCCACAGGCATCTACCTGATGGGGACCACGCTGTCGACACTGTATGACTCGTTCACGAAGAACCCAGAAACGCATCCGGTGGTGAAGAGCGCCGCAAACGTCATCACGATGATCCTGCCCAACTTCAGCCTGTACAACGTCTCGAACCCGCTGGTCCACTCGGAGGTCAAGGTGCAAAACACCCTGACGTACTACGTCAATGCGGCGGGGTACGGGATCATCTACGTGGCTGCGCTTCTGATCGCGGGCATGCTGATCTTCGACAAGAGGGAGGTCTGACGGTGCTTTCGAAGAAGAAGCTGCTCGGTGCGATTGCTGTTCTCATGGTGCTTCAGGGCGCGTTCAGCAATTTCGTGGTGATGCCGCGCTACATCAAGGACTTCCTTCCCAAAACCTCCAGTTCGGGAGGCTCAGCGCTGAGCTCGGAGCTGATGTTCCTGCAGCTTTTTGGGTTCCGCGAGTTCCTTGCAGGCATTCTTTGGGTCCGGGGAGACACCTACTTCGAGAGCGGCGACTATGATGCGATCTTGCCGATCATCCGCATGGTCACCTGGCTCGATCCGCACTACGTGGACGTCTACGCGACAGGCATGTGGCACCTGGGCTACAACTTCACCGACGAAGAGAGCCGCTCAGACCGCCGCTACATCCCTTACGCGCTGGCTCTTGGAAAGGAAGGCGCGGAGAACAACTCGGACACGTACGAGATGTTCTTTGAGACCGGCTGGATGTGGTTCAACAAAGTGGACGACGACTACGAGAACGCGGTCAAGTGGTTCAACGAAGCCAACAAGCGCGAAGACATGCTGAACGCCCGCCGCAACTTGCAGGCCGTGGCGCTTCAGCGGGCGGGCGACCTGAAGGGCGCCATCGACTGGTACGGCGACTTGCTCAAAAAGGCGGAGACGCTCTGGAAGGAAACCGCCGATTACGCGGCGCGTACGAACCGGGACACCATCGAGGGCAACCTCGACAACCTTCTGGTCCGGCTTTCCACGCGCGGTACCTTGGCGCAGGAGCGCAACGACGGGAGCTACGACAAATTCCCTTACGACACCAAGCCGCCCTTCGACGTGGGCTTTAGCGTCCAGGCGGTCGTGGAAGAGTCTCGTGTCGTGCGTGTTTCAGGCACCTGGAACGTGTTGCCGGTCGGTACGCGAATCCGGTTCGTCTTGAGGGACGCCGACTTCCCGCGCGCCAAAGAGGCGGGCATGGAATGGGACTATTCGAAGGAGGTGATTCTCGATCCTCCCAAGGGCCTCACATGGATGCAAGACGGGCTGTTTGTGAAACACCAGCAGTTCAACCGCAAGATCGACATGAGCCGTGACCCCACGATGTACCCCTGCGTGTCGAAGGAGTACTACCTCGAGTTCTATTACAACCCCAGGAGCGCCGCCGCGCATATCCAGGACAAGTTCGGATGGAACGGCGAGGGCATGACGGACAAGAACTTCCTGAGGGAGGACATCCGGCCAGGAACGCGCGTGGTGTTTGCCCGGCTCAAGCTCACGAAGGACCAGCTCCTGCGCCAGGGCGAATGGCTCGACAAGACGCCGGTGGTGGCTACCGCGAACTACATCCCGATCAAAACGCAGAACACCTCGACCGGCGAGCTGATCGTGGTGCCAGGGCTGCGAGCCGACAAGCCGGGCGGCGTGATCCCTCGGCCCGGACCCGAGACGGGTGGCGCGGCCAACAAGAAATGAGGTCTCCTCGCTAAAGCGAATCGGCCCGGCGAGTCTCTCGCCGGGCCGATTCGCTTTCTGGGGTGAAGCATGCCCGCTGGGGACTGTCGCGAGGTGCTGTCCTGGCGCTCGGGGACCCCAAGTCCTGAACCGAAGTCACCCAGGCGAGACGCCTGGGTGACGTAGACTGAGGCTCCCGGGCCGCTGGCTTGCACGGTCCGCGCAGAGTTACCCGGGCGGGAAGCCCAAGGCAGTCAACTTGGGAGCCACCTCTTCCCGGCGGGGAGAGGTCGGTGGGCGGGCGAATCGTAGATCCCGCGCTTTGCGGGACCGGGTGAGGGGATCCGGGCGGCCTTCACGAAACCGCAATGGGCGAGACGCCTGGTTTAGGCCCCTTTCAAGAGTCGCCCTATCGGCGGCCGCCCCTGGGGGCGACTGCCCGAAAGAGCGCCGAATCCAGTCCAGATTTCTGTCCGCCTGGAGGCGCCCATTTCAGGTTCAGTACGAGAGCCTGGGAGCCCTGGAAGAATCCGACTCGCACGGTGTGAAAGCCCTTGCGCAGGGCTACCTGCCCCGAGCGCTCTGTTGGAGGGTGGATCCCATCGTTGTTGACCACTGGCTTGCCGTCGACCCAGAGGACACTCCCGTCATCCGATTCGAGGAAGAACGTGTAGATCCCGTCGGCTGGGGCGCTCAGGTAGCCGGTGAACTCGAGGGCGAAGTCGAAGTCCCGCTTCCGGAGTTCGAGGCCAACGCGTTTAGCAACGCCGGAAGCGGCGGGCGTCATCGCGGAGAATTCGGGAATCCGCAGCCACGTGCCCTCGAAGTAGCGGACGTCCACCCCCGCTTCCACCGTTGGCGCCGGGCTCAAAGCGTCGAGGTAGGGCTCCTTGCGGAAGGTCCGGCTGACAGATTCGCTCGCAACGCCGTTGGGGTACAGCGCAACCGCGCGAAGGCGCGTTGTAGCCGCGATCTCGATGGGGCCGGCGTAGCGGCTGGAATGGGCCGTAGGCAGGCTCCCGTCCCGTGTAAAGAAGAGCGCAGCGCCCTTCACGGGGTCCTTGAAGGCAGCCGTGGTTCGCTCGGTAAAGACCGTCGGCGTGTCGATGAACACCGGCGGCGGGACGTAGTAGCGCACGCCCATCCCGAAGAGCCGCCGCAGGTGCGGGTCGATACGCTTCTCAAAGTCGTCCCAAACGCGCTTCTCGCGCGGGCTCCAGAGCACTTCCGAGAGCGCCGAGAGCCTGGGAAATGCCTGCCGATCCCAACGTCCTTGAGGGATGCGCTCGGACCAGAGATTGCCTTCGCCCCCCAAGATGAACTTGGCCCCCGACGCTTCGAGTTCGGCCGGCATCGGCTCGAACGAGTAGACCCTCTCCAGGGTCGTGGACTCGTTCGGGGCGTCGAGATAGCAGTGGCTCGTCGGCGACATGATCACGTCGTGCCCCGCTCGAGCGGCGGCGATCCCACCAGCAAAGCTTCGCCACGATTGAACCGTCGCCCCAGGGGAGAGCCCGCCCTCGAGGATCTCATCCCACCCGATTAGCCGCTTGCCCCGCGACGTAAGGAACTTGTCGATCCGCTTAATGAACCAACTCTGGAGTTCGTGCTCGCCGGCGAGTCCCTCGGCCTTCATGCGCGCTTGGCACTTGGCGCACGCCTGCCAGCGCTGCTTCGGCACCTCATCCCCGCCAATGTGAATGTATGTGCCAGGAAAGAGGTCGATGACCTCGTTGAGCACGTCTTGAAGGAACTCGAAAACCTTGTCGTTCCCCGCGCAATACACGTCGGAGTACACCCCCCACTCGTTGCCCACTTGGAACGGACCTCCCGTGCAGGAAAGCTCCGGGAAGGTGGCCAGCGCCGCCAGGGCGTGGCCGGGCATCTCGATCTCGGGAACGATGGCCACCCGGCGCGCTGCGGCGTAAGCCACGATCTCCTTGATCTCGGCCTGCGTATAGAAACCGCCGTACTTTCCAGATTCTTTGAGTTGGCCAGGATCGGGATGGACCGCTCTCAGACCGGTCTCAATCGGCAAGGGGTCGCCGACCTGGTCGTTGCCGGACGCCTGGCGAAATGCACCGACCTCGGTGAGTTTGGGGTACTTCTTGATCTCGATGCGCCAACCCTGATCCTCGGTGAGGTGCCAGTGCAGCACGTTCATCTTGTGGTAGGCGAGCAGGTCGATCGCCCGCTTCACGAAGTCCTTGGAATAGAAGTGGCGGCACGAATCGAGCAGCATGCCCCGCCAACGGTAGCGGGGCCAATCGCGGACCGAAATGCCGGGAATCTGCCACGAGGCCCTGGGTTTGCCCTCCTCAAACTCGGGCGGCAAGAGCTGCCTCAGGCTCTGAATACCTCGTGCCAGCCCCGTATCCGTTGGCGCACGCACCAGCGCCGAATTGGCGGTTACCTTGAGTTCGTAGCCTTCCTCGCCCAGGGTCAAGTCCGCGCCTGAAGTCGTCAACGTGATCGCGCCGGGAGGCGGAGGGTTCACGGCGCCGACGTGGACCTTGGGCGTTTCCCCCAGCCCGGTCTTCAGCGATTCGGCAAGGGTGTAGGCCACGCCATAAGCGCCAGACTCGTTGGCCGCAACAACGATCGGCGTGTCCTTGGCCAGCTTGAAGGAACCTTCAGCGCGATCCCATTGCACGGGCTCCGGAACGATGGCGATTGGGGCCACCTCATCAGGGGGCGCCACAGCTCCATACCCCATTGCCAACGCGACAAGAACAGAGAGACCCACCATGCTTCACCGACCGGATTCGAAAGAGTATGCCCTGCTTCGGTAATATGCCGTTGGATAGCGGCACGCCCTGGGCGTGCCGAACTGAGGGAACACCATGAAATCCGCTTCGCTGAGCCTGCTGGCCGCCGCTCTTTTCGTCTTCACCGTCATTGGATGCTCGGGCGGAGCGCCCAAGATCATCGAGAAGGAGGCAGGACCACCGGAAGACGGGAGGGAAGCTGCCATCACCGGTGTGACCGGCGAAGTGAAGTGCGGCGCGTGGACGATCCTCGACACCCGCACCGACCTCACCGACCGTGCACGGGCCAAGCAGAACGTTGAGGACGCGCTGACCGCCAACTCCGACCTCGGATGCCTGGTGGGCCTCTGGAGCTATAACGGTCCGGCGATCCTGAGTGCCGTCCAAGGGCAAAACAAGGTGGGCAAGGTCCAGATCGTGGCGTTCGACGAAGAGGCCGACACCCTTCAGGGAATCTTGGATGGGGCGATCCTGGGCACGGTCGTGCAGCAGCCGTTTGAGTTTGGCTACCAATCGGTCAAGCTGCTGGCCTCGCTGGCAAAGGGCGACAAAACCGGCATCCCGGCGAACGGTGTGATGGACATCCCGATTCAAATCCTGAAGAAGGGAGACGTCGAGGGCTTTAAGGGCCAACTTGCCGAGCGGCTGAAGAGCGGGGAGACGTCGCCGACTGCCAAAGTGGGCGCTGCGAGCTTTGCCTTTGTCACCAACAACGCCTCAGACTTCTGGAAAATCGCCCGCGCAGGGGTGAACAAGGCCGTGGGTGAGCTTGGCGTGAATGTGGACTTCAGGATGCCTGCGGACGGCACTCCAACCGAGCAGCAGCGCATCGTCGAAGACCTGATTACGAGGAAAATCAGCGGCATGGCCATCAGCCCGGTGGACCCGAAGAACCAGGTCGACATGCTGAACAAGGCCTGCGATGTGATGAGCGTGGTCACCCAGGACAGCGACGCCCCCGCCAGCAAGCGGCTTTGCTACATCGGCACCAACAACTATCGTGCGGGCCGCGCGGCGGGCAAGCTGATCAAGGAAGCCCTGCCCAACGGCGGCAAGCTGATGCTGTTCGTGGGCAAGATCGACGCACAGAACGCAATGGAGCGCCAGGCCGGCATCATCGACGAGCTGAGTGGCAAGCCCGAGAAGTGACCGTGAGTCCATCCCGCTCCGAGATCGCTCAGCCGGCGAGCCTTCGCGAAGACCCGTTGAGGGGCAGGGTTCTGCAGTGGTGGCACCTCTTGCGAGGTGCGGGCGTTGGAGTGAACCCGCCAAGGGTTTCGCTTCGCTCAACCCCTGGCTACTCTCTTCTGACCCCGTTGGGGTCACCAGAGACTGGAATGGGGTGGCGTCGAACCAGGGGTTTCGCTTCGCTCAACCCCTGGCACCTCTCTGAGATCCCTTTGGGATCTGCCAGAACCGGTATAGCGCAGACGTCCCGTCCGGGTGATGTTGGCTCAGCGACGGCCGTTTCCGCGCGCCAATGCAGCGTTCGTAGGCATTCGTCTTCGGGATCAGCCCCCTTCGGGCTTTGTGGGAGTGCAGATCTATGAAGCGAGTGGCGGGCATCTTCGGCATTCTGGTGGCCGTGGTGATGCTCACCGCGCTCAAGAACCCTCAGTTTCTGGAAGTCGGCAACCTCTCGAACATCGCGCGGTGGACCGGACTTTACGGCCTCTTGACCATCGGCGCGGCGTTCGTCATCATCACCGGCGGCATCGACCTTTCGATCGGGTCGGTGGTGGGCCTCACTGGGGTGCTGCTGCCGATGCTGCTCGTAGGGAGCGGCTGGCCGGTGCTTCCGGCGCTGCTGGCCGTCTTGGGCCTGGCGCTCTTCATTGGGTGGCTCCACGGGGTGCTGATCACCAAGGTTCGGGTCCAGCCGTTCATCGTCACGCTGTGTGGGCTGTTCGTCTACCGGGGTCTGGCGCGCTACATCACGGGCGATGCCACGCAGGGGTATGGAACCGGTTATGACGGCCTCAAACTGCTCGCGAAGGGGGCGCCGTTCGGCGTTCCGATGCCTTTTGTGCTGCTGATCGGTACGGCACTCTTGGCGGGCTGGGTGCTGAACTTCTCGGTGTTCGGCAGGCACCTCTTTGCCGTGGGCGGCAACGAGGAGGCCGCGCGCTACAGCGGGGTGAACACCGATCGCACCGTAACGATGACCTATATGATCAGCGCACTCTTGGCGGGGATAGGCGGGATCATCTTCGGATTGGACGTGAACTCCGTCCAGCCCAGCGGCCACGGCAACTTCTATGAGCTCTACGCGATTGCTGGGGCAGTGCTGGGCGGGTGCAGCCTGAGAGGTGGGACGGGCACGATTTTGGGTGTGCTGATCGGCACGGCGATCGTGAGGGTGCTCTATAACGCCATCAACATCCTGGGTATCGCCACGCAGCTGGAGTTTGCGGTGATCGGATTGGTGATTCTCCTCGGCGTGATCGGCGACGAGACGGTGAAGCGTCTGGGCGCGCGCAGAGCCGCGCGCATCTAGGTCCACCCTCTGATTTCCGCAGCAAATGGCTCAGCGTATGGCATGTAGTTTCAGAACATTCTGAAATTCTATGCCATAATTGTCTTATGAGGAACACAGGCCAACGACTCTGGGGTCGAGCGAGACCCGCCGTCGTGGGTGGCGTCATTGGCTTCTTGCTTTTCGTACTCGGCGTGCTCTGGTACCGCCGGTACGACGCGACGCTTTTCCTCGGCATCCCTTTCGTCGCCGGCGCCATTGCCATCGGGCTTGCGGAGGGCGCGCCCCTTTCCCTATCGCGCTCCGTGATGTACGGGCTTGCGCCACTCCCCGTGATGGGTGTTCTCGCCCAAGCGACAGGCTTCGAGGGAGCGGCTTGCATCCTGATCGGCGGCGCCATCATAGCAATTCCAGCGATTGCCGTTGGAGTGCTGCTCTATCTGATCACTGAGTCCGGCAAGAAGCGCCGACGGCGCGGGCCGATGGCGCTCATTCCAACCGGCTTGCTTCTTGGAGTCTGGCAATTTGGTGCTCCCGAGCCCAGCCCTCAGGAGATCGCGGTCACCACACGAGTCCACATCTCAGCATCGGCCAATTCCGTTTGGCAGGTCATTTCTGGCGACCTCACGGTGCCCTTGCCCGCCGACCTCGGCGCGGCCATCCAGCTCGCCAGCCCGGTCGAGACCAAGATGCACGGGCGAGGCAAGGGGGCCATTCGGAAGTGCACTTTGACCTCCGGAACGTGCGTCCAGCGCGTCACCGATTGGCGGCCGGGTCAAGGGATGGCGTTCGAGGTTTTGCAGAGCCCGCCGGTGATGAAAGAAACCAACATCTGGGGAGACATCCGCCCACCCCACCTGGAGCACTCGGTCGAATCGACGCGCGGTGAGTTCCGCATTGTGCCGGACGCAATGGGCGGCGTCTGGCTCGAACGCACGACATGGTACACGCTCGACATGGGTCCGCGAGCCTATTGGCAGGCGATCTGGACGTGGTCGGTCGACCGCTCCCATCGGCTGGTGCTGGAAAGGGTCCAACAACTGGCCGAGGCCCAGTCTCAGCCCCCGACCAACTGCGCCAGCAGATCTTCTGATAGCATCGCCAGGAACCCTTCCTCGTCATAGACCGGAACCTTGTGCTCCTCGGCCTTCGCCAGCTTGCTACCGGCGCCGGGGCCCGCCACCAGGAACGCCGTGTTCTTGCTCACGCTCCCGGCGGCCTTGCCGCCGAGCCGGATCACCAAGTCTTCGGCCGCCTCACGCGAAAAGCGCTCCAGCTTGCCAGTGAACACGATCGTCTGCCCGGCAAAGAGGTCGCTCACGACAGCCTCCGGCTCACTCGGGGCCACGCCCAACTCCAGAAGACGATCCAAAAGCTGTTGGTTCTCGGTTTCCTCGAACCACTCCTGAATCTCGCCGGCCGTGCGCGGGCCGATGTCTTGGACTTCGAGAAGCGCCTCATAGTCGGCCGTTCGGAGCGCATCGAGCGAGCGGAAGTGCCGCGCCAGGTCCTTAGCGCCCTTCTCCCCCACGAACCGAATGCCAAGCGCGAACAGGAACCGGTCGAGGGGGCGGGTCTTGGCTGTCTCGATGGCGGAAAGCAGGTTCGAGATGCTGAGCTCGCCCATGCCTTCCAGCCCTTCCAGCCGCTCTCGCTTCTCCTTGAGTTCAAATACGCTGGGCAGGTCGGTGAGCAGCCCCTCCTCGAGGAATCGAAGAATGGATTTGTCCCCCAGCCCCTCGATGTCGAGCGCGGTGCGGGAGGCGAAGTGGCGGAGCTTGGCGGCGACCTGCGCCGGGCACGCTTTGTTGGTGCATCGGGCGATCACCTCACCTGGGCGGTGGGCGATCGGCGCCTGACACTCGGGGCATTCGGTGGGCTCCTCAGGAATTGGGGGGTTGCCTACCCGCTTTTCCAGCACCGGCCCTACCACCTCGGGGATCACGTCGCCGGCGCGCTGCACGATGACAGTGTCGCCCTCCCGAACGTCCTTTCGGCGAAGGTCCTCGATGTTGTGCAGCGTCGCGCGAGAGACCGTCACGCCCCCGACGAACACGGGTTCCAGGTCGGCGACCGGGGTGACCGCGCCGGTCCGCCCGACGCTCCAGAAGATCGAGTTCAGCTTGGTCAGCGCCTGCTCGGCGGCGAACTTGTAGGCGATGGCCCACCGTGGGCCGCGCGCCGTGCTCCCCAGGGCATCCTGGAGGTCCAGATCGTTGACTTTGATCACGACGCCGTCGATGCCGAACGGCAGGTTCGGGCGCATCGCTTCGACCTCGTGGATGAACTCCAGCAACCCCGCGATTCCCTTCACGCAATGCGCCTCTTGCCGGACCGCGAACCCCAAATCTGCGAGGGTCTGCAGAGTGCCCGACTGCGTCGGCGCAAGCCTAGGTCCAGCCCCCTGGCTGTAGGCGAGAAAGGTGAGGTTTCGCTTGGCGGTGATGCGGCTGTCTTTCTGGCGCATGGCCCCCGAAGCGGCGTTTCGAGGGTTTACGAACACCTGCTGTCCCGCCGCCGCAAGCTCGCGGTTGGCGGCCTCGAAGGCGTCCTTGAACATGACCACTTCGCCGCGGATTTCGAGGAGGCCAGGGACAGAGGAACGGAGGGACGGAGGGACGGTGGTCCCTAAGTCCACTTGTCCCTCGGTTCCTAGCTCTCCGAGTCCCTGAGTTCCTGAGTCCCTGAGTCCCTCGTTCCCTAGTTCTTCCAGTCCCTTTGTCCCTGCGTCCCTGTGTCCCTCCGTCCCCAATCTCAAAGGAATCGACCGGATCGTCTTGGCATTCGGCGTCACGACCTCTCCGGTGACGCCGTCGCCGCGGGTTGTCGCGGTTTCGAGCACACCGCCGACGTAGGTTAGTGAGAGCGAGAGCCCGTCGAACTTCAACTCGGCGTAGTATTCGATCTCGTCTTCGGTCCCGAGAGCCTTGCGAACACGCTCGTCAAACGCGCGGACCTCCTCATCGCCAAAGGCGTTGTCCAGCGAGAGCATCGGGGCGGCGTGACGATGGCTTGGAAAGGCACCGGCGGCAAGGGTTCCCACGCGCTGGGTGGGACTGTCCGGAGTTTTCAGATCTGGGTGGGCGGATTCGATTTCGACGAGCTCGCGAAAGAGATGATCGAACTCGGTGTCCGAGATTTCCGGCCGCTCGAGCACATAGTACAGGTGGTTGTGGCGCTCGATCTCCGCACGCAGATAGGCGGCTCGCTCAGCGGGGCTCATGGGGCAAGAGAATACCGAAGCGCAACCCTCCGCAAGGGGGCAGAGTCGGAAGGTCGAACCTACTCCTCCGCAGCGCTGTTCAAAATCTCTTCAGCCACGAGGATCGGAGCGTCGAAGCGCACCGCAAGCGCGATGGCATCGGAGGGCCTGGAGTCGATCTCCATCTCTTCATCGCCCTTCAGGAGCAGGATCTTGGCGTAATAGATCCCGTTCCAAAGGTCGTCGATGACGACCTTGCTCACGCGCGCGCCAAGGCGCTCACAGACGGTCTTGACCAGATCGTGGGTCAGCGGGCGGTCTGGCGGGGAGTCGTCGAGCCCCATCGAGATGGACTGTGCCTCGGGTTCGCCGATCAAGATCGGCAACCGGCGTTCGCCCTCGACCAGCAGCACGAACCGGGAGACCTGTCCTCCGCTCTCGACGACGTAAACGCCATCCACGCGGACCCGGATGAGTTCGCCCATCTGGCTGGAATCACGATCGGCAGGCAAATAGGCCTGCGGAAAGAACGAGGGTGGCTCGTCCAGATTCCCGTGATCTCCGTTACCAGGAAGCTCTTCCGGCATGAAGTGAATGTACCTCCAGAGGGGTTTCCGTTGGAGGTGGGCTGCGCCAAATCGAAGCCGGACCCAGAGTGCCTATCGTCGGCGCCGTCTGAGGCCGACGGCAAACAAGCCAAGAACCATCCAACTCGCCACCTCCGGCACCGGAGTGATCCGAACCGAAAAGTGGTGGTAGACCCCGGGTACGCCATATGTGGCTGACCACAGGAAGCGCGCCGACGCGCTTACGCCGCTGATCGATCCCCACGGTCCGGTGCCGTTGGGGCCGTAGTCCGTCGGTATGAGGTCGTTGATTCCCCAGCCCGTCGTGCTCAACCCCCAGTAGACGGTGTCTGTGTCCAGCGTCTGTCCGCCGTTGTCGAACTGAAATCCGGCATCGGAGAGGCTTAGGCTGGCGATCATGGCAGACGAAGCGCCATAGATGTCCCAACCCATCACATGCAAGTAATTGGTGACGTTCGGGGTTAACGCCGTTGAACCGGTTTCGACCGAGGGCCACCAATTGTCGTCCGTCACGAACTGCGTACCCTGAACGGAGTCGTTTGTGGAGATGTAGGCCGCAAAGGCGTCATCGCAGGTACCGGTGAAATTCAGGTTGGTTGCGCTCGCGATCGTGGAGACGCCAACGGCAATCCCGAGCCCAAAGACGCGTGTGTTCATAGCTCTCTTTCTTGAGCGTGCCGTTGCACACCCAATAGAAGTCCGCTAATGAACGCCGGAATGTGACATGTGTCTACGCCGTGGGCTTCAAGCGTTGTACGACCCCGTCCAAGAACGCCTGGTTGTTCGGCGAGCGCTTGAGCAGTTTGATGAGGTTATCGGTCGCCTCCCAGCTGTTTTGCTGGTTCGCGAGCAGCCGGTGAAGCTGGACCACGCCCTCGAGCTCGTCCTTGTGGAAGAGCTTCTCTTCATGTCGGGTGGAGCTGCGTCGCACGTCCACGGCGGGCCAGATGCGGCGCTCGGCGAGGTCGCGGTCGAGCACGATTTCGCTGTTGCCGGTGCCCTTGAATTCTTCAAAGATGGCGTCGTCCATCTTGGAGCCCGTGTCGATCAGCGCAGTGGCGATGACCGTCAGCGAGCCGCCCTCTTCGATGTTCCGCGCCGAACCGAAGAACCGCCTTGGCCGATAGAGCGCCGAGGGGTCGAGACCACCGGAGAGCGTGCGTCCTGAAGGGTTGATCGTCAGGTTGCTGGCGCGCGAGAAGCGGGTCAGCGAGTCCAAGAGGATGACCACATCTCGGCCGCTCTCCACGAGTCGCTTTGCCTGCTCTAGACATAGCTCGGCGACGCGCATATGGTTCTCGGCGGGCTCGTCGAAGGTGCTGCTGATGACCTGGCCGCGTACAGAGCGCCGGAAATCGGTGACTTCTTCGGGCCGCTCGTCCACCAGCAGGACCATCAAATAGATCTCCGGGTGGTTGGTGGTGATTGAGTTGGCAATGGTTTTGAGGATTGTGGTCTTGCCGGCCTTGGGGGGCGAGACGATCACGCAGCGCTGGCCCTTGCCGATGGGGGAAATGAGGTCGATAACTCGGGCGAGGATGTTCTCCGCTCCGGTCTCCATCTTGATGCGAGCATCGGGGTGAAGAGGCGTCAGGTCGTCGAAGTTGCGCCGACGCTGCATCTCTTCCGATTGCGTTGCATTGCCGTTCACGCTCTCCACGCGGAGCATGCCTTGGTACTTTTCTCCCTCCTTGGGAGGCCGGACTTGGCCGAAAACCATGTCGCCGCCGCGAAGCCCAAAGCGTTTGGCCTGCGATTGGGACACATACACGTCGCCGGGCGAGGGCACGTAGTTCTCGCGGCGCAGGAAGCCCCAGCCATCCTGCATGACTTCGAGGATGCCGCGGGCGTAGAGCGCCCCAAAGTCGGAGTTGGCCTGGATCAGCAGCGCTTCGAGCACTTTGCTGCGCTCGGAGGTGAGCTCGATCTTGGCCTTCTTGGCCATCTTCGCCAGGTCGGCCGGCGACATCTGGTCGAGCTGGTTGTAATCGAGCTCGGGAAGAAGCTCCAGATCGGATTGGGAGTCGAGCTTGGGCAGGCCCTCGCGTTGGCGTGAACGATGGCGGCGCTGTCCAGCTCCGCCGTCGCCTTTTCGTGGACGGAATGTGTGCGACATGATGGTCTTGATTGGTGTGAGATTCAATGGGCCGGTAGAAGGTCCCAGCCCGAATCAGAAAAGGAAGTCTGGAGGCCTACTCTTCGCGCAAAACCGCGATGTAGGGCAGATTGCGATACCGCTCTGCGTAGTCCAGCCCGTATCCTACCACAAATTCGTTCGGTATCTCGAATCCAACATATTCTATCGGCGCGTGGGCCACGCGGGCTTCAGGTTTGGTGAGCAAAGAGACGACTTTTAGGGTCTTTGGGTGGCGTGTTCCGAGCAAGTCGCGAAGGTGACTGAGCGTGAGGCCCGTGTCCACGATGTCCTCCACGATCAGCACGTTTTTGCCCTCGATGTTCACGTCCAGGTCCTTGACGATCTGGACCACGCCGGTCGAGCTCTTTCCGCTGCCATAGCTGGACACCTGGACAAAGTCGAGCGTGAAGTTCAGTCCCAATTCTAGCGATAGGTCGGTCAGGAAGTAGACGCAGCCCTTGAGCACACCTACGAGCAGCACGGGGTCGTCCCCATAGTCGTTCTTGATTTGGTGGGCAAGGTCTTTGATCTTGCCTTGGATCTCGGCTGAAGTGAGTAGGACGTCGTGGGGCATGGGGAGGTCTGAGGTTACCCGTCAGGCGCTTCGTTGCTTGCGGCGCGACGACTTCGCTATGCCTACGTCGTGCGCTTCGACAAGTGCATCCTCGTTGTGGACGAGGAGACAGGAGCCTCGATCGGCGGGAAGCGCAAGGCAAGGTAAGGTGCCTGGTAGGCGTGCGTAAGTACACTCTGTTCTTCGTTGTCCTGGTGTTGCTGGCTGCCGGCTCGATCCCGGTTTCTAACCGGCTTCGGGCGCTTGCCGAAGAGCGGCACGCCGAAGCTGTGGCGCTCCCTGCCGCCAAGCAGTTCTTGGCTCGGTGGGGACTACCAGATCTTTCGCGGTGGGCTTCCATTAGGGTGATGGACCGGAACCACCAAGGAAAGGTGTTCGTCGTGCTTCTCCAAGACGAATCCGGAGTGCAGGCGTCCCTGATGGCGACTCCAGAGTTCGGCATTGCGTCCGCCACGTTGCCGCCACTTGAACATCAAGCATGCACCGAATCCGGGCCGCTTAGCGAGCAGTTCGCCAGGGCGCTCCTTGAGCCTTATGTCGGCAAGCAAGTTGCGTCCAGGGCCACGATCAGAGGATATAGCGCGGGACCAGAACCGCTTTTTGGTGGCCGTTTCACCCCTAATGGGAGTCCGTACTACCGCATCAATTTCCTATGGCCTGGGAGGGGTGAATCGTGGATGGCCGAGTTCGACGGAGAAACACGCAAGCTCAATAGGTGTTTTGGCGCCGCGCTTAGGGCACAGCCGCCGGAACCACAAGCGAAAAAGCCGTCCTGACGATGTTCGCTGAATCCACGCTTCGAAAGAGCTAACGAGCATTGCTTGCGTGGGATCAGGGCCGCTCGTTCAACTTGGGCACGCCGATGAGCCGCGACATCAGTTCATCCTCAACGCAGAGGAGCGTCATGAATGCGTCCACCAGCAACCCCTCATAGCCGTGGCAGGTCCCGTCCCAGGCGCGCCAGTCCTTCGACTGCCCATTCGGCCCAAACCCCATGAAGTTGCCCTCGGCATAGCCCTGAAGCATGGGAAGGAACACCCGCCGTGCATCTTCGATCCGCCCAAGCTGGTAGAGCGCCCGGACCGTGAAGAAGGCATAGCACCCCGTCGCGCCACCATTCTCATAGATCTGAAAAGCGTCCGAGCCGTCGTCCAGGCTGGGCTCTCCAACGCCGATCGCCCCGGCCCAATCGTGCTTGACGTAGTCGCCCTTGGGAACAGGGATCAGGTTGCCCGGGAGACCCAGATCGAACCGGTTGAACCCCACAGCCTTCATCTTGGCCAGCAGCACGTCCATCGCCTTGTTTCCCTGCTCAGGGGTTAGCAGACCATAGGCCACGGCGATGCCCTGGACGAAGGGGAACGCATAGTCGTGCCGTTGCCCGTCCTTGCTTCGCCATCCCGCAAGGAGGCCGGTCTTGGGGTTCAGGAAGGTGGCATGGTAGCTTGCTTTGAGCTTGACGGCGAAAGCCGTCGCGGAAGCAGCCTCGTCCTTGTGCCCGAGCCGTCTAGCGAGTTCGGCGAGCAGGACAGAGGCGCGATAAGCCAGCGCATTCGCATAGGCGTCCTCGTGCCCGAAGTTGATGCAATCCCACCAGTTCGAGGGGCGGTTCGAGGGAACGGGTCGATCGCCGAAGTTCCCGGTCCGCGGGTATTCAACCAGGCCGTTGCCGTCGCGGTCCCCGGCCATCATCTCCTTAGCCCAGGAAGAGATTGTCGCAAAGCTGGCTTTGGCCCAGGTCGTGTCGCGCTCGGCTTTCGCCACTTCGCACGCGGCGATGAGGAGGCTTGGGTAGGTGTCGAGCGAATCGTAAGGGGTGGCCCAGCCCACGATGTCGGCGTCGGATCCGGTGGACCCATACCCGCGCAGCCCGTAGCCCTTCTCGCCGGCGAGATAGCGGTCTACGGTCGCCTTGACCAGGTCCATGGCGCGCAGGCCGGGGACGAGTTCGGGGGCCTTTTTGGCGACCTCAGCGAGCATGTAGACGGTGAACGGCACCGCGTCGCTGGACGCGTTGTTGCACAGCATTCGGAACCTTGGGTTGAGCTGGAAGATGTTCAGATAGCCCCGCTTGAAGCCGTCGAACAGGGGACCGTCCGCGCCCTTCCAGTTTGGGAAAATGCAGGTGGCATCAAGGGTGTAGCTCACCTTCTTTTGGCCAACGGTCGCGGCCGGAAAGGCAATCGAGACATAGGGCTCCGGCTTGACATAGCGCCTGGCGTCATAGGGCAGCGCGCCCTGGCCCTTGATGCGAATCGAGCCCTGGTCTGGCAAGTGCAGCACACAGGGAAGCTGGACCGCGCGGCTGTCAGGAGCCATCAGCCCGAGTAGCGTGGCATGGTTGGCCTTCTGGCGAAACCGAAGCTCAAAAGGGCGGTTCACCGGAGATCCCTGGACAAAGTTCGAGCGCAGCGTCAGGATTCGCCCTTTCAATGAGACCGTCCAGGCGGCGTAGCCTTTGGAGTCGGCATAGACGGCCATGGACGGGTTCACCCAGGTGAGCTTCAGGGTGCTCTCGGGTTCCTCGCTCGGCAAACAGGCCCCATCCCCATAGCGCCCCTTGCCCAGGCCGTCAATCGCGAGCTTCTCGAACCGGGGCCTTATTGGATCGAGCGCGAGGTCGAAGAAGGGACTGGTAAGGCGAGGTATCTGCGATAGTGAGGGACCGGTCATGGGGGCTCCCGAAGCCGCAAGAAGGCATAGCGCCGCGCAAAGCATGGATCCCATTTCGGCGAGACGGGTGGTGATCCCTGCCGGGGGGAGCTAGGGAGATGAAGGGATGAAGAGATGAAGTAAGAGGGCATGGGCTGTCAGAGTTTCATGAACCGTGCGAACAGGAACTGCTGGACGGTGTCAAACGGCGTCCGGTGTTCATGAATCAGGCTCTCCACAAGTTCAAACCCAGGCCCCATTTCCCCCACGAGTGAGGCCTCCGAGACCCTCTGGACCTGCAGGCCGCTGCACGACTCCGGTCCCTCAGGCCCAAACGCTCCCAACACCGCGAAGCCGCCCTTCATCAACGACTCCGAAAGAAGCTGGAAATACGCCCGCCGCGATTCCGGTTCGACCAAGAAATGAAACACCGCCCGGTCGTGCCAGAGCGTCAGCGAACCCGGCTCCAGCGGCGCATCAAAGACGTCAGATTCGATCCAGCGAACTTGAGAGGCCCGGTCCCCCAGCCTTCGCCGCACGATGGCAAGCGCCGCGCCAGAGACGTCCAGAACAGATAGCCTGCTAAAACCATGGTCGAGCAGCGCATCCACCAGGCGCGAGGCCCCGCCTCCGACCTCCAAGATCGGCGCCTCGAGAGGTAGGCCGCAACGCAGGATCAGCGAAAGTGAGGGCTCGGGCTCCACCTGATACCAACTCACGTCCTCCGGCGCATTTCGCCCATAGACCTCCTCCCAATGGCGCTTGATCTCGCTCACACCGCTATGGTAGCTCCGGCGACCCCCCTCCTTGTTTTCGCACAGCGAAGACAAGGAGGGGGGTTTTGGGGTGGAGACTCCGGGCGAGCTCCGAAGCTCCTTGTTGTCGCCGGCTATCGGATTTCTCGCAAAGCCGCCTATACGCAAAGAAACGCAAAGTCCGGAACCCCCAAACCCTGAACCCCGAACCCCTTCGCCCCCATTGCGCTAACATTCACCCATGTCCCGCCCCCGCACCAGGCCGCTCGGCCAGATCACGGTCGTCTGCGGCAGCATGTTCGCCGGCAAGAGCGAGGAGCTGATCCGGCTGGCACGGCGTGCGCTCTATGCCAAGAAGAGGGTGCAGGTCTTCAAGCCCAGCATCGACACCCGCTACGACGAGATGATGGTGGTCACGCACATGGGCGTCAAGCACGAGGCCGTGCCGGTGCGGAACGTCCGTGAACTGGCGGACAAGATCGACAAGGATACGCAGGTCGTCTGCATCGAAGAGGCTCAGTTCTTCGATCCCTCGCTGACCGATCTCGTCGTCCGGCTCGCCGACTTGGGAAAGGAGGTCATCTGCGCGGGGCTGGACCAGGACTTTCGACGAAAGCCGTTCGGCCCGATGGGGGCGCTGATGGTGGCGGCGGACGAGGTGATCAAGCTGCGGGCGATCTGCATGAAGTGCGGCGCACCGGCCAGCCACACCTACCGCCAAATCGACGGCAAGCCCGCGCATGTGGACGACCCGACCGTGCTGATCGGCGCGACCGAAGCCTACGAAGCACGCTGCCGCAACTGCTTCGAGCTCCGTGGCCAAGGGCGGAAGGGCTGAGACGGTGAGTCGGAGAGTCGGAGAGTGGGTGAGACGGAGACAGGGGAAGGGGAGAAACGGTGAGTCGGTGAGGCGATGACTCCCTCTCCCCTCGTGGGAGAGGGTCGGTGCCTGCCCCGGTTCCTTCGGCGAACAAAGTGAACGGGGGTGAGGCGGCACCGGGGAAGCCCCTGAATATCGGGTAGCGTTCGCAACATGGTCATTCCCATCTCCATCCAGCTCTACACCGTCCGCAACGAGATGGCGAACAGCAACCACCTGTCCATCCTCGGGCGCATCGCCAGGATTGGCTACAAGGCGGTCGAAAGCGGTCCCGGCTCCGGGATGAACGCGGCTCAGTTTCGCAATGCAGTCGACCAATTCGGGATGCAGGTCTCAGCCTATAGCTGCGCCTTTCCGACCCCCGAGACCCTTCAGGAGACCATTGACACCGCCAAGATCCTGGGCACGGACCTCTTGATGGCGGGCTTTTGGATTCCCGACTACGAGAGCGTCGAGGCGATCAAGCGCACCGCCGAGAAGGTCAACGCCGTGCTGCCCGGGCTGGAGGCCGCTGGGCTCACCATGTGCCTGCACAACCACTGGTTCGAATTCCAACCGGTCGAGGGGAGGCTGGCGATCGAGTGGCTGTTGGACGATTGCCCCAACCTCAAGCTGGAGATGGACGTGTATTGGGCGGCGGCGTTCGGGGCGAACGATCCCGCGGCCATGCTGGCGAAGTACGCAGACCGCACCCCTATGATCCACGTGAAGGATGGACCGCTGGTCCAGGGCCAGCCGCATCAGGCGGTCGGGGCAGGCAAGCAGGACATCGGCGCGATCATGGCGGCCGCCGACCCGAGCGTGCTGCGCTGGGCGACGGTCGAACTCGACGAATGCGCGACCGACATGATGCAAGCCGTCGAGGAGAGCTACAAGTATCTGGTGCAGGGCGGGTTCTGCACCGGGAACCGCTAACCTCCGTCCCCATCCCTATCTCGATCCTCGTCCTCCTCACCCCCGAAGCCGCCGCCACCGCCGGCTTCGGCTTTGCCCCGAACCGCGATCGCCTTCAGACCCTTCGCCGTCGCCAGCTTGTTGAAGTCGGCGAGCTCCTTCGTCGTGAAGCCCTTGAAGAGGTCGAGCTGAGTCTTCAGCAGCTTGGTGAGCATCGCGTAGACCTCGCGCGACTGTGCCGTCGGCGCGTGGTTGTTGCCCTGCACCACGCCGAGCAGCGCCGCTAGCTTGTTGTTCAGCTTGATCGGGTAGTTCAGGGGGTCCTGCCCGGCGCGGTTCTTCACCTGGTAAAGCTCTTCCTCGACCGCCGAGAGCGCGGCCGAAAGGCGGTTGCCAGCGAGCTTCAGGTCCCCATCGTCCTTCGAGTCGGTGATCGCCTGCGTGATGTCCGCCTTCAGGTTGCGGATCTGCACCACGGTGTCGTTGGCCTCGTTCACCCGCTCGACGATCTGGCGCGCGAACTTGGTCCGCTCCTGAAGGTCGGCCTCGGAGCAGGACCACCGGGGATCCTGCATCGCGTGGATCGTGGTCTCGCCGGCCTCAGTCCAATCCTTGCCTGCCCCGTCCTTGCCCTTTGCGGTGACCTTCACCTTGTAGGTTCCAGGTGGAATGGGTACGCCGCCGCCGGTACCGAACCAGAAGATCATGTTCGGAAAGCTGCGGTAACCAGGGTAGTTCACCGTGCTGATCGTCGCGCGCTGGAAGCCCTTTTCCGTCGGGGCCGAATTCGAGCGCCCAATCAAGACTCCGTCCCTATCGAACATCTCTATCGTGACCGAGTCGGCTTTGTCGTTGAGCTGATAGCCCACGACGAGTCCGCGCATCGGGTTCTCACCCATCTCCTCATTCGCGTCGGAGGCAGGTTGAGAACCTGCCCCACGGGGACCGCGCCGGCCGCCACCGCCGCCCATCACCGCGTCGCGCGGGTTGAAGACGAACAGGCGCTGCGCCTTGCGCTTGGCGTCGTCGAGCTGCCGGAGCGGCGAGATGTCGTCGAGGATCCAGAATGCGCGCCCGTGCGTGGCGGCCACCAGGTCGTCATCCTTGATCGTCAGGTCGTGAATCGGCGTATTCGGCAGGTTGATCTTGAGGGGCTGCCACGACAGGCCGTCGTTCCAGGTGACGAACACGCCGCGCTCTGTGCCCGCAAAGAGCAGGCCCTTGCGCTTCGGGTCCTCGCGCACCACGCGCACAAACCACTCGCGCGGGATGCCGTTGACCCTGCGCTCCCAAGTCTTGCCGTAGTCGTGCGTCACATAGACGTAGGGCGCCCTGTCGTCGTTCTGAAAGTTGTTCGCCGCCAGGAACGCCGAGCCGGCATCGTGCGGTGAAGCCTCGATCATGCTGCACCGCACCCACTCGGGGAGACCCTTGGGGGTTACGTTCGTCCAAGACCGCCCGCCATTGCGGGTGACGTGGACGAGTCCATCGTCTGATCCAGCCCAAAGCACGCCCTTCTGGACGGGCGACTCGGCCAATGTAAAGACCGTTCCATACACCTCCACGCCGGTGTTGTCCTTGGTGATCGGTCCGCCGGAGGATTGCAGGGTTTTGGGGTCGTTTCGGGTCAGGTCCGGGCTGATCTTCTTCCAGGATTGGCCCAGATCTGTTGACTCGAGCACGAACTGACTGCACGTATAAAGCTTGTTAGGGTTGTGGGGCGAGAAGAGGATCGGGAAGGTCCATTGGAATCGCTGAACCGAGTCAATGGCGCCGTGGCCCATCGGGTTGTCGGGCCAAGGGTCCGCCTGACGGCGGTCGCCGGTCCTGTGGTTGATCATGGAAAGGTCGCCGCTGTAGTTGCCGCCGAAGACAATGTCGGGGTCGTCGGGCTTGACGGCGTGATAGCCGCTCTCGCCACCGGCGGTTCCCTCCCAGTCCGTTCGCCCGATCCCGAACCCGAAGGTTCGGCTGGCGATGCGGATGGAGCTGTTGTCTTGCTGGGCTCCATAGACTCGGTACGGATAGAAGCTGTCGGTCGTAACGTGATAGAACTGTGCGGTCGGCATATCCTGCGCCGTCCATGTGCGGCCAGCATCCTTCGTGACTGAGGCGCCCCCGTCATTCCCGCTGATCCAAATCTTGGGATCGTTCGGGTTGATCCAAAGATCGTGGTTGTCGCTGTGAGGCGGGCTAAACCCCGTAAAGGTCTTGCCGCCGTTAGTGGACTTGCCCGCGCCGACATTCAGGACGTACATCGTCTGCTCGTCCTTCGGGTCGGCGTAGACGTGGCTGTAGTACCAGGCCCGCTGGCGGTAGTTGCGGTTGTCGCTGGTGAGGGCCCAGGTCGCGCCGCCGTCGGTGCTGGTGAACAGGCCGCCGTCCAGCGCTTCGACGCTTGCGTAGAGCCGCTGGGGGTTCGCGGGCGAAACGGCGATGCCGATGCGTCCAAGCACGCCCTTGGGGAGCCCTGGATTTGCCGAGAGGTCGGTCCAGGTCTTGCCGCCGTCGGTGGACTTGAAGATCTTGGAGCCCGGCCCTCCGCTGCTCAAGGTGTAAGGAGTCCTATAGACCTCCCAGGTTGCGGCGTAAAGAACCTCCGGGTTCTTGGCATCCATGCAGAGGTCCACGGCGCCGGCCTTGTCGCTGACGAAGAGCACTTGCTTCCAGGTCTTGCCGCCGTCGGTAGTCTTGTAGACTCCGCGCTCCTTGTTGGGCCCGAAAATGTGCCCGAGCGCCGCCACATAGACGATGTCTGGATTCGTGGGGTGAATGCGGATGCGGGTTGCAGTTTGGGTCTCACGAAGGCCCATATGGGTCCACGACTTGCCCGCATCGGTGGACTTGTAAACCCCCTCGCCCACCGTGATGTTGCCGCGCACGCAGCCCTCGCCCGTACCCGCCCACACGATGTCCGGGTCGCTCTCGGAGACCTGCAGCGCGCCAATGGTGGACGACTCGAAGAAGCCGTCCGAGACGCACTTCCAGGTGTCGCCGCTGTCGCTAGATTTCCAGACGCCGCCGCCCGTCGCGCCCATGTAGAACTCGGTTGGGCGCGAGGTCACGCCGGCCACGGCGATCGAACGGCCACCGCGGAAGGGGCCGATCAAGCGCCACTTGAGGTTGGCGAAGGTCAGGCTATCGACCGTTTGAGCGGCCGAGGCGGCGGCGATGGCGACTAAGAGCAGGCTGGCTGCGAGGGCAAAGGCTCGTTGACGCATAGAGTTGGCTCCGGGACTGCAGATCGTCACGACGAAGTATGCCACGCAAGACCTCTACTGCGGTCTTCTTTCCCATTCGACCTCTTGCAGATAGGAGAGGGGAGGCGAAAGAACGATGTGGTTTCCCGGGCCTTTGAGACTCCACGCGGACTCCCGGATCTCGAGGTTCTTGAGCCTCTCGCCTTCCAGAGCACGGTAAAGGTTGAGGGTCAATGTGTCGCCTTCGAGACGGTAGCTCCCTTGCACAATTGTCTCGGACGGGCTCTTGCAGGAGGCGCGGAGTTCTGCGGCCGGTCGCAATTCGATTCGGCACTCTTTGTATCGCGTGCCCGGCAGGTCGCCGTACCACACGCCCTGGATGGTTCGGCCCGAGCAGCCCGATATTGCGATGAAACAGGCGCCTGCGAGGGCCAACGTAGGGTACAAGCCTCGCATGGCGGACACGATACCCCCGCTCTACGAAGACCTTCTGTTCCCCGCCGCGCCGGAGGATCGGCCATACGTGTTCACCAACATGGTGATGACGCTGGATGGCAAGACGGTGTCCGGCTCGCGCGAGGAGGCGGTGATGGACCTTGGATCGCCGGCAGACCACGCGGCCATGCGCCAAATCCAGGCCGCCGCCGATGCGGTGATGATCGGCGCAGGAACGCTCAGGGCGACCAAGGGCATTTGGTTTCCAACTCACTTGGTGCGGGTGGTGGTAACCCGGTCGGGGCAGGTGCCTCTGGGATCCCGGTTTTTCACCGACGTGCCTGAAAAGGCGATCATCGCCGGTGGGGAGGCCAGGGCTCTGGAAAGGCAGCCCAAGAGCCTGCCCCACGGGGTGATGCACTTTCCCTCAGTTGATGGAGAGCTCGATCTCCGCGGCTTGCTTCGGTTCTTGAGGGTCGAGCGGGGTGTCGCAAGGCTACTGGTGGAGGGCGGAAGCGAACTCAACGGGGAGCTGTTTGGCCTTGGAGTGGTCGACGAGCTGTTCCTGACGCTGGCGCCGAGGGTGAAGCTGGGTAGAACCACCCCGACGTATGCGGGAGGCGAGCCTTTGCCGCGCGGGCATCTACAGAACTTCGAACTGATTTCGGAGTGCCGAGTCGGGGATGAGTTGTTCTTGCGGTATCGAAGAAAGTCGTAACCTCAGGTCCAAAACTTGCGTTCGATGATTCCCGGCCGATGTGGCGCACGCACCTCTTGGCGTCCTGTTCGCAGGCTAAAGACCTGCGGCCACGCGTAATAACGCACATCTGGCATCCTGCTGCCGTAGTACTCTCTTGAATCTATGTCCGCCCGACGCATCACCTCCAAACCGCTTGCGCCGAGCACCTATCTCTTTCGAAATTGGGGCCGGACGGTTCCCCTGGTCGCCGTTATCTTGCTCGCGGTGCTGCTGATCGCGGGGATCGTCGCGATGATGGATTCCATCCCGCTCTCCATCCGAACCACCTACAGCTACTCCAAATTCATGCTGGCCGTGAGTACGCGCGGCGACGTTACCTCTCTTCCCAAGATCCGGAGGGGAATTGAGACGCACGCGCCGGTACCCATCGATCGAGTTCTGACCTGCAGGGCCACCAGCGCTGTGGTCAAGAGCATCGTGGGCAAGTGGCCCTTTGCCGTACTGGGTTTGGCTCCCGACGACCTTCGCTACTACCTCGAAAGGGTGGGGATGACCGAGCTCAAGGGGCGGTACCCGGAAGCCGGCATGCCCGAGTGCGTGATCAGCGAGCCGGTGGCAACCAACCTCAAGCTCAAGATCGGAGACGCTCTCTTGAGCCCCACCGAGAGGGAGCGCTATTCGCCGTATGCGGTCAAGGTGGTCGGCATCGCGAAAACTCAAAGCTGGGTCATGCTCGCCGACACCACCTACCTCCAGCTCAACCACCTCCCGCCCCTTGAGTACCTCCTTGTGTTCGCGGGCAATCGTGTAGACCAGGAGAAGCTCGACCGCTGGGCGGAACGGGCCTTCAAGGGCGAGCGGGTGCAGCTCTACGCCTATCATCTTCTGGAGAAGGACACCCGCGAGATGTTCAACACGCTCTACAAGATCCTCGACCTCGTTATCGGGATCTTGGTGCTCGTGATTACGGTGATGATGGCAATGCTGATGAACATCTACCAGTCGCAGCGGCTGGTGGAGTTTGGGTTGCTGCAAGCCATTGGCTACACCCGGAGGCAGCTCTTGAGCCGGATGTTTCGCGAGACCCTGTGGGTGATGCTGGGAGGTTGGGTGCTGGGTGTTCTTGGCGCGTACGGGATGCTCAACGCGATCAAGGCTGTCGTGATGGACCCCAATGCCTATGCGCTGGATGTGCTGAACCAGGGCGCCTTTATATACACGATCCCCGTCCCTGTTGCCGTGTTGCTGGCGGGAACCACGACGGTGTTCCTTCGGTTTCGCAAGTTCGACCCGGTGGCCATCGTTGAAAGGAGGCTCGTTTGATCCTATCGGAGAGGGCCAGCCTTCGGTACGAGGATCACGGGCGGGAGGTCTTCGCCTGCCGCGATCTGGATCTTCAGATCGAGAGCAAGGAGTTCGTCGGCATCCTTGGACCCTCAGGCTCTGGAAAGTCTTCGCTTCTCTACCTGCTCAGTGGGCTCAAGACGCCAACCTCCGGGAGGATCACCTACGACGGGCAATGCCTGGCAGCTATGCCGGAGGTCGAGCGAAGCCGCTTGAGGCTGAGGGAGTTTGGCTTCGTATTTCAGCAGCCGTTCTTGCTGGGTTACTTGAGTGCGCTTGAGAACGTCGTGTTGGCGTCCCCTCCAAAGGGGAGGGCCGTAGCCGCCGGGCCTGCCCCGATGAATCGGGGTTTCGTACCGGCGCAGGCGGAGTTCTCGCAGAGGTCGCAGGGTAGCGCAGCGGATGCCGAGGGGGTGTCTGGGCGCTCCGTGGCGGCGAATTCACCAGAGGAACGGGCGCGTGAACTCCTCGAAGTCCTTGGCTTGGGCGGGAAAGCACACCGGCTGCCCCACGAGCTCAGCGTCGGCGAGCGTCAAAGGGTCTGTGTGGCGAGGGCGCTTCTGGGGGACCCCAAGGTGATTTTCGCCGACGAGCCCACCGCCGCCCTCGACCACAAGACCGGGGAACAGGTCGTGGCGCTCCTGAACGAGCACCGGGGTGAGGGGTCGCTGGTGATGGTGACGCACGACGAGTCGATGCTCTCCGCCGCCGACCGGGTTCTGAGGATTGTGGAGGGGAGATTGGTAGATCCTTGACGGAAGTGGTGCAAGGCTCCATAGATTTCATAATCAAATTTGATGGGGTCCGGCACATCAGGAAGGTGGCGATCAGGAATCACTGGCTTCGCGCTGACATCTCTTGCGGTGCTTCTCATCGTCTTCGGATTGAATGCGGCGGGACATGGCCGAGTTTCCGGCGGATACGTGATTTGGGTGATCTTCTACTCGGGGGTAGTGATCCTCGGAAGCATAGGCGCCGGACTGGTGTTGAAAGCTCTACGAAAATGAGCCGATGAGCCTCATTTGTGGACAACTGGCCGCCCCATTGGCCCGAACCCATAAATCCAATTCGCGATTCCATCCGTCCCCTCTACTGGAACACAGGACGTGGACCATGGATGCAATCGACGGAAACCTCTGGGAATGGAATCTCGCGCGGATCGTGGTCGTGGATGTGACCGATGATTACCGCCTCATGCTCGGGCCGATGCCCTCGGAGTTCTATCCGGTGCTGAAGGAGGTGTGGGTCCCCCGGCTCCAACTCTCCGACGCGCTGCAATCGGATGACCTTGTGACGGGCTACCTCTACGATTGGCACGAATCGCCGAATGAGGAAAAGGGAAGCTGGTACGTGGGCGTCGTCAATTCCTCGCTGACGAAAGAACTGATTGTGTAAGTCTGTTGGTGCTGTGGTGTTCGGGTTTTCAGGTTTTCAGGATAGAGCCCTTAAACTCAGCTTCCGAACACCTGAACACCTGAGCACCTGAGCACCCGTCACCGCACCCGATCCGCAATCGTCCTTCGGATCATCGCTTCGGCGATTTCGTCCGCAGTGGGGTTATAGGTCCCAGCGTCGATCCGGGCTTTCAGTTCGGTGATGAAGTCTTCTCGGTCCGGCATCTCGTTGACGCGGCGCGCCAGCTCCTTCACGAACTGGGGGTCGATCTCATAGGTGGGTTCGTCGATCCCGTCGGCGATCGAGTCGATGTCGGCAACGAGAGAGGCCTGCTTTTGCAGGATACGTTGTACTTCGGCGTCTGATATGCGCATGGCTTGCTCCACGGCAGCCCACGATCTCAGACAGGCAACCCGGCTTTCTCGGAACGGTGAGAAGGGTGAATCTGGTGAGATTGGTGAGAGTTGATTCCGGAGTTCCGGACGATTCTCACGATTCTCACCACTCTCACAATCCTCACAAGGCTCCAGAGACCCTAGGCTTTGCGTGAGCGGGGTTACCCCCGTCGTGCCCTGTTTCTGTTTGAGCGGAGTGCTCCTACATCAGTAAATGACGGCAGGTTGGAGAGAGATCTTTAGGGCGATTTTGTGAGAATCGCAAGAGTGGTGAGAGTTGTTCTGAGTCTTCACCCACACCTCATGTCGCTCCCCATTGAAGACCTGACCCCAAGGCAGATTGTCGCGGCCCTCGACAAGTACATCGTCGGGCAAGATGCCGCCAAGCGTGCCGTGGCAGTCGCCCTGCGCAATCGCTACCGTCGCCAGCAGCTCCCCCAGGAAGAACGGGAGGATATTCTGCCCAAAAACATCCTGATGATCGGCCCCACGGGCGTCGGAAAGACCGAAATCGCCCGGCGCCTTGCCCAGCTCGCGCGCGCGCCATTCGTCAAGGTCGAGGCCACCAAGTTCACCGAGGTCGGCTATGTAGGCCGCGATGTGGAATCCATGATTCGCGACCTTGCCGCAGCAGCGGTAAGGCTCGTTGAACGAGAGAAGATCGAGGCGATCCGCCCCGAAGCCGAGCGCCGTGCTCTTGAGACGCTTGCCGACCTGCTGGTGGACGCCTCTCCCGATCGGCCAAAGAAGCGCAAGCGTCCGGCGGAGCTGGACAACCCGATCGTCAAGCAGGCCTTCGCCATCTTTGGCTCCAAGATGCAGGACGACTATCCGGAAGAGGATGAGGAAGTCGATTCCGAAAGCTATGAGGAAGCCGAAAAGCGTAGAGCCGCGCTTCGTAAGCGGCTGCTCAAGCAGCTTCAGGGCAAGGCGCTTGATGACAAGGTCGTCGAGGTGGAGGTCGAGGAGCCGAGCAGCCCGTTTGTGCAGGTGTTCAGTCCGCAAGGGCTGGAGGAGATGGGCCTGGATGTGGGAGGGATGTCGAGTCCTTTCCAGTCGCGCCGTTCGACTCGAAAGGTGACGGTCGCCGAAGCCAAGGAGGTTTTGTTCCAGCAGGAAGCCCAGAAGATGGTGGACCGGCAGGGCGTGCATCGGGAGGCCGTGCAGCGCGCCGAGCAGACAGGCATCGTGTTCATCGACGAGATTGACAAGGTGGCGGGGAAGTCGGGCGGATCGGGGCCGGATGTGAGCCGCGAGGGCGTGCAGCGCGACATGCTGCCGATCATCGAAGGTTCGACGGTGGCCAGCAAGTTTGGGCCGGTGCGGACGGACCACATCTTGTTCATCTGCGCCGGGGCGTTCCACATGAGCAAGCCAAGCGACTTGATCCCGGAATTGCAGGGCCGGCTGCCGATCCGTGTGGAGCTTGAGAACCTCACGGAAGACGATTTCCGGCGGATCCTGCGCGAGCCGCAGAACGCCCTGACCACCCAATATTCGAAGCTGTTGAAGGCCGACGGGGTCTCGCTGACGTTCACGGAGAAGGCCCTCGATGAGATCGCGCGGATCGCAGTGGAGGTGAACAGCAAGACCGAGAACATCGGGGCGCGGCGGCTTCACACCGTCATGGAGCGGCTGCTGGAGGACCTGATGTTCGACGCTCCCGAGGGCGCGGCGAAGAAGGTGGAGATCGACGACGCGAAGGTTCGCGAGCGGCTGGCGAAGCTATCCCAGGACGTCGATTTGAGCCGGTATATCCTCTGAGGCGAGAGGCGAGAAACGATTGACAAGATGCAGTTGGCGCTAGACTTCAGGCTGAGACCGATCAGGTTTTCTTCTGGGAAAGCTTGGACCAGAAGAGCAGCAAAACGATTGCACAGGTTAGAAGTCCTCTTACCCCAGAATCGACACGTCCGCCAACCAGGTCAGGAAGGCTGAGACCAAGAATGCCGATGGCGCAGGCCAATAAGAGCCACACCTCGGCCCGGTGACTCATACGCAGTCTCACGCCATTACCTCTGCATTCTCGGCCATCGAGACTCTCCATACTCTGAGGTTGTTCAGTATTCTTTGGCAACGTTGTCCCAACGGCTCGGGCTGTCCGGCAGCCCAAGGCCTTGCCCCATAGGTGATGTTCGCCGTCGGCAAGATCAGCCACGAACTTTATGCGCCAACATTAACCTGAAGCGCCCACATAGCTTCGGGCATGCGAGAGCTCCTTCGGCAAGATCGATCGGACCTGGCTCGCCGATACGGTTGCCACCGCGACTGTCTCTCCGTCAAGCGCAACGAACTCGACCTCGTAGCCAGCGCTGCCCCGATGGATGAGCACGACAGTCCCCACGTCGCCTGCCACCAAGCCGTGTTCGGGCAGTGCTTTGGTCAGCACCACCCGATCCAACTCCTTAATTCGATGACCTTTCGACATGGCTCCTCCTATCTTAGTCTATTCCGTCTGCGGCTTTCGAGCGAGCGGATGCGCCGTCACCAGCCTCGGTATCTCCTCATCTCTTTCGACGAACCACACGACCCTCACGTTCGGCATGTCGCCGGTCGGAGTATTCAGGACACCGTCAATGGTGTACTTGGTCCCGAAGGGTGTTGTCTCGATCTTCGAGACTTCGTGCACCCGAGCATGCTCCTTGAGCGCCGCGAGCAAAACCATCCACATATCAGATTTGAATCCAAATTGCTCGAAAAAGAGCGCTTTGCTTCTTCCGTCCTTGTGCTCTTTACTCAAGAGGTAATGGCGCACTTTGGCTTCCGGTATCTCGGCCACTTCGGCGTGTGGTAACAGCATGGTGGAGGGTTCAATTGTATGCTCATAGAGGAGGCAGGATTCCTCACTCACCAAGGTTGTCGCTCACGTGCCGGTATCGGGATTCTCCCATCGGCTTACGCAGCAAGATGGCTCCTTCCGGCCTTAGGCCTTCTTCCGGCTCATAGCCGTCGATCCTTGAGGCCGTTTCCTTTAGGGCGCTCTCCCAAATGCTCTGCAGCATGGCAATTCCCTCCTCCGGGGTCTTGCCGGCAAGCTCCAGAGCCGAGAGCTTCTTGTGAAGGGAATCCGACAGGTTCGGGTCTGCCGCGACGAACGCGCTGACTTTGCTGGTCCGATAGTCGCCGTCGTAATCCATCACGGCGAACTGATCGTCTTCAGGCGCCGTCCCGACCTCGCCAAACAGGCTCGAGGCCACGATCGGCGCGGAGGAAAAGTCTGCAAAAGCCCGCTTGATCGGAGCGCTGATCGCGTTCATCAGGCGGTGCAAGGTCACATCCTCTTCACTGTGCGCGTAGCCTTCTCGATGGCAGAAGTCTATGGCTGCGAGTCGGACCGCCTCGATGTCGGATTGCTGTCCGATGGCGCCCATGATGAGCCGGTCATACACCTCGAAGACCTTCCTCGACTGCCTGCGAAGCGTGAACATCAGCACGCCGGCATCGCACGAAGCGGCGATCACCGGGGTTCCTAGCGCGAGCTTGCTTTCAATGAACTGCGCTCGATGCCCGATCGCTTCCTGCCAGTCGTACGGCGTGTACATCGTTCCTGTTATACGCCTTTGGCGATGGCGCTTGCGCAGGCACTGGCCTCCATAGGCGCAATTGCCGGGCACAAAGTGTCCGGCGATGCGGAATAGGGCTGTGGGGCACATTCGATCCCGTTTTCAGCTGGGAAGGCCGGCCTGTTGATTCGGGTTTGGGCCTCCGAACATACCCTTAGGAGAACTTGTGCATGATCGGTCTCTACACCAAGCTGGGCGAGCTGCTCATTGAGCGCGGCTCGATCACGAACCTTCAACTTCAGGTAGCCCTCGCGGCGCAGCAGACCTGCCGACGGCGGTTGGGCGAAATCCTGGTTGAACGCGGGTTCGTGACTGAATTTGAAATTGCCGAAGCGCTCGCCGACCAATACGGTTACGCGTTCGTCGACGCCGCGACGCTCGAACCGATGTCCGAAGCCCTTCAGTGCATTTCGCCCGAGATGGCGATGAGACACATGGTTCTTCCGGTTTCCGCCACCGAAGGCGTCATGTTTTGCGCGATCTGCGACCCGCTGGACGTTTATGGCACCGATGTGGCGACGATGCTCTCTGGGCACCGCATCAAGCTTGCCGTCGCGACAGAGTCGTCGCTCCGCGAGGCGATCGCCAAGGCCTACGGCCTGAGCGTCGAGCCTGAGGCAACGCCCATTGAGACGCCGCTGCCCGAGCGGTTCGAGAACGTCAAGCGCCGACGGCAGATCGGCACGAGCGTGCAGTACGACGCCGTCGACAGCGTCCTGAGCCGCGCCGTCACACTGATCGGCGATATGGAGACCGCAGAGGTCCTCCGACGCGCCAAGAAGCTCGCTTCCGTCTCGTCGGACTGGATCGCGGAGGTCTACGATTTCTTTGAGTTCAACGGGTTTGGGTGGGTTGTGATGCCGCGCCTTGAGGGCGAGAACCTGGGCTTGATGATCCGCACGCGCGGCCCCCGGTCAGCCGTGGAGTCCGCCCAGATCGTCGCCCGCATGGCGGAGGTCAGCGATCAGCTTCTCCGCGCCACAAGCGGCTGCGGGTTGATCCACGCCAGCAACATTCTAGTCACAGCGAACGGGCCGCTTCTGGCCCCGTTCTGGGGCGCTCCCAGCGTCGAAGGCGACGAGATGGTCGAGGTGGCGGCGCTAGGGTCGCTGCTGCGGGAGTGCCTGACCGGGCTTTCGAGCGGCAGCCAGGCCGCCGCGCTCCTTGAGGCGCTGCCCCAAAAGCTCCGAGAGACGATGGAGCGATGCGACCCTTCAAACCCCGACAGGTTCGCTGCAGCCGTACAAGTGGCCCAGGCCCTGGCCTCCTGTACCTGGCAGGTTTCCACCCAGGCTGGGAGTTCGGCGGCCTACGATCGCGATGCCCTGCTCGAACAGTCCACCAACGTCATTCAGCCGTCGCGGTCGTTCTGGTCGCGACTGTTTGGCCGAAGGGAGGCCGCATGAAAACGATTGCGATTACGAGCGGCAAGGGCGGCGTCGGCAAGACCAGCATCTCCACGAACCTCGGCATCACGCTTTCTCAGTCGGGGAAGCGCGTCGTACTCTTCGACGCGGACCTCGGCCTTGCGAACCTCGACGTCATGCTTGGCACGAAGCCTGCCCACACCCTGGAGCAGGTGCTCGCAGGGCAGGTGCGGCTCATCGAATCCATGGCGGAAGGCCCAGCCGGCGTCAAATTCATCGCGGGAGGCTCGGGCGTCGAGTCCTTGGTCAACCTGGACCAACGGCACCTCAACACCTTCTTGAGCGAGCTCAGCGATCTTGAAGCTCAGACGGACTTCTTGATCTTCGACACCGGCGCCGGGATCGACCAGAATGTCATGGCCTTTCTGCAGGCCGCAGACGAGGTCTTGCTGGTGGTCACACCAGACCCGAGCAGCATGGTGGACGCCTATGCCACCGCGAAGGTTCTCTGGGGCCATACGCCGAACGCGAAGGTCCGAGTGATCGTGAACTTGGCGACGGACGAATCGGAGGCCCGATCGGTATACGCCAAGCTTTACTCCATCGCGAACCAATTTTTGGGCAAGTCGTTCGACATGGCGGGCTTCGTGCGGATGGACCCTCAGGCCGCCGCCTGCACACGGCAGAGAAAGCCTTTTGCGCTGGCGAACCCGACCGGCGCGGCCTCTCGCGACGTGGCGCGCCTCGCCGCCGCCGTGGCGGGAACCGCAAGCCAGGCGCCCGCTCAGAAGACGAGCCTGGCCGACAGGTTCCTCGGCGTGTTCGGGTTCGGCGCGAAGCGCGCGGCCTAGTCCGGCGAATCCTGGCGGAATGGTCGGAAACAGCCGGGGACTTGGCCTGAATCTGTGGCAGTCCTTGGCGGAGAATTGACCGCTAATGGTCCCGCTTGTGGCGTAACTTTGGGGTCAGGAAAGCGTATCATGCTAGGAGTCTGTCTCGGAGAAACGACATTGAAAGCCCGCGTTTGTGCCCTCTTGATCCTGCTGATCGCTTCGGCGATCGGCTTGGGGCAGGCTGTTTCTGGAAGCCAGGGCAAGGGGCCGGAATCGGATGCCTACGGTCCCGGCCAGAATGTCGCGGACATCTTGCGGGAGGTTGCAGGCGCGGATGGCGCGTTCATCGCGGCGGCGATGCTCGACCCCAAAAAGCACCAAGCCGATGATCTTTCCAAGCTTTTGGTCTATCCCACCGACGGCGTTGTGATCGTTTCGCTCACGGGCAGCCAGGTTCGGCAGGCGTTCGAGCGTTCGCTGTCGCTCTATCCTCAGCCCTACTGGGGGTTCCTCCAGATTTCGGGCTTTGAGGTCGTATTCAACCCCGAAGGGGCGGCCAACCAGCGCGTGAAGTCGATCACGGCGAGCGGACAGCGCCTGGACGACCTCAAAAACTATCAGGTCGCGATGCCCATCGGGCTCGCTCGCGGCGGGTACGGTTATTTCAAAATATGGAACGAGCAAAAGATCGTCTCAACCGTCGCGGACATGACCGTCGAGAAGGCGGCCGCAGGAAAGAAAGCCGCCGATACGAAGCCGCGTTGGGTGGCTCAGTCGTCCTCGTTCTAGCGGCTGCGGTCTTTCTGGGTGCTGCCTGCGGCGCCACGCCTGCCTCGTCGAAAGGCATCACGCCCGCCCCTGGCCAGCCATCAGGCGAGTTTTCAACGGAGTCCGAGTTCAATTTCCCCGCCGGACAGGCTCCCCCCAAACCCAAGATCGACTATGCCTTCGATCAGAAGAAGGCTTGGGACCACCTGATCAAACAGTGCGATTTCGGCCCGCGCGTGCCCGGAACCGAGCAGCACAAGAAGTGCCGCGACTTCATTCAGGACGAACTCAAGAAGTCGTGTGGTAACGTGCGCCTGCAGGAGCTGACCCACAAATGGTCCGAAGACGGGAAGACCTACACGATGTGGAACATCCTCGGCGAGCAGAATTGGAAGGACGCCAAGGTGCGAGTCGTTTTGCTGGCGCACTGGGACACTCGGCCGCACGCCCCCTATGACGCCGTCGAAGCGAACCAAAAGAAGCCGATCCTTGGCGCGAACGATGGTGCGAGCGGTGTCGCCGTGCTGCTGGAACTGGCGAGGGCGATGAAGGATCGGTTGCCCAAGGACCTTGGAGTTCTCTTTCTGATGACCGACGGCGAGGACCTCGGACCCGAGCTTGAGGAGATGTTCATCGGCGCCAAGTACTTTGCCAAGAACTTGCCAAACCCGAAGCCACACTACGGAATTCTGCTCGACATGATCGGGGACAGGGACCTTGCGGTTCCAGTCGAGCCGAACAGCTACAACAACGCGACCGACCTCGTTCAAACGTTTTATCGCGTGGTGCGGAATGCAGGATTCTCGGCGGCGTTTCCAAGCCGTTGGGGACCGACGATCGAGGATGACCACCTCCCGCTGATCGAGGCCGGGGTGCCGACGATGGACCTCATCGACTTCGACTACGGCCCGAACCACTCGTGGTGGCATTCGACGGCCGATACTCCCGACAAGTGCTCGGCGAACTCGCTCGGCACCATCGGGAAGGCTCTGGAAACCTGGCTGCTTCAGTCGCCGGTCTGGAAACGGGCGTCCTGGTAGTTACGAAAGTCAGGCGCCTGTGGCTTTACACGAGAC
Source organism: Armatimonadota bacterium (assembly GCA_016223145.1). Lineage (NCBI taxonomy): Bacteria > Bacillati > Armatimonadota > Armatimonadota bacterium. Next base: position 75,091 of record JACRPN010000021.1, on the reverse strand, counting down.
AATCCCCCTGCGCACTCGCTAAAATGGGCCATGTCTGCATGGTTGTCCACGGCGCTTGCCGCCATGTCGTTCGGAACGCCTCAGCCCGCACAGTTGCCGCCGGGGGCCATCGTTCTCTTCAATGGGACCGACACTTCGGCGTGGAGGCACCGCAATACGAACGAGCCGTTTGGATGGAAGGTCGAGAACGGCGAGATGATCGTCACAGCCGGAAAGCCGGACATCATGACGAAGCAGGAGTTTGGGGACTTTAGGCTGCATTTGGAGTTCTGGTTGCCTCTGATGGCCGACGCCAAGGACCAGGGCAGGGCGAACAGCGGGGTCTATAGCCAGGGCCGGTACGAGATTCAGATTTTGGACAATTGGAACAACAAAACCTACGCGAACGGCGGCATCGGGGCGATCTACGGACAGAAGGACCCCGACAAAGACGCGATTGTGCCGCCGGAGTGGTGGAACACCTACGATATTGTGTTCCGATCGGCCCGGCTGGACAGCGCTGGGAAGCTGCTTGAGAAGCCTCGCATCTCGGTCTGGCACAACGGCATTCGGATCCACAACAACGTGGAGATCCAGAAGTCCACGACGGCAGGGATCGAAGGTCCGTGGGTGGATAAGGGGCCGATCCTGATTCAGAACCACGGAAACCCCATCCACTTTCGAAACATCTGGATTGTGCCGACAAGCGACTAGCCGTCCTGATCCTCGGGCTTACAGACTCGCGTGCTGGCCCAGAGAACCCGCGCCCTTCCACACGGTGCCGAAATAGCGATGGGGCGGATGCGATTGGGCGCTTAGCGACTTATTCCGCTTGCGCCCTGTTTGTGAGCTGGATCGCAAAAAGATGCGGGAAGCTATCAGAAAGATCCGGGAATCTATACTATTTTTCGGATGAAAAGTGCCCAAGACTCGGCGTAATATGATTGCGACCTGTTCCGGAAGCCTGGCGAATTGCATTTTCGCCTATTGCTGCGGTCTATAGGGGGTCGGGATATGAGGACAAATCTCTGTCGGGGATTACTTCTCTGTTGCCTAACAGCTGCTACCTTGCCGTTCGCGATGGCAGGCGATCGGATCAGGGCATGGCGCGAGGCCGTCGAGTCCTGGAATGCCGGCGACCTGTCGTACTGGATGATTGAGCACACATACGGTGAGAAGCCATCAATCACCAATTGGCATGTGCAGCTAAAATACAGAGGCAACGATGAACTATGCGTCAGGACGCCTCTGGATGCTAGCCTCAGGGAGCGAGCCGAGCTGCCACCGATGATCGATATCTTTGCTGACGAGAGGTCCGTTTCCATTGGCGTCAATCCAGAGGATCCGAATGGGGCTGTTAGCGCAGCAATTGGCAATCGCCGACATTCGAGCCGGTCACCGATCGAGACATTCTTGCGCTTTGGGTCGGGATCCCTTATTGATGCTATTGGGCCGCGGCCAACTGTGATGCGGCTCAAGAACGGCGGCGAGCGCCTTACTGCTCGACTTCCTCGCGAGCGTTTGCTGGAAGTCGAATTTGCCTCTCAAAAGACACCTGATGTCGTTCGGGTCGGCCGGTCCGGGCCAAACGACGTCGTGTTGGAACATAGGGTCATTTCGCGCTTAGGGAGTGGTTTCCCTGAGAAGGTCGAGTTCAAGTCGTATCATAGGAGCGATCCGGGAAAACCTCTTTATGCATGTACGTTGGTCGTGGACAAGGTTAGTTTCAGGCCGGTTGATGGTAGGGCGTTTGAACCTGCCTTTCCGCCTGGGTCCACAATCGGACTGATCGAGGAGGGAAAGCATTACTTGGTACAGCCGGACGGATCGTGGAAATTGGTTGAGGTCTCGGATAAGGCACAAAATGAGCAACGAAATGCGCCACTGGGTTGGGGTCTGATCGTGCTTGGATCGGCACTGGGTGTTTGTGTAGTGGGGATTTCGGCGCGCAGACTTGGATTTCGACTAAGGTCGTGACCGGGTGTCGGGAGCTTATTGCGCTAAGAAATCGGCCGTGGTGAGGGGTAGCGCCGTATCGGCGGGGGTGAGCTTGCCGAGGACGGGGTGATAGGGGAAGACCCTCTGCGCCAGGAAGGCCGTGTGGCCGTCTCGATCCTGTGCCACACCAATCAGCGTCACGTAAGGTGAGCACACGATGGCGTGCCCATCCCGCCGGTACGTGGCGTCGAAGCAAGTCACATTCAGGAGCCCCGTTTCGTCTTCCAGGTCGAAAAACACCACGCGCTTTCCGCTGGGCGTCGGTGGGAAGCGCAGCCGGATCGGGTTGCCGACGACGATCGTTTTGCGGCCGGGTGCGAGAGATTTCGCTTCAAGGCAGGTGATCCCGCCACGGTTTCGTACTCGCTCCCGTTCAAACGCCATCAGGTGCCGCTCGACGTCGAGGCCCAGGAGACTGCGCTCAAAGACCGCCTTCTCAGCTTCTGAGAAGTCCTCGATGCCTGTGGGGAGTTCGGGTTCGGGGAAGGAGAGGGGGAGGGGAATTTCGGATTTACGATTTGAGATTGACGGTTTACGACGTGCTGGGGTGTTCAGGTTCTCGGGTGTTGGGTTTTCAGGCCGGACCGGAAGACCTGACAACCCGACCACCTGAGAACCACTTCTCTTTATTCGCGCATCGTGCATCGCCCCGTGCAATTCCGCGAACTCTATCGCGCTTGGGATTGCCCAGAGCAGGGCTCGGCGGTTGGGATGCAGGGAGTCCAGCGCACCGCAAAGGATGAGGTTCTCAAGCTCGTCACGGTCGGGTCGGACGCGCAGGACGAAGTCGAAGAAGGAAAAGAACTGGTGAGGATGGTGAGAGTGGTGAGAGTGGTGAGGATTGTACGCATGGTGAGAGTCGTTCCGGAGACAACTCTCACCACTCTCACCATACATACAATTCTCACCATCCCCATCACCTCTGGTGATCCTCTCCCTTGTCTCCTTTGATAGCCCTTGCACGCGCATGAGTCCAACCCGGATCGCGGCGTTGGGCAGCACGATCTTCGGATCCATGTCCGACTTCACGTCTTCGACCGAATAGGTGACCTGGCTTAGGTTCACATCTGGAGGGAGCATCTTCACACCGCGAATGCGTGCCTCGTTGCAGAGCGTGCTCTCGCCGTAATAGCCCGCCGGCTGGGCGGTCAGCAGGGCCGCGAAATACTCGGCGGGGAAGTTCTGCTGGCAATAGATGGAGCGGATGGAAATCTCAGCGAACGCGAGGGCATGGCCCTGGGCGAACCCATAGCCCTTAAAACCCGAGACGTAATCGTAGACCTGCTCCGCAACGGACGCGCTGAAGCCGTTCGAGAGCACTTTGGCCACGATCTGCTCCTTCATTTGCCGGCCGTAATCTTCACTTCGGCGCTTGTGGATCGCCTCGCGCATGTCCTCGGCCTCGCCGCTGGTGTAGCCACAGAAGGTCTGCAAGAGTTGGTCGACCTGCTCCTGAAACACGATGATCCCGTAGGTCAGTCCCAGAATGCGCTCCAGTTCGGGGTGCTCGAAGGAGTAGGGCTTGCCCCGCCGCCGGGCGATCAGTTCGTTGATCTTGACGGCGCCGCCGACCCCCGGGCGGATGCCCGCTTGAACCAAGCTCGCGTCGTGCAGGTCTTGGGTTCTCAGGCGAATGTGTGCCTGGCGCATGGCGGGCGATGCGGATTGCGGGATGCCGATGAGTTCCCCCGAGCGCATGGCGCGGTAGGTTTCCTCATCGTCGGTGGGGAGGCGCTCAACGCTGAAATCGGCGTAGGGATGGTGTTGGGTGTTGGGTGCTGGGTGCTGGGGGGAGGGAATCGGTGCCGGCGTCATTCCGAGCGAAGCGAGGAATCTGCTGTGACTCTCCCCTGAAACAGACTTTATTTGACTATCGCAAAGAGGATGACGATCAGATTCCTCGCTTCGCGATGCCTCGGACCTCGGGCATCGGACCTCAGACCTCGCTCTCAGCCGTATGCGCTCTTGGGTTCCCGAAAGCACGTCCTGGCCGCGCAGGCAGAGGATGTCGAACTTGTCGAAGAAGTGCTTGGCCGAGCGTTTGTCCCACTGGATGATGGGGAAGAGGGGGGAGGAAGTGGTGTTCAGGTTTTGGGTGCTCAGGTGCTCAGGGGCGAGATGTCTATCGTCAGAGTGGGCAATAGCTGCTGAATAATCCTGAAAACCTGAAAACCTGAAAACCTGATCACCATTACTCGGGATCCGCTCCATGGAAAACGGTGAGGCGCTCCAGAGGAGCGGGGCGGTCTCGCGGATCGGGCGGCTGGAGAGCAGCAGGCCGCTCGAGTGGGAGCGCATGTTGCGCGGGATGTCCATCAGCCTCTCCGAGAGTTCAAAGACCCAGCGGAACCGCTCTTTGGGAATCCCCGAACCCGCCAATTCGGGCCTGCTGGTGAGCGCCGATTCAAGCTGGTCGGGAGGGATTCCCCCGTGCACTTTCTTGGCCAGGAACCCGATGGTTTCGTTGGGTAGTCCCAGCGCTTTGCCGACTTCCCGGATGATGCCACGCGTGCAATAAGCACCGATGGCGGAGATGCCGGCAACCCTGTCCTCGCCGTACTTGCGAGCGAAATAGAGCCTGACGTCGTCGCGTCGCCGCGCCTCGAAGTCGACGTCGATATCCGGGCGCTTGCTGCCATCTGCGGGCAGGAATCGGTCGAAGTGGAGGTTGTGCTTGAAGGCGTCGATGCGCGAGAGCCCCAGGCAATACGCGACGGCGGAATCCACCACCGACCCCCGTCCGCTGAACTGGATGCCCTGCTCGCGAGCCCAATTGCAGGCGTCCCAAATCGCGAGAAAGTGGTCGGCGAAGTTGAGCGCGTTGATGCGGGAAAGCTCCTGCTCGATGCGCCTTTTGAGCCTGGGCTGCATCGTCCCATAGTGCTGGTGAGCCCCCGCCAACGTGATTTCCCTCAATGCGTGGCAGGGGTCCGGGAAGATTTCGGGCAGACGGGTGCGCCCTGGCAGCACGTCGTCCTCGCAGCGATCCGCGATACGGAGGGTGTTTTCGAGAAGGTCCGGACGGTCGACGAAGAGGCGCGTCATCTCGGCTGGGGTTCTCAGGTAGCGCTCGGCGTTGATGGCTCGCTCGGGGCGCGGGTCGAGTTGAGGCTGGCTGGCTTCCCGCTGGAGCTTGCGCCCGATGATCTCGTCGACGGTGCACAGCGTCTCGGCGCAGACGAGCATGTCCTGGGCGGGGAAGTGTTGCGGCCTTGCGTGGGTGATGCAACCCCCCGCTACGGGCAGGACTTCGCAGGCCTCCGCCAGTTCGAGCAGGCGGCGGTTGGCGACGATCTGCCAGGGCAGATAGCTCATCTCGATTTCGATGGCGACGTTCGAGCGCCCGTAGATCTCGCAAAGCCGCTCGACAAGTTTTTGCGCTTCTGGGAGTTGGCCTTGAACAAGCAAGCGATCCAGCGGACCGATGTCACCTCCGGTCAGGCAGATCAGATCGCGGCTGTAACGTTGCAGACGGGACCAAGTGGCCATGGGGAACTGCCTGGGCTCATCCAGATGGCACGCGGAAAGCAGCTCCGAGAGGCTCTGGTAGCCCACCTTGGTTTTGGCGATGAGCACCAGCCAGCCGCCCTCGGGCAGTTGGACGCTGGCACCGACCAGGGGTTTGATGCCGGAGGCTTTTGACCGCTTGACGAACTCGACGCAGCCCGTGAGTGCGAACGGATCGGCGATGGCAGCCACCTTGATGCCGGCCGCAGCACAAATGAGCGGGATTTCCTCGGCGAGCATGGTGCCCCGGCCAAAGGCGTATCCGGTGTAGAGGTGTAATGGGGCGTAGGGTAGGGTCAGTCGTGTCGTCCCTTCGGGGCTTGGCTCCGATTGGGCGCCACGGTCCAGGGCTTCGCCCTTCGCTCCAGCAGGTCGGCCCTTTGGTCTCGGCAATGCTCCTCTGGAGTTGCGCTCTAGAGGTTTTGTCGAGTTCGAGACGCTATGTAGTTTCGAGGTTCTGATCGCGTGTTGCGGGCTCAGTTCGGTGAGCGTTCCGAGCCTTCTGGCGCGGCCTACCTCTTTTCGTGAGACGCCATAGGGGGTCAGTGCTTCACCGATGGAGAGGGTTTCTTCCTTTTTGCGTTCACGAGGTGATTGCATTCCCCCCTCACCCGGTTCACTTCGTTCACCGACCTCTCCCCGATGGGGCGAGGTGGGATTCCGTCCCTTTGTCCCTTCGTCCCTTTGTCCCTGTTTCCCCTCGGGACCCGGACCTCGGACCTGAGACCTCGGACCCATTCCCCCCTCACCCGGTTCACTTCGTTCACCGACCTCTCCCCGATGGGGCGAGGTGGCTTCATCCTCCAAAATCCTCTCTTTGGGGATGAGGCCGCAGGCTTTGGCGACCTTCTCGTCGCGCGTCTTCTTCAGGCGCAGGTTCCATTCGTCGTGGTAGTCCTGATCCTCGGGCTTGGGTGGCGTCGAACGGAACTGGCCGATGCTGGGTCCCTCCCTAGACTTCTCACGCCGAATGCCTCGCCCATCGAGATAACGCGCAAACTCAAGCTGTGGGGCGCCGGACCACCACTCGCCGGTTTCGCGCCATCGCGCCAGAAGCGTGTTGTCAGGCGGTTGCTTGCGGTCTTTGGGATCCATCTTTACACCCAGCCCGTCGCTTCCTTCCAGGCTTTCAGTACCCTTTCGCGCCTCGTTAGGGGGAGAGAGGCGCCGCTCTGAATGGCGCGGTCGCCAAAGCTCGTGCGGATGGACCGAAACGCGTTGCCGAGGTGCAGCGCTTGGACCGTAGAGGCGGTTCGGCCGCCGAGTTCGTACTGCTCCTTCTGCGCGGGTTCGAGTTTGTCGATCCTTACTGAGATCCGCACGATAGGCTGCTGAAACCGTTCCCCCGTGAGGAGCCGGATCGCCATGATCGCGCTTGCAAGGTTGGAAATGGGCTTGGCGAAGACCCTTTGTCGGGGTTCCAACTTGCCGTCTTCGTATTCGATCTCAAGTTGAAGGTGGTAGCTGACGGCGTCCCGCCGCATCAGCATGCCGGCGACGCGTTGGCCGAGATCGCGCAGGCCTCGATCCAGGGTCTCAGGCGAATCGGTTCCCCCCTCAAAGGCGACTGCCGCCAACACGCGCGCCTTGGGATACACCGCAGCGACGGGCTCCGATATGCCGCCCCTCGATGCAGCGTGGATCAGGGGTGCGTGCTCCGCGAACTGCTCCTTGAGCACCCGCATGGGGATGCGCTGCACTTCGCCGATCGTGCGGTAGCCCAGGAAGCCTATCCGCTGCCGATGCTCGGGGAGCACCGGCAACAGGCAATCGGTGGGGAACGCCGCAAGGAACTCCGACGGGCGCTCGATGGCTTCACACGCCGTGACCCGCCATTCAGGGCTGCCGACATCGAGGCTCAGGCGCTCGGTGGCCAGTAGCGCAACCCATTTGCACCGGGATAGCCCGACTCGAGAGCCCATGTAGCCGTTGTCCTTGAGACTCAAGGCGAGCTGCTCGGCGATATCGAAGGGGTCGGGGTGCGCTGAGATGTCGAGATAAGCCCCATGCTGCCGGTCGGGCTCGACGACGTCGGTAAACCGGCAACACGCGTCCAGCCAGGCCTCCTGATGGGCTCGAAACAGATCCTCTTCCCATGCGATGCAGACTCCAGAGTTGGATTTGAGCAGGATTTTCGCTTCCTGCAGGCGCATGCCTGGCGCGATGCCGAGAGACAGCGCCTCGGAGCTCGCTTCAAGAACGGCCTTGTCTTTGTGAACGATGAATGGCCGGCCCTGAAGATCCGGTCGGGATTCGGCAAGGCTTGAAGCATAGAAATGAAGCAGACGCACATAAACAATATAGTGCATATATGTCTACTATTATAGGGCATGTTGGCGCATTTGCCAAGGCCAATTGCCGGTCATTTTTGCTACATTTTCCCCATGCCCCATGAGCTGCCGTTTCGCGAGCGCCTCGCCTCAAGCGTCCACGAAGCTGCGCTCGCGCTTATGGGTTGCATCCTTGTTCGCGAGGAACTCTCGGCGAAGATCGTCGAGGTCGAGGCGTACCGAGGAGGCGATGACCCTGGCTGCCACGCGTTCCGCGGAATAACGCCCCGAAACCGCGTGATGTTCGGTCCAGCGGGATACGCCTACACTTACTTCACCTATGGAAACCACTGGATGCTGAACGTGGTTGCCGGACCCGAAGGGGAGGGTTCCGCCGTGCTGATCCGCGCGGCTCAGCCTCTCACAGGACTTGAGCTCATGGCCCAGCGGCGTCCAAAGTGCAAGGGCGAGACCGACCTTCTCAGCGGTCCCGGGAAGCTCGCCGCGGCCTTTGGTGTCACCGGTAAAGACTACGGGATCGACCTGCTCGATCCCGCTTCACTCCTGAGGATCGTGCCAGGGGAGCGCCCATCTCGGCTCCTCTTTGGGCCGCGGGTCGGCCTTTCGCCAGGCAAGGGAGACGGCCATCTTTGGAGGCTCGCCGATTCGGGCGCTCTGAAGTGGGTCTCCCGGCCCCACTCCGGGCTGGACCCGCTTGAAGCTATCGCCGCGTTTCGGGCTACTCCGGCGCTGTAGGGCGAGTGGCCAGATAGACTGTCAGAGCTATCCCGATCCCGCCGAGGATGGCCCAGGCATAGGGCTTCTGGGTCAAGGCGGCGGAGATCGCCATACACAGCCAGATGGCCGAAATCGAAACCACCTTGGCCCTGCGGCGCATCGAGCGCCCCTGCTCCCAATCGCGCAACGTGCGCCCGAACAGGCGGTGGTTCAGAAGCCAGGCTTCAAGCGGCGGGCTGCTTCTCTTGAAGGCCCAAAGCGCCATGATAAAGAAAATGGTGGTCGGCCAGACGGGAACGAAGATGCCGATGACCCCCATGGCCACGAACAGCACACCACCACTCAGGTAGAGCGGCCGCCAAAGGGTGCGCGCGAGCGATTGCCCGCGATCCATCGGGGACATGAATCCATAGAACCTCTTCTTGCAAACCGACATTTGCCGCGCATGACGATTGCTGGGCGTTTCTGGCGAAGTTCATGCTCTCCATAGTCGCCCAGGGGATCGCAATGTCAGAGGTAACCTGCTCCCCATGCTTGGACCCTCGATTCCCTCGCCTGGGGCGCGCCTTCGCCAACTCATGGCGGAGGACATCGTAATGCTTCCCGGCGTGTTCAACGCGATCACCGCGAAGGCTGCCCATCGTGCCGGAGCGCAGGGCCTCTACTTGAGCGGGGCGGGCGTGACCAACGGCTTGCTGGCGGTGCCGGACATCGCACTGATCTCCCTGGAAGAGATGGCGCGTCAGGCTCGCTATGTCACTCAGATTGCCCCTCTCCCGGTGATCTCCGATGCCGATACGGGTTTTGGTTCCGCGCTCAGCGTCTCGCGAACGGTCATCGAAATGGAGCAGGCTGGTCTTGCCGGCATCCACATCGAAGACCAGATCAGCCCCAAGCGATGCGGGCACCTGGACGGCAAGGCGCTCATCACGCGGGACGAGATGTGCGCCAAGGTTCGCGCTGCCGTGGACAGCAAGAAGGACCCCTCCTTTTTGATCATCGCTCGGACCGACGCCCGAGGCGTGGAAGGGCTCGATGCGGCCATTGATCGTGCCAAAGCCTATGAAGATGCTGGGGCCGACGCGATCTTCCCCGAGGGGCTGGAATCTGCCTCTGAGTTCGAGGCGTTTCGGAGCGCAGTTTCAGCGCCGCTCTTGGCCAACATGACCGAGTTCGGAAAGACTCCTTTTTTGTCAACTTTTGAGTTCAGGACCCTTGGGTACAATCTTGTAATCTTTCCGATGACCGCCTTCCGGGTCATGTTGAAGGCCGTTGAGGAAACTTACGCCGAACTGGTGCGGACGGGCACACAGGCGGGGATCCTCGACCGGATGCGGACCCGGGCTGAGCTATACGAGACGCTCGAGTACCGAGCCTACAACGACAAGGACCGACGTTGGTCTGGAAGCGCGCATCGAGAGGGGGGTTAGGTACATGGCAGCTACCGCTTATCCAAATTACAGCCCTGGGCTTGAGGGCATTGTCGCCGGGATCACCAAGATCTGCGAGATCGACAAGGAACACAGCCGACTCATCTACCGGGGCATCGACGCCCACGACATCGCCGAATGGGGAAGTTTTGAGGAGACCGCCCACCTATTGATTCACGGCGCGCTCCCCAACGCCCAGGAGCTTGCGGCGTTCCGAAAGACGCTCGGCGAGGAGCGCCAGATTCCCGGACAGGTTTACGACGTGCTTCGTCTCCTGCCCACGAATACCCATCCGATGGACTATGCGCGGGCGGGGTTTGCGGCGCTGGCATCTTTCGATCCGGACTACGCAACGTCTCCTTTGGATCGCGCCGCCAACGTCCGCAAGGCCGTTCGCATCACGGCGAAGGCAGGGACGATCGTCGCCAACTCGCACCGGATTCGTCACGGACAGCCAATCATCGAACCCGATCCCAGCCTTGGAACCGCGGGCAACTTCCTGTACATGCTCCACGGCAAAAGGCAGGATGCGTTCACCGAGAAGGTCTTGGACACCTCGCTCACTCTCTATGCCGAGCACGGCTTCAATGCCTCGACCTTTGCCTGCCGCGTGACGGTCGCGACGCTCAGCGACATCTACAGCGGCATCGTCACGGGCATTGGCACGCTCCACGGGGCGCTGCACGGCGGGGCGAACGAAGAAGCCATGAAGATGCTGATCGAGATCGGGTCTGCCGATAGGGCCGAGGCCTGGGTCAAGGACGCCCTCGAGACCAAGAAGAAAATCATGGGCTTCGGCCACCGCGAGTATAAGAAGGGGGACAGCCGGGTTCCGATCCTTAAGAAGCTTGCGCGCGAAATCGGCGAACGCAAAGGCGACATGCACTGGGTCGAGACCGCCGAGATCGTCGAGAAGACGATGATGGACATCAAGGGGATCATCCCGAACGTGGACTTCCCAGCGGCATACGCTTACTACCAGTTGGGCATCCCGATCGAGATCTACACGCCCATCTTCGTCGTGGCGCGCGTGACAGGATGGAGCGCCCATGCGATCGAGCAGCTCGACAACAACCGGTTGATCCGCCCGGCCTGCATCTACGAAGGCCCCGGACTCCGGCCCTGGCCGGCTCTCGAAAGCCGTTAAAGAGCCTCTCATGTGCGAGCCCGGCGATGGCGATCGCGCCCTCGCCGGGCGCTCGTTTGTTGGGGCAAGGAATTGGCGCCGAACTGAACGTTCGGCGGCAGAACGCGCGTCTCAATTTGGAGCGATAGTGGGGGAGGTCGGAACAATCCCCCTATCTGGGCTGGAAGTTGGTCTACAATAGGAGATTCCTGAGCGGCGCACGAGAGGCCGGCGCTCGTTTGGGTCTGGAAGGTGGAGTCAGTAAGCATGGCAGTCACTCGTATGCCGATGGCGGATTATTTGGTCAAGAAAGGCTACGTCAAACCGGAGCAACTGGATGAGGCGAAGCAGGTTCAAGAGCAAACCAAAGAAGTGGATCTCGGCCGCGTCCTCATGCAGCTCGGCATGGTCGGAGAGCGCGAGGTTCTCGAAGCCCGCGCCCAAGAGCTCGGCTACGCTTTTGCGGACCTAGATAACGTTCAGATCGATTCAAGCGCGCTCAATATCGTTCCTGAGCGCATCGCCAAGCTGCACAACGTGATCCCCATTCGCAAAGAGGGCACGAACCTCTGGCTGGCGATGGCCAAGATTTCGGACATTCAGGCGCAGGACGACGTGCGCATGTCCAGCGGCTGCAAGGTGATACCGGTCATGGCGGTCGCCGGCGCCGTCGAGGACGCCATTAAGCGGTTCTATACCGGCAAGTCGGAAGAGGTGGCCGCTCCCTCGGCGGCGACCCCCGCCCAGCAGCAACCCCAAGCGGCCGCGCCTGCAGCGGCGCACGGTGAAATTCGGGCGGCGATAGCCAGCGCTCAGGTGGCGCGCGGCAAAGAGATCGATGAGGAGATGCCGGACAGCGATGCCGAAAAAATGGCAGAGCAGGCGCCCATCATCAAATTGGCGAACGCCCTCATCCAGCAAGGCATCTACGACAGAGCCAGCGACATCCACGTCGAGCCCCAGCACCGCTCGGTCCGCATCCGGTACCGAATCGACGGCGTCTTGATGGAGGCGATGACGGTGCCGAAAAACCTTCAGGCGCCGCTCGTCAGCCGCCTCAAAATCATGGCGGACATGAACATCGCCGAGCGCCGCATCCCTCAGGATGGCCGTATCGAGGTGCGCCACCAAAGCAAGGACTTCGACCTTCGCGTTTCCAGCATCCCGACCCCCTACGGCGAAAAGGTCGTCATGCGTATTCTCGATAAGTCGAGCGTCATGATCGGCCTTGGCAAGCTGGGATTCACCGAAGAGCACCAGCTCCTGGTGGAAGAGGTCACCTCGCAGCCGAACGGCATGTTCCTTTCCACGGGCCCTACGGGTTCTGGAAAAACGACCACGCAGTACTCGGTTCTCAACCGGCTGAACACGGTCGGCGTGAACATCCTTACCATTGAGGACCCGATCGAGTACCAGCTTCCCGGCATCGCCCAGGTCCAGGTCAACCGTAAGGCCGGCTTGACCTTTGCGACGGCGCTGCGCTCCTTCCTTCGGCAAGACCCGGACATCATCATGGTCGGCGAAATGCGCGACCTTGAAACGGCAGAAATCGCCATTGAGTCCTCGCTGACGGGACATATGGTGCTTTCCACGCTGCACACGAACGATGCGCCTTCCGCCACGATCCGTATGATCGACATGGGCGTCGAGCCGTATCTGATCGCCGCGACCGTCGTCGGCATCATGGCCCAGAGGCTTGGCCGAAAGGTCGACCAGGACCACAAGGAGCCTTATACGGTCAAGGCGCAAGACCTCAGACGATTTGGATTCAAAATGACCGATCCCGAAGAGGAGGTCACTCTTTATCGGGGCGTGCCTCACGAAGACAACCGAATGACCGGCTACCGCGGACGAACCGGCATTCATGAGCTGATGCTCTTGAACGACGAGATTCGGGAGTTGGTGGTCCGAAGGGCGCCGCTGACGGATATCAAAGAAGCTGCCAAGGCCAATGGCATGAAGGAGTTGCGCGAAGACGGTTTGCACAAGGTCCTTGCGGGTATCACGGACCCGCAAGAGGTCATGCGCGTGGTCTTTACGGCCGGCTTCTAGAGTGGAGGGCGACGCCCAAAGCGAGGCGTCGAGCGATCGAACTGGGACGAAGAACAGAATGGACGAGCCAAAACCGATTTTCCAGCTGACGGATGCGCAGGCGTTCGACGAGAAGCCCAAGGAGGAGGCAGCCGGGGCGCCGCTGTCAATCGAGGACACGCACGTAGACGACTTCCTCAACATCGTCGTCGATCAGAACGCCTCCGACCTTCATATCAGCGCGAACTGCGAGCCAGTCATCCGCGTGGACGGGAAGCTGATCCGCTTGAACTACCAGCGGTTCACGCCCCAGATCACGCAGCGCATGATGTACGACATCCTTTCGGATGAGCAGATTCACCGATTTGAGACGTCGATGGAGCTGGACTTTTCATACCAGCTTCCCAAGCGTGCCCGTTTCCGTGTGAACTGTTTCCGCGATCGCGGCGCAGTGGCTTCCGCGTTTCGTTTGATCCCGCAGAAGATCCCCACAGTCCGCGATCTGAACCTGCCGCTGTTTCTCGATAAGCTCACCGAGAAGCCTCGCGGCTTGATTCTGGTGACGGGTCCCACCGGCCACGGCAAATCCACGTCCTTGGCGGCGATGATCAATAAGATCAACGAGGACCGCGCCGAGCACATCATCACGATCGAAGACCCGATCGAGTACCTGCATGTCAACAAGAAATCCGTCTTGAACCAGCGCGAGATCGGCCAGGACACCAAGAGCTTTGCGGCCGCCCTTCGCTCCGCCCTTCGTGAAGACCCCGACGTCATGCTCGTCGGTGAAATGCGCGACGTGGAAACGATCGGCTTGGCCATCACCGCCGCGGAAACCGGCCACTTGGTGTTCGCCACCCTGCACACGAACACTGCTGCGGAGTCCATCGACCGTATCATCGACGTGTTCCCTCCGGGCCAGCAGGAACAGATCCGCATCCAGCTTGCCAACAACATCCAGGCGATCATCTCTCAGCAGCTTCTGCCAAGAGCCGGCTCCCCCGGACGCGTTCCGGCGACCGAGATCATGGTGGCGACCCCGGCAATCCGCAACCTCATCCGCGAGAACAAAACCCACCAGATTCCGTCAACTATTCAGACCAGCAGCCAGTTTGGAATGGTGTCGATGGACCAGTGCTTGCGCGACCTCTATATGAAGGGCCAGATCACCCTGGAGCATGCGATGCTGCGCGCGGTCAATATTGAAGAGCTTAAGAAGATGATCAGCACCCCAACCGGGGGCGCCGGCGGTCCGGGCGGCCCTGGAGGTGGTCCTGCGGGCCCGCCACCCCGAAGATAAAGCAAGGAGACGAACATGCCAGTCTACAGCTACAGCTATCGAGACGCAAGCGGAGGCGTGCAGAAAGGCACCGCCGAGGCCGAGAGCGAAGAGGTCCTTCGCAAACGGTTCGAAGAGCAGGGCTTTACGATCACGGAAGTCACGATGATCCGTGCCCGTGGCGCAAAGCAGAAGCGCTATGGCAAGGTCAAGCTGATCAACCTTTCCATCTTCTGTCGCCAGTTCTCGACGATGGTCGACGCCGGCGTCTCCTTGGTGCGCTGTTTGGACGTTCTCGGCCAGCAGACTCAGGATGCCAGGCTGAAGAAGATCATCATGGATGTCGGCGAGCGTGTTGAAGGAGGCGAGAGCCTTTCCCGGGCCATGCAACGCCACTCCAAGACGTTTTCAAACCTGTTTATCGGTTTGATCCGCGCCGGAGAAGTCGGTGGTGTGCTTGAGGAATCCCTTCAGCGCCTTTCGCACTTCTTGGAGAAGGACGTCGAACTTCGCCGCAAGGTGAAATCGGCCCTTACCTATCCCGTTCTCGTCGTCGTAATGGCCTTCGGTATCACGTTCTTCCTCGTGTACTGGTTCGTTCCGCAGTTCGCGAAGATTTTGGAGGACCTGGGACTGAGCAAGGACGACATTCCGGCCCCGACCCAGTTCCTGATCGATCTGGCGCACACGCTTGAGAAGCGGTGGTGGATTTACCTCCTGTCAGTGGTGGGCATCGTTATCGCCTACAAGCTGTTCGTGAGCACCCGCTTTGGCAGACGCGTCGCCGATCGCATCAAGCTCAAGATTCCTGTCTTCGGCAAGCTTCACCACAAGATCTGCATGGCGCGGTTCAGCCGAACGCTGGGCACTCTTCTAACCTCGGGCGTACCGATCCTTCAAGCGATGGAAACGACTTCGGGCGTCGTCGGCAACACGATCATGGCAGACGCGGTCATGGAGGCCCGCGCCAGGATTCGTGAAGGAGACCGAATTGGCGATCCCCTGGAGCAGTCCAGGCTCTTCCCGCCCATGGTCGTACACATGATCGGCGTCGGAGAGGAATCCGGTTCGCTGGACTTCATGCTTCAGAAGATCGCCGACTTTTATGAGGCGGAGGTCGAGGCGACTTTGGCGTCGCTGACGGCTGCGCTGGAACCGATCATGATCGTCATGCTCGGCTTCATCGTCGGCTTCATCGTTATCTCGATGTTCCTTCCGTTCGCGAAGGTCATCGAAAAGCTATCCGGTCCCGGCCAGGGCGAATAGCTCTCTCGGCCCGTCTCCATCTGCGCGTTGAGGTGGAGGCGGGCTATTTGGCGCAAGTAAGGGGACGAGGGCATCGTCCAGAGGCAAGACGGCGGGACCACGGAGGGCATAAGCGGAGTTGCAGGAACTATTTCCAACCTGGACGTGGCTGATCGGAGCTTGGATCGGCGCGTTCTTTGGCAGTTTCCTCAACGTCGTCATCTACCGAATCCCGCGGGGTCTCTCCCTTAACGAACCCAAGAACAGCTTCTGTCCCAAGTGCAAGCATCGGCTGATGGTGCCGGACTTGGTGCCGATGCTGAGCTGGGTCTTTTTGGGGGGCAAGTGCCGCCATTGCAGGGCGAAGGTCTCCAGCCGCTACTTCTTCGTCGAACTGCTTACCTTTGCCATTTGGGGAGCGCTCTGGTACAGATTTCTGGTGCAGGGCTCGGATATCGCGATGTTCCTGGCCTATGCGGCGGCGGGATCGGCGCTGGTCGCCATCATCTTCATCGACCTGGAACTCTATATCATCCCGGACCAGATCAACGGGTTCCTCTGGCTCGTCGGGATCCTGCTGAACGTGTGGCTGTTCATCGCAGGGAGGCCTGAGGCGATGACCTGGGGCATGCCGAGCGCGCTGGCGGGCTGGCTGACGGGGGTCGGCGCCATCTGGGGAATCGCCATCTTTGGAAGGGTGCTCTTTGGCAAAGATGCTATGGGCCACGGCGACATCAAGATGGCGCGGGGCGTGGGGGCCGTGGTGTTCCCTGCAGCGGCGCTCATGAGCTTTGGCGTGGCCGTGCTTTTTGGGGCCGTGTTTGGGATTGTGCAGATCCTGGCAAGGGGCGGTGAACGGCGGGTGGGCGGCGTTCCGTCCGACGTTTTGAATACAAAAGAGCCGGGAAGTGAGCCAGATGTCGAAAGTTCTGCCTCCGAGATAGAGGCAGATTGGGAACCTGAACCGATTCCGGTCCTTCTAAAATGTGGGCTTGGATACCTGTTATGCGTTGACATTGCAGGTCTCTATGTCCCTAGACTGTACGAGCGGTGGTTTGGGGAACCCCAATTCGTGCCGTTGGAAGAAGAGGAAGCGTTTGAGGTCGAGCGGACCATGATTCCGTTCGGCCCCTATTTGGCGTTGGGAGCCATCGCCGTGCTCATCTTCCAAAAGGAGTTGCTAGGATTGGTAGACGCCTACCTGAATTGGGTAGCGCCTGGGACGCGATGAGGGAACATCGAAGACGAATGGCGGGTCGAAAGAATGAACAACAAGGGAGCTTCTTTGCTATGAAACCAACTCGGGGCATCACTCTCATCGAGTTGCTGACCGTAATCGCGATCATCGCGATCCTCTCAGCGATCATTCTGCCCGTCTTGGCGCGTGCCAAAGACAGCGCCTATCGCGGCGGGGACATCCAGCACATGAACGAGCTGAGAACCGCCTTGCAGCTTTACCGAGCCGACAACGGCGCCTATCCTCCGGCGATTCTGGGCTACGCCTCGGTCTACATGACCGGCGCGAACATGGGCCAGATCATTCCGGCGAACCTCTATCCGGGCCACCTCTACAGCAAGCGCGTTCCCTCGCTTGAATCGTTCCGCCCTGCCTATGACCGGGTTGATCCGAGCGCCGTGACCATGGCGCTTTGGCCCAACCAGGACCCCCGCGCGGCGGGAACGGCCCCAGCGCTCGACCTGGATGGTGACGGCGACATCGATGCGGCCGACGATCCGGCAAACGCCAGGCAGGCTTTTGGTCCGGCGACGACCGTGCTCGCCGAGTCCCCGCTTCCGGCCAGCCCCTGCGCCGGCGGCGCGGCGGCCGTGGAAGCCTGCTTCTACCGCATTAGCGGCTACGACGTGGCCGAGGAAAGGGTGCCCGGCTCTGGTGTGACGAGAACGACGCTACGCTACTCCAGGTTCTGGAGTTCCTGGGGCCTTGGCGGCGGCAACGCCATGGACGACCCGCGCCAGCTTGGCTACGACAACCCACCGGAGAACACCGTTATCACCTGGAACGGCTACTTCCGCGACTATTCCGGGGGCGACGTCTCTCACACCAAGAAAGACATCGTGCTGTTCCTGAGCGGCGCGGCGCGCACTTATGACTCGAAGGACGCGTTCGAGCGATCCTGGAGAGTCCTGCCCTGACGCCTTTCCGCCCTACCGACACCAGAGAAGTTGAAATGAACCAGATCAAGCGCGGCCGATCCTTTAGAGCCCGAGGCACTTCACTCCTTGAAGTGCTGGTGGTGATGGTCGTGCTGCTGATCGGCATCCTTGGCGTGATCCAGATCTTCCCGGGCGGCTTTGGGGTCCTTCGCACGACGAAAGCGAACACCCAGCAGTACCGGCTCGGCGAGGAAGAGTGGGCGCGCATCGCGAGCCGCGCCGAGCAGATCCCTGAGGAGATCCGAACCACCGTCTACTCGTTCATTGGCGGCACCCTGGTCAGCATCGTTTCGGACCCGCGAGTGACCATGACGGCCCTGCTTCCCGTCGACGGCGACGGCATGGACAACCAGGGCAACGTGCTGGTTGCGGGCGCCACCGCCGCACTCGGTTATTGGCCCTACGTGAGCGGCGCGAACATGACCCGACGCATCATCGGCGAGGGCGGTCGGGTGCCGGCGCCGAGCCAGACCGGCGGAGCCTTTGGGGGCCTGCTGGTTCTCCAGTTTTCTCCGATCGTCTACGATCCGGGCTATCCGCTTTTGCTCCAGGTCTATGGAAACGACCTCGTCAAGCGCTGGGGCGAGCCTTTCTTCGGGCGCTCGCGAAGCTATGTCTATTACGTGAGCGATCCGGATGAGTCGAACGCCGCGCTTCACATCCCCCGCGACCGGTTCAAGACGTTTTCCTATCGCCTTGAATTCGCGGCTTGGTTCAACAACGGCGGCCCGGAATACCGCGACGTCGAGACGACAATTTCCGTTTCTCCGAACGCGTCTGGCGGCTACTATGACGTTGACTTTTCCGCGCTCCCGGCGGTGAGCGGCTTCGGCACGCTGCTGTCGGTGGACTGGGACTCCGTTCGGCTTGCGCGGTCGTTCGACCAGCTTGCCGACCCCACGCTCTTCACCGGCGATCCTTACGAGTACGTGCTCCTCGACGGGCGGCTCGGAGTCCTGCTGTTCAACCCCAGGGGCTACGACTACAAGGAGCTTCGCGGCAACAACCGCCGCGTGCCGCTCATGGCCCGCGTGAACTACGACGTGCTCGACTGGAGGATTATCCGGGACGAGTTCCGCGTACCGGACGAGGAGAACCCCTCCGTCAAGCTGAAGCTCGACGGCATCAAGGTCAAGGGTGACGACGGGCCCGACCAGCTTCCTAACCGAGGCATGGACGTCGCGGTTCCTACCGGCAACGGGACGCCTCTGGGCGACCCTGGTTCGACCCAGGAACTCGATGTGATCGTGGTGGACCTTCAGACCGGTTCCGTGTTGCTTCACGATCCCACCAACCCCGCGGACCCAAACCCGGACCCGAACGTGCACAACGACTACCTGCGGGTCGATCCGGCCAGGTCATCGTATGTGGTCGACAAGTCGGCAGGGTTCGTCCGGTTCCTCGACTACGATAGAGTGGCGCCTGGGCTCCAGCTTCGGATGATCTACCCGGGGACCAACACCCAGGTGACCGTGAACGCCGAAGGGCGGCTGCTCCGGGCGCTTTACCAGGCTCGCGGCGAGTTCGCCGTCCAGGCGATGAAGGCCGCGTCGCGCTATCGCCAGTCCTACGGCACTCCGCAGATCGCCGAGTTCTATGTCGGCCAGACCGGCAACACGCCCGTCGGCCAGCCCACTCGAATCTACTTCCCAACAACAGACGGCGGCAAGAACGTGACCGTCGGCGAAATCTGGTACACGGACGGAGCTTCCGTCAAGGTGCTCCGTTCTCAGAACTTCCAGATTCAGACGGCGCCCGCAGACCCGATCGGTCCTTATGTCGACATTCGGTCGATCGATCCCGCGGCAACGGCGTTCGACTACAGCAACGGCTATGCCGTGCGGTTCGTGCGTGGCGCTTCCCTGCGCGTCCGAGTTCTTTGGAACCCGGAGAGCTTCAATGTCAAGTCCACCAGCGAGCAGAACTGGCTGAGGTTCAACCAGTGGTCGCGAGGTTGGCGTCAAGTCTATGTCGAGAGCTTCCTACAGAAGGGGGAGAACCCGTAACGTGGCACTCAAACGGCTTCCCTTGAAACAAGCGTTTACCCTCGTGGAGATGCTGGTGGTCATTGCGATCACCGCGATCATCCTCACGCTGGTCATTGTTCCCATCGTTCAGGGCTTCAACATGACGCGGCAGGCCCAGGCCCTCGCGGACGCCCAGGACAAGGCGCGAACGGTCGTCGAGCGTGTTGGCCGGGAGATATCGAACGCTGCGTCGATATTGGACAATGCGGACCGCGCCGGCGAGGTGGCGGTTCTGGTTCCGGGCCGGAACGGCGCGGTTGTTGCCCCGGTGCTCCTCGAGTACTGCAAACTTGACCTGGCCAAGCCCGCAACAGGCGAGCCGCTTCGCGGCCCCAGTGGCGCCTACATCGACCCAGACACCGGCAAAGAGGACCCCACGCTAAAGGCGCCGAAAGGCCAGGTTGTGCTGCCCGTGACCCCTGGGGACACGGTTGTCCGGTTCTCCATCGGCCTGAGGGACCCTTTGCACCCGCGTGGCTACGTAAACCCCTACGATGGGCTCCTCATGGCCAAAGAGGGCGAGCGCGACAACCTGTACGTGCTTTACCGGTTCGAGGTTCAGCCTTACCTTTGGGACAACACGAACCAGCGGTTCGTGGTCAACACCGCCTTCTTTGAAGTCGACCCCTCCACCATCGTTCCTGGCGATCCGCTGAGCGGCAAGCCGGTCATGGACGATCCCTATTTCCTTCTGCCGGGGTTTGACCGGTTCGGAGGCACTCTGGGCGGCGCGGCGCTTGCCGCCAAGCAGGGCCGTGTGCGCAACTGGATGAAGGCGGGGCGCGTGATGACCGAGGTCAGCCGCTTCGACATGATCCAGCCGGTCTACGATAAGCAGAGCCGAAAGGTGGTCTACGACGGCGATACGCCTCGGATTCTCCCGCTGATACAGTTCCGCCCGACCGGGATCGGCAACGAGCCGCTCGAGGCGATGGCGGCCGTTCGGCTGAGCGGTGAAGGCGACAGCGCTACAGCCTTTGCTCCCGACGTCTTCCGGTCGAGCAAGGGCGGATGGAGCGCGACCGTGATCCGTTTCTGGCCCGTCGGCTGGGACCGCACAAACGCCTCGGCCAACGAATACCTGGTGGCAAGGCGCTATCCGGGCGGCTCTGGGGAATGGAGGCACGGGATCTTCACTTTCGACCCCGATCTGGACGCAAGTGAGCTGTACGACGGCCTGCTCCTTTTCGACGGCACGGCCTACGAATGGGCCGTACGAAACCGCCTGCCCTACGCGTTCAGCCGCGCCCTGAATCCGGCGGCGATGGCGAACAGCACCTATCGAAACCGCTTAGCGGCGTTCTCGATGAACGAGAAGCTGGGCCGCGTGACGGCGAGCTTCCCGATCGAGGAACTTGGCGACGTTAACCAGTTGCCGGAACCTCCGGGAGGCAACAAGCCCGACGTCTTGACCGGCCCGACCCTCTCGCCCGTGCAAGACCCCAACCCGCCCGGAACACTGACGGACGCCATCTACTCGCCCAGCGAGCCGAAGTATGAGATCAACTCCTCGTTTAACAAGGTGTGGTCGGTGCGGCCCGAGCTCAGGGGGAACATCCATAGGTTCATCGACCTAAGGGTCGTGGCGCAGCCTGACGATACGCCCAGCCCCCTCGATCCCAACCCGCTTCGCGGCTTTGCCCGAGCTCGGATCGTGCCGGGAAGCGAAAGCGTGATCGGTCCGGATCAGAACGCCGGACCGAACTACGGGCAGCTGATCCGGTACTCCCGCACCACACGAAACCCTGGGCCCAACCAGTACAAGCTGAACTATGTGGACCTTCCCGAACCCACCGATTACCGGCTCCTCGGGTTCTCGAACTCGGAAGTGACGGCTTTTGAGGGACTCGGCGGGTCGTATAGTGCCGCCAACTTCCTCTCAGCCTTCATCCAGCCGAGGTTCAAGGCGGGCTATCTGCAGTTGTATTCCGACCCGAACCTGCCCCTGCCCAATGGGAACATTCGGGTGTCCTACCGCTTCCAATTCACCAGGGATGGCGACAGTTTGTCGGCGGATTACGATTCGCGCCAGGCGATGTCGATCAAGCTGACGATTCGGAACTACCCGCAGTCGTCGCTTCCGAACCCGCAAGGCATCACCGTTGCCGCCAGCGCCGCGGTAAGGAACGTCCTGAGGTAGCGCCATGGGTGGAGAAAGGGTTGAGAACCGAATGAAAAACGCGATGAGCTATCAAAGAGTGTCGAGCAAGCGATCGCGCGGCCAAACGCTGATTGCCGCGATGATCGTGCTCGGCGTGATGATGATCATCGGCTTTGTGTTTCTCGGAATCATCAACCGGAACATCTTCCAGACCAGCGAGTCGCGCAAGCGCTCACAGTCCTATGCTCTGGCCGAGGCCGGCATCCGCTACGTGCACAAGCAGCTTCTTGACAGCGACGAAGGGGCGGACTTCAGGCCTGTGCCGACGCTCCCGATTTCAAGCCGTGACCCCGACCTCGACTATCTGAGGCCGGACCCGGATTCCGACCCGAGCAACGGGGACCAGGGCGGCCCCGATGGGCTGGGCGGCTACACGCGCGTCAACTACGGCAATGGCCGCTTCGTGGTTCGAGTTAGGTACGGCCCTAGCGACGCCGTGCTCTTCTCGACGGCTCAGAACGGTCCGCTTCGCCAGCCCGGGCGCGCGCGGAACTACATCATTATCGAGTCTGTCGGGCGGATCGGGCGCGTGAACGCGAACGACCCAACCACAACCCTCGGCCGCGACAACACCGAGACCACGAAACTCGTGGCGTTTGCCTCGATTGGCCTGATTGAGTCCACGATGTACATCACGGGCTCGGACCGCACGAGCAACGTGGCGGAGATCGGGTCGCCCAGGCCGTTTGGGGTCTCTTATCTAGGAGCTCCGGTCGACGTTCCGGTGATCTTCGGCGGAACCATGGACCTGCCGAATTACGGTGGTGTGGGTTCTGGCACAGCGGGCCTCGGCGGCAGTCTGTATTCGAACATGGACCTCGTGATCCATGGCCCGATCATCACGGAATTGAATCAGCCCCTCGG
The DNA here is from genome assembly GCA_016223145.1 of Armatimonadota bacterium. NCBI lineage: Bacteria > Bacillati > Armatimonadota > Armatimonadota bacterium. Next base: position 52,261 of record JACRPN010000021.1, on the reverse strand, counting down.
CGATAACTGGCTCGTGGCGGGCTTGACGGTCGGCGCCAATGACGAGGCGCACGTCCAGATCAACCGCAGCTTCTTCAGCGGCACTTGGCAGACCGACTCCGCGACGCTCACGAACGCGGGCGCGCCCTCGCTGGACAGCCGCAGCAACGCCTTTTCTACCCTGATGGGCCTCTTCCGCGACGGCTACGACGGTAACGATCCCAGCGGCTATTGGCGCAACGTCGGCCCGAAGGCCGGGCCCTCCATCGTTCGCCAGGACCCTGAAACAAACCTGACCCGCTACTTCCAGCTCACCCGCAACAGCGGGCGCGTGACGGCGTTCGGCCAGGAAGGCAGCCGAGGGCACGGCAGCGGTATCTACGTCAACAACACGCAGGACCTTCAGATGCGGACCGACGAGGACGGCCGGGCCGATGCCGGAAGCTCTGAGTCGCTTCTCTACGACTGGTTCCACCCGAACAACGGCCAGGCGAATTCCGGCTGGATCGGCCCCTACTACATCCCTCGCGGCGCCTATGTGCTGATGGATGCCGACGGATTCAACATCATCCGCGACGGGCGGGCCACGGGTCCCGAGCGGACCTGGCGAACCCCCGACGGCGCGGACACCGGAACCTCGTCCATTCGCTTTAGGGTCGGAACGGTCAACGGCGTTCCCTACATCATCAACAGCTTTACGCCTGGCGCGAACATCGGTTCAGCCACTCCCAACTTCGCCGCGGGACGGCCGTTCAACGGGGTGCTGTACTTCGAGGGCAACGTCCGCATTCGCGGGATCATCCCGACCGACGTTCAGATGACCGTTGTGTCGAACGCGACCATCTACGTCGAAGGCAGCATCACCAAGGGCGTTCTGCGCAACCTGGTCACCGATCCGAGCGGCCCTCCGGCGGCCACAAGGCTCAACCGGCCCAGCCGCTCGATGCTGATGCTGATGGCCAAGGATTACGTGGCCATCAACCCCACGATGTTCTTTGGGCCGATCTTCGGCCAGTCGCTGGAGGAGGTCTCCGAAGAGGCCAATCCGGTGGCTTGGAACCCCCTTCGCATTCGCCACGGCGGCTCGTTCGACTGGCGCTTCGAACTGCTCTGGAACACGGCGAGCGGAAGCGGGCCGTCGCTGCCCAACAGCTGGGAGAGCATGGCCGAAGGCTATCGCGACGCCAACGCGACGAACAGCTTCCGGAAGTCGATGGTCGTTTTGAGCCATGCGACCGATGACGGCGCCGCTCCCTGGTCCTTCATGTCGATGCAGGTCAATTACGGCCTGGCGAACCCGGACTACTTCTTCGAGATGGTCGCCCCGAACGCGGCGGCGCCCTACTTCCAGCCGCAGCCCTATGGCGCGATCTACGGCCTGGGCAGCGAAACCTGGCAGCGGTATCCCAAGTTCGAAACGACCGGGTTCACGCTCTTTGACCCGGCCACGCTCAGCACCCAGGCCAACGGGACGGTGCTCCGCGCGAACGCCGCCGGCAGCTACGGAGATTACATGGGTTTGGTCGGCGACATGAGCGATATCCTCATGCGCCACAACCAGCTCGGGGCCGGAGCGACGAACGACTATCTCTTGGCGCGCGCGGTGGTTCTGCCGTTCGATGTGCGGATCGAAGCCTCGATGTTCGCTGAACAGGGTTCGTTCGTGGTGATTCCAGGCAACTGGTTCAACCCGAACCCAAACGACACGCGCGAGGCCTTCGAACTTCGGGTTACGGCGTTCCAGGGCCTTGGGATGACCCACGCGCAAGCGGTTGCCCGGGCCATCCAGGAGCGGCGCGAGAACTATGGGTCGGGACCGGAAATGCCGTTCCACCAGGAGCCGCTCGACGTGAAGATCGGCATCTTCGGTTCCATCAGCCAGAACATCCCGCTTCCAATGAGCTATCAGGGCGAGTGGCTGCGCAAGTGGGGCTGGATACCCAAGCAGACGGGCTATATGTACGATATCGCGAGCGATAAGCCGATCTACATCCCGACCCTGCACAACCACCCGCTGTTCGACGTGAGTTCGGGCGCGAACTACGTGCCGAATCTGATCGTCTCGTACGATCCGGCGTTGGGTACCGCGTCCGCGTTCGGCTTCGGCGGCGATTACATTCGGCGGGACTCTTACGGGCGTCCGCTGGCGCCCATGCCGGCCCTGCCGGTGAGCCCGGTCCTTTCGTATTTCGGGGAGGTTCTTCGATGATTCGGCGATGCGCTGCGATGCTTGTGGGATTGGCCGGTCTGCTGGCTCCCGCCGCCATGGGCCAGGTCAACTATGCCCAAAAGGCCATCGACATCCGAGCCGGAGTTCTCTTGCTCGACAGCCAGCAGGTTGCCGGTACCCAGGCGAACTACGACCCCTACGTTTGGCACAACCTGGACCGAAACAAGGCCGTGAAGCCCTCCGGTTGGAACTTCACGAACCCCCTTGCGCCAGGCTCGGTGACCGCAACGATCGCCTCGCGATGGTCTCTTCTCGACACGTTTTATGGCGGCAGCGCTTTTGGGCCCGCGATTGGTGAGCGAATCACCAAGAGCAACGGCGCCTATTGGGAGCTTCGGCTTGCCACAGCCACCAACGAGCAGCTTTCCCAGTTCGACGTCTTGCTGGTCAGCGTCCAGGGCTTCGTGAACATCAACCCCGACGAGCGGGGCCGACTTCGAAAGTTTGTGGAGTCCGGAGGTGTGCTCTGGATCGACATCGCCTATTCCGGCGCGCCCCAGCTTGATTTGGTCAACGGCTTCCCGCTGCCTTTCACGGTGGCGAGCACCTCGATCGGCGCCGGATTGGACGCCGACTGGCTCCATCCGTTGATGACCTACCCGTCGACCATTACGTCCAACAACCTTTTGGCCATGCAGAGCCAGTCGACCATCGGCGTACGCGCTGTGGACCTGGCCGCCGTTGCCCATGCGGACATTCAGGAGATCCAGCAGCCGACCGACACGGCGGCGGGCGAGTATGGCCGCTTCTATCCGGTCGCCGCGGACCAGCTTGGCCCCTTCGTTTCGGTGGGCAGGATTGGCGACGGCTTTATGGTGGTCACGACGCGTGGCTTGGCCGACACGCTGAACCGGACCCGCAGACTGGTGAACGGGCAGGACGTGGGCAACGACTATGAGCCCAACCGGATTTCCACTGCTGAACCCTATGTCCCCGATGCGCGCGCCGATGCGGCCGCCAAGCTCATCGTGAACATGGTGAGCCTGACCTCGGGCCACCCGCAGTTCGGCGGCGGCACGCGCAAGACCAATGGCAGCGCGATCGACGTCGGCGCGCCGCTCCTCAGCCGGTTTTCAGCGGTCTACCCCTCGCAGTTTGATCCGGGCGACGCCTACGTTCCGCCCGCCATCTTCAAGGGCCTGGTGGCGATCACCGTGGGGAACCACATCGAGGTCTATGATGTGAACCCCGAGCGGGACCTCGACTACGATGGCAACCCCGACGACGGCATTTTGGACTACGCCTTCGGCAAGAGCTACGACCTGGTATGGCGTAGCGCGTCGCTCACCACGCCGATTTCGCCTCCGACTTGCGCGGAGGTGCCCAACAGTTCGGTGCCGAACCAGATCGCGGTCGTGGACGGCAGCGGAAACCTCGTCGTGTTCAACGTCTATGCGACCCCTTCGGCGGCGGTCAGCCCCGTATGGACGACACCGGTTCCAACGGGTTACTCCTCGCCCAGCGGGCCCGGCCGAGGACCCTACGCGCCGACCTATTCCGAGGGACTCTATTTCGTCGCCGATGACGCCACGGCGGGCTTCGCTTCGGCGGTTGGCCGCGTATGGGTCGCCGATGCTTCCGACGGAAGCATTCTCGAAACGTCCGGCACGCCTTGGGCGGTAGGCGGCAACGGTGTCAACCAGATTCGCCAGCCCTCTTCGAGCCCGACGGTGGGCGACGTTCCGATCCAAGATGGCTCGGGGGGCACCGATCGCGTCGTGTATATCCCCACCCGAGCCTCGACGAGCGGCGGGCCGCAGTCCACGCCGGGCATCACGAGCATTTGGTTCGGCGCACGGGGCGAAAAGCCCACCACCTGGAGCCAGGCCGGCGACCAGCTCACCGTGATCACCCGCGCGAGCCTCCAAGGCCTGCGCATCCACAAGACCACGGCCGGCCCCGATCCGCTGGGCATCAAGCTTTCGGTCATCGACGCGAATGGCGCGGCGTGGAACGTGGCGCAGCTCGACACCTATTTCAAAAGCGGCGTCAGCGAATCCAATGGTGTCCTGACCTTCACCATGGAGTCGGGGCAGACGCTCCCGCCTTCGGTCTCGCTTCGGCTGGACTACACCATTGATTGGGGCACGGGCCAGAACAACATCCAGAACCAGATCGTGCGTGGGAACCTCTATTTGCCCGGCGACGGTACGTCGGAACGGATGGTTCTTCAGCACCTGGCGATGTCGCCGACGGGAACCTTGTACCTGACAACCGCCCCGCCGAACGACGGCTTCGATCCGCTCCTCGGGCCGGACGGCGGGACGTATTTCGCGTTCAGGGAAACGGGCCGCGGCAACTTCGTGATGCTGGACCGGTACGACCTCTACCCTGCCCACACGATCTCGCCGAACCAGTCCACCCCCGTCAACATCGCCGAGACCCTATTGGACACGGACGAGGTGCAGACCTTTGCACCGCCATTCCTGGGTGGGGCGTTCACGCGGCTCCGGTTCAGAAGCGCGCCCGTCGTGGTGGGCAACAACGTCTATGTGACCGCTTGGGGCCTGAAGGCGAACCTCGTCGACTGCATGGTCGTGATGTGCTTCCAAGCCGATCCCCCGGCGCCCGAACTCATCGTTCCTGAGATCGCGGGTTCCTTCACCGTGGTCCAGCAGGACATGGCGCGCAGCCCGGACCGCTACAAGCCGAAGGTCTTCAGCGTGTTGCAGCCGGGGCAGTACAGCTACGAGGCGAACCAGGCAAACGGCAAGGGCCGCATCCGCATCGCGAACCTCTCGCCCAATCAGCGTGGGCTCATTCAGAACTCGATGAGCCGCAGTCTGCCGGTGCTCATCCGGCGCGGGGGGCAGCCGGACCTCTATGTGGAGCCCGACCGCACCGCTTCCAAGTGGAACACCCTGCAGTGGTATAGCGTGTTCTACGGCTACAACGGGCGCGCCCCGCTGACGGTCACTGGCAACACCCTGTTCTTCAGCGGCACCAGCCTCTTGCCCGACATCCTTGCCGGAAAGCCGTTTGCCTCCTGGCAGCCGAGCGGCCTGCTGGTGGGCATGGATGCGGTGATCAGCCCCAGCGACTCGTTCCTTCATTCAAACCCCATCCGGCCGTGGCTCAAGCAGCTTTGGTTGGTGGACGTGGACAACCCGGGGCCGGGATCGATCGCCCCGAATCCGGACATCCGCTGGCCCCAGTCGCGCGGAGTGACCAAGTTTGAGGAGTGGTATCAGAGGCTGCTTCAGACCAAGCTGCCCGGCTCGACCACGAACTATGGGGTCGTCGCCGGAGACGGGGTGCTGGCTTCGTGGAGCAAGACCGGCCTTTTCGGCTTCGCGCGGTCCGATTTCATGGTCGCCGACGAGAATCGCTTGGCTCGGTTCGACGCTTCGGGCAACCCGATCTGGAGCTCCGACAGCTCGTCGAGCACAGGAACGATCGGCGACAGCGGCTCCGCCGGGAGCCACAAGCCGTTGGTTCGGCCCACACGCGCGTACTCTCTGAACTCGCGCGAGATGCTGGTGGTGGATACCGGCGGCGACAAGGTGGTCCAGATGGACCTGAACGGCCGCGAGCTCCGCTCGATCTATGGGTTCCAGCTTGATCCCGACGTGCCCGCCGCTTCCCACACGGGATTCCGGCCCGAGGGGTATGTCGCCAACGAGAGCTTGCTGCTCCATTTGCCGCGGGACGTCGTCGCGTACACCACTTACGTCGCGAATCCGACGCAGTTCAGCAACCCGCAGCCGCTGGAATATTGGGTTCACTTCCTGATCGCCGACGGCGGCAACCGCAGGCTGATCGAGATCGTGGACCGGTATGCGGCCGATCCGATCACCAAGCGCGTTGGCAACATCGTCACCGATGGCGCGGGCAATCCGGCGGTGGGCGTGCTCAACTGGCACTCGCCGGCGAACTTCAGCAGCAAAAACTTTGAATACACGGGCGTCTCGACGCTGTACTACTCCGCCGGCCCCGGCACGCCCAGCAGGCACTACGCGGCGTCCATCGGCGGGTCTCTGCCCTCGAGGACGGCGCTGGGTCTGGACAGCCCCTCCACGATCTCGACCTCGAACTCGCGCGAAGGCGGCGGCATCGTGGTCTTTAACGATAGCGCCGGCATCGAGGCGGTTGTGGACCAGGTCTACGTGCCGGACGTGCCGGCAAACGTTTACTGGAACTCCGGTGCGGGCTCCTGGTCCGGCGCAGCCGTGCCCGGACACTACAAGAAGCTGAACAGCGTCAGGTCGGTGTCCATGCGCCTGATCACGGACGGCGGCGTGCGGGTCGCGATCATGTTCACCGATAACGACGGCGTCTATGAAGTGGTCGAAGGGCCCCTGGGGTGGACCGTCCGGTGGATGCTGCCCAAGGGCGCTTACGTGGTCATGCGGCGAGGTATCGGAACCGGTCTGCCGCTTGCCTCGAACGCGCCAGGGTTCATGCCGACCTATGCCCGTCGCCTGGATTCCGGCACCGTGCTGGTCGTGAATGGCTACAGCTCGAAGACTTTGACGGGCGCCGACTTCTTTGGCGAGGTGCTCGAAGTGGACGGAAGCGTGGACACGACGAACGACAACACGATTTCCGGATTCAGCTTCTCGAAGATTAACCTTGGCTTCAACTGGTTCAGCGTTCTCTTCCAGTTGCCGCCAGTGACGGGCGCGAGAGGAATCGTCGTGCCGGTCTTTGCCGACAGGCGTTGATGGAGAAAGTGGTGAATTACATGCGGAACGGCAACAAGATTTGGATCAGCCTGGCGTTGGCCATCAGCGCGGCTCTCGCTTCTGCGCCGTGCATGGGCCAGGACTTTCCCACGTTGAAAGGCGACAACGCGCGAACCGGCAAGAACGCCACGGCGAACGCCAGCGGGCCCGGCTTGGCGAATCTCAGGTGGTGGCGCCCGAACTTGGCGGACAATATCGGCGGGACCAGGGTCCTCGACAATCCGGACGCCGGCGTCACGTTTTCGGGAGCCTGGAGCCAGCCGCTCACCGTCGCGGATGAGGCTTTCAACGCCTACATTTCAGACCCCAACGCCGACCCATCGGTCGTTTTTCCTTACCGCTACGCAAAGACGGTCTTGAGCTCGGATCAGGACGACCCCACCCAGGGATCGACGTCCTATGTCGAGTGGTCGATTTCGCCGCCGGGCGCCGTTCAGCGCAACGTGGCCCTTTATGCGTGGCTCCCGATCGGCCCCACGCTGGAGCTTGGGAATCCACTCTATCCTCAGCGCTTCTTCGTGTATGAGATTCTGTACGGCACGGGCGGAAGCAAACGGTGGATCGACGTCGTCGACACCTTCCAAGCCGGCACGAGTTGGGTGCGTTTGGGCGGCGGCGGCAGGCCCACGCGGCAGCTTTTCGATTACGATGGCTCGACCCCCATCAGGATCCGGCTCCACAACACCGTTCCGATGGACAGCAGCGGCCGCTATACGGATAGCCCCGGCACGCTCGTTTACGGCGACGCGGTGATGGCGGTTCCGGAATACGGAACCTACGTCGCCTCGCCGATCGTGAACCTGATCTCCTCGCTGCCCACGATCATCAACACGGTGGACGCCATTACGAGGCACGAATTGGCCTACGTGGACGGCAAGCCGAAGGTCGTCGAGGTTGGAGAGGTCCATTCGAGGTTCCACGATTCGAACAACGGCTTGCTTGACGTTGCAAACAACGACCGATGGGTGTTCCGGCCGAACCAGGTCTCGCCCGAACTCACGGTGAACGTCGACAACCTGTCGGCGGTCCCTGGGCCAGGATGGACGCCTCAAACCACTCCGAGTGGGTTCATCGGAACCAACTACCTTTCCCAGCCCACCACCAACAGCACGGTGCTCATGTCGAACGTCTCGTTTGAGCCGACGCTGGAAGACGGTAGCTACGAAGTCTGGGTCCACCTTCAGGGAAGCTCCGGCCCCACGGTCTTTGCACAGCAGCAGCGGGTGGACGTCGAGGAGGGGGCTTCGGTTACCAACCTGACCCTGGATGCCAATGCGGGAGGCGGTTGGGTGCGCCTTGGGTCGCGCCGGTTCGATCACACCAAGGCCGATCCGCTTCGCGTCAAGATGACGAATTTCAGCGCGCTTCCTGCCGATGCGGGCCTGCTGGCGTATGCCGATGCGGTCCGGTTCGTCGGCGCAGGAAGCACCGCGATCCACTCGACTCCTGTCCAGGCCAAGGCGTTTGTCAAGCTCACACCCGCAGGCGCGCCGGTGGAAAGAGAAGTGACCATCGTCTGCGCCGAGGACGGCAGGATCTACTGCCTGGACTCGCTGGGCAATGCTGACGGCACGACCAAGGTTTATTGGACCTATCCCAGCACTCCCCGGCCGAACGAATCCGGCTGGACGGACCCGAACCATGTCAGCGGGGTCGATGGCGTCGGTCCGATCGCGGAAATGCCAATCGGCTTCGACATGACCTCCGCGATGATCCAGCGGATCAGCGGCGTGGACTACCTCTATGTGGGCTCCACGAACGGCCGCGTTTACTGCATCGAGATGGCTGGGCGCGGGGATATGGACGACGCCAAGAGCTATCCCGGCACCGCCGTTCGCAGGTGGACCTACCCGAACGACTATCCCTCTTCCCGGCGAACCAGCACCCTGGGACCGATCAAGGGCTCTCTGGCGTTTGCCACCATCGCCTCCGGCCCCACGGTGTTCGTTCCGACCTCGGAGGGTCGGCTCTATGCGTTGAACGCGCTCGGCACACCGGCGACGAAGACCACGAGCGTCCGTTGGAACTACCCCAGCTTGACCACCCAGCCGCTCGGCGCCATCCAGTCCACTCCGGCCGTTGAGTTTGGGAGGGTGTACTTTGGCAGCAACGTCGGCTCGGACAATCTTGGCCACTTCGTGTGCCTGAATCAGGATACGGGCGCACTGGTCTGGCAGTACTCCGGCGGCGCGGCACAATGGAACCGCGCGAATGCCGAGAACTTCGCCAGCGGTCCGGTGACCATCGCTTCGACCCTGATGACGGGCATGCCGAACACCGTCGTGGCGGCGAACGATAACGGCTACATCACGGCCTTTGATGCGGCGTCCGGCTTGATTCTCTGGGCAACCAACGAGCTTGGCTCTGCGGTCGCCGGCAACTTGACCTATTCGCCATTGACGGTCTACAACAATTCAGGCGCCCTCTACTCCTCCCCGCAGCCGTGCGTGATCGTGCCCACCAACGACGGGCGCATCTCGGCCCTGTTTGCCGAATGGTCGAAGACGAACAGCCTGGGCGGCACCCGCCGCCGCGCCTGGGGCTTCGATACGCGGGCAACAGACCTCAAGACTTCGGTGGCCGTTGGCCGAAATTGGATGTACATCACCGACCCCAACGGCTACATGTACGGCCTCAACAACAGCACCTCCGGGCACATTTCGCCTGGAGACCCGCCAGGAACGTTCGAGATTGTCGAGAACGACCCGCTGGGCATCCCGTTCCGCGAAGCCAAGCTGGTGTTCATCAAGCCGGACACCTATCAGAAGCTCCGCTTGCCGACGGGCGCTTCGGGGCACATGACCCACGCCCAAGCGAACAACACTTCGGCCCAGGTGACGACGGTCAACCCCGCCTATGAATGGGGCGAGACCATCTACCTGATGGTGTACAACTTCCCATACAACCCGTCGGGCTTGCCCGAGCCGCCCTACACGGCCCCTCAGGCGGAGTTTCGATTCAACGTCGAAGGCGCGTCCGTGCGCAACATCACGTCGACCGCGAAGCGGTTTTCGGGAACGTCTCCCGTCTCCGGGATCACCGGCGCTACCCTGGACGGCTACGCGATCATCTCGTTCACGGTTCAGGGCTCCGGCAGCACGGCGATTGCGCCGGGCAACGCCAACACGAACGCGATCCTTTCGGCTCAGTTCGGCGCGGGCGATCCGCTGCAGAACGTGGTGCTGAACCCGGCCCTCGTCAACAAGGTCTTCCAGGTAGCCAACCCGATCGCCGTTGCCACGCAGTTCGATGCTAGTGGTAACCCGCTGCCGAACCATTCTCTGGGCTACACGATCCAGCCGAACCACTCGGAAGCGGTGATGAACGGCTCGCGCGACATCCTTTCGAGCACCAAGCGCGAGGACCGCATCACGGCCTCCGCCGGCGTCGTGCACCATAATCAGAAGGCCACGCGCCAAATGGCGGTTTTCGACCGCAGCATGATGCGCCAGATTCGCGGGCCCGAGCGGGGCGTGGACAACGTGCGCATAGGCAGGGCTGACCTGACCTGGCGCGGTGGCGCAGGGTCCATCTGGAAGCCGCTCGATCCGCTGGCTTATCCCAACTTCGAGGACCGCCCGACACGGTTCCCCAACACCAGCTTGGATTTCCCCGATCTCAAGCAGGAGCGGGTGGACTTCATCAAGGACCGGTTTGGCAACGCGGAGGACCCCGCGAACTACGGGGTGGCGCTCATCCCGCCCACCTCGGTCGGCGCTTTCTCGGTGACCAACCGGACGCTGGTCCGAACACCGCTGGACATCGACATCAACGTTCCCAGGTACCAGCCGGCCAACCTCTCGACGATTCTGGACTCCGATCCGGCCAATCTCGCCGGCGTTCCGGGAGGCTATGCCGGAACGATCACGGTCTATGTCGACTCGAACGGCGACGGCCGATTCGGCAATGTGGGCAACCGACGCGAGGCGTTCCGCACGTTTGTGGCCGCCGCGAGCGTGGCCGTGGATGAGAAGTTCTACGTGGGGACCCCAACCTTGGACCTCGGCTCGCTGGGCTCGGGTACCGGCTTTAGGGCGGATTCGACCAACCCCTGGCCATGGCTGTCCACCAATACGGGCTATGGACCCAACGTTGCCCCGTACACCGACATTTTCCAGACGTTCCGCGTGTTCAACGACGGAAACGTGAACCTCCTGAACCTCAGGCTCGCCAAGGGCTTCTTCGACCCCACGTCTGGCACCGTCCGGCCCTGGGGCCTCTTTGCCCCCGCAGGGCACGAGCGAAGCTGGCTGGACACGCAGCTCAACCTCTGGTCGGACATCGACAAGCGGTTCGCTCCGGTGCATTCGGGCAGCAACAGCGTGATCCTGCAGAAGCCTAGGGTCGGCGACTCTTCGGCGAACGAGCTCCTCGTGAACCCCAGGCGCAGGGTCAACGAGAACCTGAACCAGTTCGCGGAGTCGTACCTGATGCCGACAAGCGGCCCGGCAGGCGTTCTGCCGAACCCGCCGCGCGTCTCGGTCTCCGTACCGATCGGTATGCCCGTCGGGTCCTACCTCTCACAGATGCGCGTGATCGAGGACGTGGACGACAACGAGACGCTCGCATATTCGTTGCTCGCGAACGGTACGTGGAACCCCACCGAGGCGCAGTCCGATCCTGGATTCACCCTCAGGTTCAGCGCGCGCGAGTCCCGAATCACGAACGCCTACACGAAGTACACGGCGCCCATGATGCAGAATCTCTCGAACGGCACCGAGAAGTTCCTGCACCAGAACATGCAGCCTGCCGCCATGCGAGACCGCTTCGGCAACCTCCTGGTAGCGTACATGTCGAACTCGTCGGCGTTCAACGCGCCGGAGCCCCTCACCGAGAGCCTGAACGACGGGTGGCGGCTCTACATCGGCTCCATGACGGGAACGCGGCCTGAAACCGGCCTCGGGTCAAGCTTCTTGCCGGACCTGAATGCCTGGCTTCCCGGCGCCGGCGGCACCTTCTTCCGGCAGGAAGTGGGACCGTTCCCGACCGTTCCCTCGACAGCGCTCTTCGGTCTCTCCGGCGGCGAGACGATTATTGCCGGCACCGACAAATTCGGTGCTCCCGCCTTGCCGCTGCTCGGGGCGTTCAACCCCTATACCGGTGCTGAGTTTGGCACCCAGCACATCGCGTTCCTCGGCGAGGCCCAGATACAAAGCGGCAGCGGCCGACGCAGCATGTCGCTTCCGTTTGTGGCGTCGTTCACGACGGCGGCCGATGGGGCCATCAGCATGGGCAACATCAGCCCGCTGCCCAGCGTGGAGGGCGGCGTCAAGGGTCGTCCCGCGATCGTCAAGACGAGCGATGCCGACGGCACGCTGTTCTTCGCGGCGGGCGGCGGCGGACAGACCCAGATCTATGCCCAGGCATTCCACGACAACGGCACGACCGCCTACAACACGGGCCAGCTACTGAAGCTGGCGGTCGGCACGGGCTTCGAGTATGTTTCCGGGCCCAGCGCCTACGCCAGGACCTATGCGGGCGCCTCGGTTCCCGGGCTTCCGAACGGGGCGCCGATGTTCGAACTCGGTTTCACCGGCAAGCTTCGCGGCAGGCCGAATCCAGAGGTTTTTCATGGCAGGGTGCGCGCGGGTGGAACCTACGGCGGACCGCAGGGCCAGGGCGGCCAGGCGCAGTTCATCTATCTGCCTGAAATGGTGGACGACCGGATGGTCGCCGATGGCGAGGCTGGGAACTACCGTTCGACCGGCCTGCAATGGAACCTGAACGCCACGATCCAGCTCGACATGATCCTGAACGGCGTGAGGACCAACCTCGAAGTGGCCAACACTCGGGTCATCGACCGCACGACCGGGCTTGTCACGTTCGACACCAAGCTTGGCGGAAAGGCCTACCTGGACCCGAACATGGGCACGGTGCGGCTGGCGGGAACGCTGCCGCCGCGAAACGCGAGCCTGCTCCTGCGCTACACGCCGCGCCTCCTATTGGCGAGCGGCAGTGCGGGCGCCGGATACTCGACTCCAACGGTGATCTTCGACAACCGCATGATCGGCGAGTTCAGCTATTGGGCGCGTTCGAACAACCAGCCTCTGGTGCCGAACGGCGGCCCGATTCCGAACGACCCCGTCCGAAGCGCGCGCATGGTCTTCACGTATGGCCGAGCGGCGGCAGGAGCGGGCCAGACCAGCCGCCCCTATATGCGCACGTTCCGGCTCGGAGTCCAACTCCCGGTGCCGGTGCACACTCAGGCGAACGGCGCGATTACGTCGTTCAACGTGACGGGCGCCACCTCGTACTACCAAATCGATCCGGGCCGGGGCCGGGCCTATTTCCAGGACCTGGATGAGAACCGAACGGTCACGATCACCTACACGGGTGTGGATGAGGCGACGGGAGCTGCCATCCCAGGAATCGTGCTGACCAATGTCCAGGTCGCGCTGGTTCCCGAAAGGGATGAGGCGCCGGTTCCAATGGACCAGGCGTTCACCGAGTCGCAGCTCTTCGCGTTCCCCGATCCGTTCGACTTCGGGAACGCCGCGCAGCGACGGCCAGGGCTTATCTGGCTGTTCTGGATGAGCACGCGAACGGGAACACCGGACATCTTCTTCCAGACAATTGCGCCGAGGTTCACGCCAACGCCGGTCGGAAAGCAGTAATCGAGTTCGGAAAAGACGTAAACTGGGGCAGAAGCAGACGATCTGCCCCGTTTTTCGTTTGAATACGAACAGAAGCAGGGGGATGGAACGTCTTTGAAGGCGAGGCGGAGGGTCTTTGCGCGTTGACTTGGTTCACGCGAGGGAAGTAAGATAGCTTTGCTTAGCCTTGGGAGCCGGGATCAAGACACATGGCTAAAAAGCTCAATAGTGTAGTGGGAATTGACATCGGAAGTCGGTCGATCAAGGTCGCCGAATTGAAGAGTCAGGGAAAAGAGGTCGTGGTCACGGCGCTTGGAATGGCGGATACGCCTGAGGGTGCTGTCGACCATACCGGCATTTACAATGGAGATGCCGTTGCCGGCGCGCTCAAACAGGCGCTTCAGCAGGCCGGATCCAGCGTGGCCCAGGCCGTGGTCAGCATCGCAGGCCAGGCTTCGGTGCTCGTGCGCACGCTCGAAGTGCCCCGCATGAGCCCTGCAGAGCTCAAGGAGCACATGCAGTGGGAAATCAACCGCAACATCCCGTTCTCCGAGAGCACGGTGGTCAGCGATTTTAGGCCCCTAACCGACGAGGACCCCAATTCCGCGAATATGGACGTGGTGATGGCGATCAGCCCACAGTCCGCGATCGACGGGCTCATGGCCTGCGTCAAGAAGGCCGGGCGCCAGCTTGCGGCGATCGACGTGGAGCCCCTTGGCCTCGCGCGCTCGATCGACGCCAGCTATGGCGAGGATTGGAAGGGCCAGACGGTCTGCCTCGTGGATATCGGCCACAAGACGACCTCGATCAACATTTACAAGGACGGCAAGCTTCTGATGCCGCGCCAGGTGCCGATCGGCGGCGAGATGTTCACCAAGGCCGTTGCGGACAAGATGAGCATTCCCACGAGCGACGCCGAGCAATCGAAAGCCGGCGCGGACGTGGGCAGCCTTCAGCCCGCCGGAGCCGCCGGAACCCAGCAGTTTCAGCCCTACAACCCGTTCTCCGATGAGGCGGATGCGCCGCCCGCAGACGCTGCGGCGCCCGATGCCACGGCGATCGCGCCGGCGTCCGCCGGCGGAGCTGCTGCGGCGATGGAAGAGGTGCTCAACGAGTTCGTTTCTGAAGTCCGGCGTTCAATCGACTACTATAAGAGCCGGGGGGCCAGCGTCGACCGGATCGCGATCTGCGGCGGCGGCGCTCAGCAGAAGGGTCTCGACGCCTTTCTTGCGAAAGCGACCGACCTTCCCTGTGACCTCTTCGATCCGTTGAAGCGTATTCAAGTTAACGCCAAGAAGAGTCCGGCGGATCTCATCGAGAACCACCGGCAGGAATTTGCCGTGGCGGTTGGCAACGGCTTGTACGTGTTTTACGATTAGGAACTGAGAATGAAGTTAAACCTTCTCCCAACTTACGTCTCGAAGGAGAAATCGGCAAAGGCGGCGTGGTTCGTCTCGGCGATCATCGCTCTGGCGGCTGTCGGCGCGACCTACTTCATGATTCAGCAGTCCAAGCAGGCTCATGCGGACGCCAGGGCCAAGGTCGAAGAGCTTCAGCCGAGGGCCGCGAACGCGGCTGCGGTCGCGAAGCAGGCTGACCTGATCATGGCGAGTGCGCGCGGCATCATCGTGAACGCCGATCTCGCTCACGCAATGATGGACCACAACAACACGTATGCCGACCTCTATGCCGAGGTTGAGCGCTACGTGCCGGGCTTTTTCCGGCTGAACAGCATCTCCGCGACGCCGGTTGATGCCGATAACTGCGTCGTGACTATGGCGGGCGTCATCCGAACTTACGAGGATTACGCCGATCTGATGCTGGCGCTGCTCCGAATTCCAGGCGCCATGACCGTTTCGCGCAACGGCTACCAGGTTTCGGATATGTACGTCCCGCCGCTTTCGGAAGCGGACCAGAGGGGGACCCCGATCAAGGTGGGCGATACGAACGTTCCCGAAGACCCGGCCGATCAGATTGAGTATTTCGCCGCACGCGCCGCGCCTCAGGGTTATCTCGGCGTCGGCGGTTTTGGCTCCGGAACGCCCGGGCTGCGCCAGTCCATGCCGGGTTGGCAAGACATCACGGTGAGCGTGGTTCTATCGAACCGCCATATCCAGACGCCCGATCCTCGAGCCACGCTGGCAGCGTCCGCAAGCGGAGGCGGCGGTTCCGGCGGTGGCGGCGGCACGGCTCCCGGAGGAATCCCCGCGCCTGGCGCACCTCCCGCTGCAGGTGGCAGGCCCACGGGTGGCCCGCCTAACCCTGGCGGCCGCAATGCCGCCAAGGGCGGAGAGGGCGAGGAGTAATCAGGAGGCCTATCGAACATGAGCAAACTTAGCCCCATAGCCATCATCTCGATCGGTCTTGCCATCGCCATTGCGGCGCTGGCCTCCGGGTTCTTCCTGCAGATTGCGCCGAACCAGGCGGAGACCGAAGCTCTCAACGCCAACGCCGAAAAGCTCGAAAGGGCCGCCAATCAACTTGGCGCTGCGCAAAAAAGGGTGAAGAAAGCCCTTGAAATGAGGCAGCAGAAGATCGACGATTGGAAGCAGATCACGGACCGCAAGACCCCGCCTGCCAGCGTCATCGATCTGTCCAAGGACGGCTGGCACCTCGCCATCGACGTCCGGGCGTTCCGCAACAAGCTCCAGTCGGCCGTGAACGCGCAGATGAAGGCGGGAGGCGTCGAGGTCATCAATGGCCCGGCTGTCGAAATGCCGCCGGACTCCCCGAACGGCATCTTGGCGGGCTACTTCAACTTCCCGCCCCTGGCCTATCCGGTCGTGATGTTCGATTTTGGCGCGGTGCAGGTGCGCGGAACCTACAAGCAGATCATGAACCACGTCCGTGCGTGGTCGATGATGCCGAACTATCTGGCCGTAACCGACGGTCTTCAGCTAACGGGAACGACGCCCGTGTTTACGGCGACTTACAACGTTTCGATCGTGGGCTTTATCCGCGGGTCGAAGTTCTTCCCGAACGTCCCGGAGGGTGGAGCGTAAGCCGAACAGGCTCAGGCAAGGCGAATTGGACATGAAAAAGTCTCTTTCCATTCAACTCAAGCTCGGCCCGTGGGGTCTTTCGCTCATGGCTATGATCGCTGTTATGGCGGCTTCGGGTTGCGCCCGCGAGCCCATGCCGACGGCGCCCACGGCTGAAGCCAAGCCTGCACCGCCGATGGAAGTCGGCGACGTTCCAGGTGTGCCCGTACAGCGCAAGGATGACCCCGACGCCATGAAGAACCTCGTGGCATTGCGATCGTTTTCGCATCGGTCCGACCCGTACGCGCTGTTCCCGGTGGAAATGGCATTCGAAAACAGCCAGTCCGCCGAGAACCTGTTTGCTCAGCAAGGACGCGGGTTCGGAATGATGTACGAGCCGAAGGAAGAGGTCATCGAGGAAATGACCATCGAGCCTCAGCCGTACCGTCGCCTCGCTGGAATTCTGGTCGGCGAGACGGTGGCCGCCATTCTCATCATGGAGGACGGCAAGAGCTACATCGTCCGGCCTGGGATGAAGATCCCGAACAGCGACTGGACTGTTGTTTCCATTTCGACAAACCCGGAGCAGGCCATTTTGCGGCGCCCCGGGAATCGCTTGCCGAAGGAAATCAACGTTCGGCTCGAGTCTCCCCCATCCGGCCTCGCTCCTGGCGCGAACGCCCCGGCTAACAATCCTGGCGGACGCGGGAATCAGCCCGGCGGGCGGCAGGGATTGGGCGGCGGGGGCCCGGGCGCGAGGGGTGGGCCAGGCGGCCGAGGCGGCCCCGGTGGCCCCGAAGGATAGATTTTGAGCCACGAACACCGAAAGATAAGTTAGAATTATAGAAACCCGCGATCGATTCGCCCTTCCTAGGAAATCGGAGGACCAACCAATGAACAGATTCGTCAAAACCGTTCTGACCGCCAGCGCCGTGCTGAGCGTCTGGGCCATGGCGGCCCCGACGTTCGCCCAGGGCGACGTGCAGAACAAGGAAATCGAGTCGCTCGAACTGGAGCAGGCTGATGTGCGCGAAGCGCTCAAAATCCTGTTCAAGCAAGTCGGCGACGTTTCGTACAGCATCGACCCGGCCGTGCAAGGCTATGTCACCTGCAGCCTGAAGAAGGTTCCCTTCGAGACCGCTCTTCAAAACGTCTTGAAGCAAGTGGATGCCACGTACCGGCGAGAGGGGCCGATCTACACGATCATCAAGCGCGAGCAGCCACCTCCTCCCACGCCCGACACGCAGACTGGCCAGCCCAGCAGCACCACGTCCAGCAAGCCGATTCGGCGCATTCCGATTCGGTCAGCGGACCCGCTGTTTATCCAGATCATGCTTAGCGGTACCAACAGCACCAGCATCTGGCCGGAGATGAGCACCATCTTCAACGGTAGCCAGGGCGGCGGCATGGGCGGCATGGGCGGCGGCATGGGCGGCTTTGGCGGCGGCCAGGGCGGCTTTGGCAGCGGCGGCCTCGGCGGTGGCTTCGGCGGCGGCCAGGGCGGCTTCGGCGGCGGTGGCGGCTTTGGTGGCAGCGGCGGCTTTGGCCGTAGCGGCGGCGGCTTCGGCGGCGGCGGCTTCGGCGGCGGCGGCCTCGGCGGCGGCGGCTTCGGCGGCGGCGGCTTTGGCGGCGGTGGCGGCGGCCGATAATCGCCTCGCGAAAGCGAACTTTGTCAGCGTCTTTTCCGGTCAACGGAAGGTAAGGAGATAGGATATGCGTACTGTCTGGAATAAGTGGGGAGCCTTGGCCGTGGCGACGATTTTCGCCACGGCTACGGCCTTTGCGCAGCTGCCTGAGGAACAGCGACTCGATCTGCGGCTCGATAACGCCGACCTGGCGACGGCCGTGCAGATGCTCGGCCAAAAAACCGGCCTGCAATTCGTGATCGAGCCCTCGGAAGAGCCGTTCAAGCCCATTTCCCTCAATCTTAAGGGCCAGACGCTGGAAAGCGTCTTGAAAGCCCTTTGCACGTCGGCTGGAGCCACGTTCCGGCGCGAAGAAGGCGGGTACTACGTTATCGGCCGTGCCAAAGCAGCCCCGCCGATTGAGGCGGGAACAGCGACGGCGCCGCCAAAGAGCGCCGGCCCCAAGAGCATCCAGAAATTCAAGCTTCTGCATGCCGATCCGCAGGAAGTGCTGATCAAGATGTACGGTGGCCAAGTGCCCGACGCTCGGGACAAGCTTGCCGGCCTCATGAGCTTCATGAGGTTCTCCGGTACGCCCATGAGCAGCTTCTTGTCCAACGTCAACTTTGCCAACCCGGCGACGCAGTCTGGCAACTTCCAGCCGGTGAACAGCAAGATGCTGGAGCCCACCGCCGAGAGAGGCTCGAACATCCTTCTCCCCGGTGAGAGCGGCGCGCAGCGCGGCGGCGGCGGCCTCGGCGGCGGCCTTGGTGGCGGCGGCCTTGGTGGTGGCGGCCTCGGTGGCGGTGGTCTCGGTGGCGGCGGTCTGGGCCAGGGCGGCTTGGGCGGCGGCGGCCTCGGTGGTGGCGGCCTTGGTGGCGGCGGCCTGAACCTGCAAGGCGGAACCGGGTTTGTTCCCACGGGTATCGATCAGATCACCTACGATCCGATCGACAACAGCCTCATCGTTCAGGGAACCGATGAAGCGATTGCAGAACTGCAGCGCCTGATCACCATGTTCGACGAAGCGCCGAAGCAGGTCACGATCAAGGTGGAGTTCATCACCACCAGCTCGTCTGTGGCCAACTCGCTTGGATTCGACTGGTCCTATGAGCGCGGCTCGCTGTTTGCCGGCGCACGGCCCGGAGCGTTTGCCCGAGCCGGCGACCCGATCTACGTCAACTACTCGACCGGAAACATCGTCACGCGTATGCGGACGCTGCTCCAGTACGGGCAAGGCAAGGTGGTTCAAGCGCCGATCGTTCGAACGCTGAACAACCAGCCGGCGACGATCATTCAGGGCATTTCGACCACGTTCTTCGTCAACACCGTCGTTGGAAACGGAAACGGGCAGACAATCATTGCGCCGCAGCCGTTCCCAGTCACGATTCAGACGGGTCTTTCGGTGGCCCCCAGAATCAACAATGATGGAACGGTTACCGTGTTCCTCCAAGTGCCCGTACAGGACTTCGGCCAGTTGCGACGAAGCTCAGATGGAACGGAAATCCCGGACCAGCTCTTCCAGCAGATCTCGGTCGTTGCCCGCGTCAAAGACGGCGAGACCATCGCTCTTGGCGGAATGGTCCGCAAGCAGGACACCGGCTCGACGGCGAAGTTCCCTGTATTGGGCGACCTCCCCGTGGTTGGGTCCCTGTTCAGGTCTCGAACGCGAGATCGGAACAACTCCGAGCTCCTGATCTTTGTGACCCCGACGGTCATCAAAGACGACGGAAACGGCGGTCTCGGGCCGCTGTAAATCAGAAAATCGACAGTGCGCAGAGCGGCGGCCCGGGAATCCGGGCCGCCGCTCCCTATTTGCTCTTGCCATAATCGTCAGAAGCCAGCCCTCATGCAGCCTTCTTCCAACGAGCCGATCTCCTCCTGCCACTCCAAAGCCCGAGCGTGGGTTCTGGTGGGGATGATGGGCGCAGGAAAATCCACGGTCGGCAGACAACTGGCAGAGCTCTCGGGCCGCAAATTCGTGGATCTGGACTCCCTCCTCCAACTGCGGTTCGGCAGGCCCGTCCACCAGATTTTCAGCGTGTATGGCGAGGAGGCGTTTCGGGGGCATGAGACGAGCCTGCTGCGCTCCCTGGAGCCCGAACCGATCGTGCTGGCCACCGGCGGCGGTGTGGTTCTGCGGGAAGAAAACTGGATCGAGATGCGACGTCTTGGGCTCGTCCTTTATCTCAGAACCGACGTGGACACGCTTAAGGAGCGCTTGACCCAGAGCAAGAGGCGCAGGCCGCTTCTTGAGGTCGCGGATTGGGAGGCGAGGCTAGCGGCGTTGGTGACCCAACGATCGGAGTTCTATGAGCGGGCTGACGGGGTCCTCGAAATCGGTGAAAGAACGCTCGAAGAGACCGCGCAGGAGGCCTTCGCGCTCCTAACGGCGATGGAGGGCCAAACCTGATGCAGGACCTTCAGATCAAGCACTTCCGGGGCCGGTACTCGGTCCATTTCTGCTCTGCTAAACAGGCTCTTGCTGGCCTCTCAGAATCTGCTTTCGTTATCACCGACGAGAACGTGCGAAATGCCTGGAGCAGCCTGCTTGAAGGCTTCTCAAAGGTGCTCGTGCTGCCCCCAGGGGAGCCCACCAAGAGCGCTGAGTCCCTTCAGACCCTCTGGGACTGGCTCGCCCGGTCGGGCGCCGACCGAGCGTCTGAGGTGGCCGCTCTTGGAGGCGGCGTTATCGGCGATCTGGCAGGGTTTGCCGCCGCCACCTACATGCGCGGCGTGCCGTTCATCCAGGTCCCCACGACGCTTTTGGCGCAGGTCGACTCGTCTGTGGGCGGAAAGGTCGGCATCGACTTGCCTTCTGGCAAGAATCTTGCCGGCGCGTTCTGGCCGCCGAAAGGGGTGTTCATCGCGCAGGAGTTCCTGACGACGCTTCCTGAGAGGCAGTTTGTGAACGGGCTCGCCGAGGTTTGGAAGACCGCGTTCATCATGGATGCCGGCCTGCTGGAGGTCCTCGATCGAGGCGTGCCGTCGCCAGACTCGCCCAACCTCGCGGAGATCGTGAGGCGGTGCGTGGACGACAAGCGCAGAGTCGTCGAGGTCGACGAGGAGGACCGATCCGGCCGGCGAGCTATCCTCAACTTCGGGCACACCGTCGGGCACGCTCTGGAGCACGCCACGGGCTACTCAGACCTCTTGCACGGCGAGGCGGTGGCCATCGGCATGGTGGCCGAGGCCGCAATCGGCGAGGCGCTGGGAGTGGCCGAAAACGGCGCGCGCGAGGCGATTGAGGAACGGCTCGCGCGATGCGGCCTGCCAACCCGTCATCCAATCCTCCGTGACCCTGAACCATTGATCGAGGCCATGCTTCGCGACAAGAAGACGGAGCAGGGGAGTCTCGCCATGGCGCTTGTCACACGGTTGGGAGAGTGTAAACTCGTCAATCAGATTCCAAAGGACGTGGTTTCGTCGGTGCTGTCCTCGTGCTAGATCGTGTCAGGTTGGGTGTTTCCGTGCTTTGCGTGGCTCTCTTGGGCGGGCTTTACGCCGCCAGCCAGGTCGCGGTTTTCAAGGGGCGTGAAGAGGCCGTCGCTTATTCGCGCTGGATCGATCAGCCCTGGATGATGGCGCTCGCGGCGCTGCTGTTGGTTTCGGCGCTGATCCTGGCGTTCGTGGGACGCAGGGCCGAGGGAGATAGCCGGTGATCGGGCAGTCTCTCAGGGCGCGCTACGAGCTGGTGGAACTCCTTTCCGAGGGCGCCATCTTCAGGAGCTTTCGAGCGCTCGACCATGTGCTGAACCGAGACGTCTGCATCCGCACGTTCCAGTCTCCGTTCGATAAGGAGGCGCCGTTCGTCGAGGCGGTCAAGGCCGTCGTCATCAAACAGAACGAGGCCAAACATCCTGGGATCGAGCGGCTGATCGAAGTGGATGACGACGAGAACGGCCCGTTCCTCATCTCTGAAGCCTCACCCGGCGCGCTTCTCACGGAGCGAATCCGCAAGTTCGCACCGTTTTCAGTTCCGGTAGCGGTCTCGACGGCCGTGTCTATCGCCGACGCTTTGGCGACCCTTCACAGGGCGGGGCGGGTCCACGGCGACCTGGGGTCGCACCACGTGATGGTCACCCCGGAGGGCGGCTGCAGGCTGATCATGGGAGGCGTTTGGGAGGCCTACTCCTCCAGCCAAACCGCGGGCGTGGTTGTGCTCCCGAACATGGCGCCCTACCTTGCGCCCGAGATCAGCCAGGGCGGGCAGCCGTCGGCAGCGTCGGACGTCTACGCGCTGGGAGTCATCCTCTTTCAGCTTTTGTCCGGCAGGCTTCCCTTCATCGCCGACCAGCCGATGGCGACCATCCTCAAGCACTCCCAGGAGGAACCGCCTGGCGTCCGGTCGCTGAATCCCAGCGTGCCCAAGGCACTCGAAGAGTGCATCAAGAAGGCGCTCTCCAAGGACCCTGAGCAGCGCTACCCGGACGCCGAAAGCTTCTTGAGCGATCTGCGGATGGTGGAGGACGCGCTGCGCTTCGGCAAGAGCGTTCCTTGGCCCACGGGTGAGAAGCCCGAGCCGCGCGAGCCCGTCGTGCCGCAGCTCACCGGAATCAAGGAAGAGTCGGCAAAGGGCAAGTTCTTCCAAAGGAGGGACCGGGACGAAGAGGAGTTTGACGAGGACGACGTGCCCGGCGACGTGCCGATGTGGCTGCGAACGGCGACCATCTTCTTCGTCGCGCTCGTCGTGTTCATGATCGGCGGCTGGATGATCTTTAACCTGAACCGCCCGCGAAACGTCACGGTCCCCAACGTGCGCGGGTTGACCCTGGCGCAAGCCGAGGCCAACCTGAAGAAGCTCAACCTGAAAGGGCGGATCATGCGCCGCGAGATCAACGACCAAGCTGCCGGAACCGTGGTGGACACCGATCCTTCGCCGGGCTTTGCGGTCTACGAGGGGCAGTCCGTTGGGCTCGTGATCAGCCAGGGGAGTCGGTTCGTCGAGACCCCGGACGTGCGCGGGCTGACCCCGGACAAAGCCAGGGAGATGCTCGATTCGGTGGGGCTGAGCCTGGGAGATCCGGTCGAAAAGACGCGCGACCGGTCCGCTGAGCCTGGCACCGTGGTTTCCCAGGTTCCCGAACCCAGGGTGCGGCTGGAGAGGGGCTCCATCGTGCGCGTGAAGGTTGCCGGAGAAGAGGACGAGAGGCCGACCTCGGACGCGGAAAACCGCAGGCGGTACCTCTACACCATCAAGATCGAGCTCACCGACATCGAAGACCCGGTCGAACTCCGGGTGGATATGACCGACAGCCGCCGCACGAGGACGATCCACCGTGAGACCCACGATCCTGGTGACGAGATCACGATCGAAGAGGAGGGCTACGGCCCGCGAGCGGACTTTCGGATCTTCTATGACGGGGAGCT
Organism: Armatimonadota bacterium; assembly: GCA_016223145.1. Classification (NCBI taxonomy): domain Bacteria; kingdom Bacillati; phylum Armatimonadota; species Armatimonadota bacterium. The sequence continues at coordinate 28,798 of JACRPN010000021.1, read as the reverse complement.
TAAGAAGCAAGTGACGAAGACGGCCGAATCAGGCGCATACTGGGAGGACACGGGAGGCCGAAACCCATGAAGCCTGAGATGGCCCCTTCCATCCTGTCGTGCGATCCTGGGCGCTTGCGCGAGGCCGTGGCGGAGTTGATCGAGGGCGGGGCTGACCGGATTCACTTCGACGTCATGGACGGGCAGTTCGTGCCCCCGATCACGTTCGGCGCAGACCTCGTGAAGTCGCTTCGCGATCTTGGGCAGACGGTGTTTGAGGCTCATCTGATGACACACACCCCAGAGGCTCACTTTGAGGCGTTTATCGAAGCGGGCTGCGGCTCGATCATCTTCCATCAGGAGGCGTCCAGCCATTCCCACCGCCTGCTCCAGGGGCTCAAGCAGCGCGGGGTTCGGGCCGGAATCGCCATCAATCCGGGGACGCCCGTGGAGGCGGTCGAGCCGGTCCTCGGCCTGGCAGACCTCGTGCTGGTCATGACGGTGAACCCGGGTTGGGGCGGCCAGAAGTTCATCGGCTCCGCACTGGAGAAGGTGTCTCAGATCCGCGCTTTGTGCCCCGAGATCGACATCGAAGTGGACGGCGGAATAGGCGCTGAGACGATTCGGCGGGCGTGGGAGGCGGGCGCCAACGTGTTTGTCGCAGGCAACTTCCTGGTGCGTTCAACCTCGCTCGCGGCCGGACTCGAGGAGTTGCGCAGCCGATGCGCCTGAAGATCGTCACCTCCGCGTTTCTCCTTTTTGGGCTCTCGCTGCTGGCAGCTTGGCCTTGGACCGTGGGCGTTCGCCCGCCGAAAGGAGCGCCTCGCGCCGAACTGGTGGCCTATCTCACGCGGTTCGTCTGGTATCTGGGTGGGACCGTCATGACGTTTGTGGTCACTGCGTTCCTCGCCATCCTCGTCATGCGCCGCGCGCGCGAGGCCTACCGCGCGGAGGCGCGTCAGAACCTGGAAGAGCTCCTGGAGGGGACCCGGAAAGACCATGCCCGCAAGCATTCGCCCTGAAGAAGCCATGCGCCGGGCGATTCGGCTATCGCGGCGTGGATTTCCGGCGCCCAACCCCCATGTGGGGTGTGTGCTGGTGCGCGGCGGGGCCATCGTGGGCGAGGGTTGGCACGACTATGCGGGAGGACACCACGCGGAGGTCGTGGCGCTTCAACAAGCCGGTGAAAGGGCCATTGGGGCGACGGCTTACGTCACCTTGGAGCCCTGCCACCACACCGGAAGAACGGGGCCCTGTACCGAGGCGCTCCGGGAGGCCGGCGTCGTGGCGGTGCGGTTTGCCTGCCCCGACCCCAACCCCCGGGCCGCCGGAGGCTCGTCGTGGCTCAGGTCGCAAGGAATCGAGGTCGAAGGAGGGATTTGTGAGCAGGAGGCAGCCCGCGAGAACACCGGTTGGCTGAGGGCGATGAGGCTGGGGAGGCCTTTTGTCACGCTCAAGGCGGCCTGCTCGCTGGATGGGAGGATCGCGACGGCTAGCGGGGAGAGCCAGTGGATTACGGGCCCTGCGGCGCGGCGAATGGGGCACCGGTTGCGGGCCGAGATGGGGGCTGTGCTGGTGGGCCGGAGGACCGCGGAGCTCGACCAGCCAAGGCTCACGGCGCGCATCAAGGGTGTTCACAACCAGCCTTTGCGGGTGCTTCTGGACCCAAAGGGGAAGGTCCCCGAGGATGCGCCGCTGTTTCGGGAGCCAGGCGAAGCCATTCGGTTCGTTGCCACGGGCAGCGCCAGGACCCCTTTTGACGTCGAGGCGCCTTTGCTGGACGGGAGCCTCGACCTACAGGCGCTCTTGGCGCACCTTTGGAACCGGGGTATCACGGGCCTGCTCGTGGAGGGGGGCGCAGTCACCGCCGGGTCATTCCTTAAGGCTGGGCTGGCCGACCGGATCGACCTCTTTGTGGCGCCGATCGTGCTTGGAGATGGCCCAAGCTGGGTCGAAGGACCCTCTGTGGACCGGCTTTCGGAGGCCCCTAGGTTTGACAGAACCTTCGCCCGCGATGTCGGCGGGGACCTTTGGGTCCGGTATGAGCGCGACGGCTGAGGACGCCTCTTCGTCTTGGTCCACCTTTCCCTCGTTCGGGACCTATGGCCCATGGGCCGCCGGCGCTTCCGCGACGGTCCTGAAGACTTCAAATGCGAGAGATTTGTCAACTGAGCGAACCTGTTCCCCGCAATTGTCGTCAGACATGTAAGCAACGATCACGGAAAGGGATCCTTGATCGAAGCCCAGGGAAGAGAAGCTCTACAACGGTCGAAGAAACCCGGCACGGACGACCCGAAATGGACGTTATACAAAAGTAGAGAGATTTCGGAGACTTCCTCCTCCCTCCCCCAAGCCCCGCGTCTAGCCCTCAGACCGGGGCTCTTTTTTTGTTGTATCTACAACTTTCGGAACCACTCGTGAAAACGAGTGTCGTCGGTGAGCTCGGGGTGAAACGACGTGCCGACCAGCTTGCCCTGGCGCACTCCTACGATCCTTCCTTCAAACTCGGCGAGCACTTCCACGCCCGGCCCAAGGCGCACGACTTCGGGCGCGCGGATGAACACGGCGGTCAAAGTGCCCTCGAAGCCTACAATCGGGACCTCCGCCTCGAAGCTGTGAACCTGCGCACCAAAAGCATTCCTGCGAACCGTCACATCGAGAACCCCCAGCCGACATTGATCGTAGTCCTCGATCTCGTTGGCCATCAGGATCATGCCCATGCAGGTGCCCCAGATCGGCATGCCCCCTTTCGCCGCCGACCGGAGGGCCTCGCCGAGCCCAAAGCGCTCCATGAGCTTTCCGACGGTGGTGCTCTCGCCACCCGGAATCACCACGCGGCCCACGCCCTCAAGGTCCTCGGGGGTCTTGACGAGCTTCAGGGAGTCCCCAGACACGCCGCAACGGAGAAAGGCCCGCCAATGCATGTCGAAGTCGCCCTGGATTGCGACGATCCCAACGGCTCCCGACATGGGTTCCAGTGTACTCGCCCCGGTAAACTGAGCCTCGTGATCGAGGTCATCGGTGCGCCGTTCGATGCCGGCGGCAAGCGACAAGGGAGTCGGATGGGGCCCGCAGCCGCGCGCCTCGGGGGCATCATCGAGGCGTTGGCCCATTCCGAGCGTTCTGCGCACGACGTCGGCGACCTGCCCCAGGCGAACCACTCAGAGGACAAGAAGGGCATCAAGAGCTTTCAGGCGGTGCGCCACGCTTGCGTGGAGTGCCGTGCGGCTGTGTTGGCCTCGTTTGAGCGCGGCGCGACGCCCCTGGTGGTGGGCGGCGACCACTCGATCGCGATGGGCACTCTGGGGGCAGCGCTGGAGTACGCACAAGACGAACTGGCGGTGCTGTGGGTGGACGCCCACGCGGATTTGAACACGGCCGCGACGACCCCCTCCGGCAACGTCCACGGCATGCCTCTCGGCCTGATGATGGGCTTTCCCAGCGGTTGCGAAGGCGTGAAGGACAAGCAGTGGGGCGAGCTTCAGAGCGCCATGACGGGGGGCAGAAAGCTTTCGGCGAACCAGGTGGCCTGGGTGGGCTTGCGCGATGTGGACGACCCTGAGGCCGAGCATTTTCATTCCCTGAGCGGGCAGTTCGCGTCCACGATGTACGACATCGACCGCCGCGGCCTCGTGCATGAACTCGAGCGGTTCGATCGCTGGATGCGGGAGGGCGGCAAGAAACGCCTTTGGATCAGCTTCGATGTGGACTCGCTCGACCCGTTCCTCGCTCCAGGAACCGGGACCGCGGTGCGCGGTGGCTTGACCTATCGCGAGATGCACCTGATGGGCGAGTTCCTGCACGAGGTGATGGCCTCGCCCGATTGCCCCTACGAGCTTTTGGGGCTGGATGTCGTGGAGATCAACCCGATCTTCGACGCCAACAACGAGACCGCCCGAACGGCGGTCGAGTGGATCGCCTCGCTGTTCGGCAAGACGATCTTGGGCAAACGGTAGACTGAACCGCCATGATCCTCGACACCGTGCGCGAAGCCCTGCGTCAGGAGGGCGTCGCCGTGCTCAAGGCTGCGGACGCGCTCGGCGAGCCCTACGAGACCGCGGTTCGCTGGATTCTGGGGTGTTCAGGGCGAGTGATCACATGCGGCGTTGGCAAGTCGGGCCACATCGCCCGCAAGACCGCCGGAACGCTGAGCAGTACAGGAACACCCAGCCTGTTCCTGCATGCCGCCGAGGCAGTTCACGGCGACCTCGGCATGGTCACGAGCCGGGACATCGTGATCCTCTACAGCCATAGCGGCGAGACCGATGAACTGATCAAGCTGTTTCCCTCGCTTCAGACGATCGGGGCCAAGACGATCCTGATTACGGGTCGGGCGAACAGCAGCGGGGCGAGACTGGCGGACCTTACGCTTGACACCTTCGTCACCGACGAGGCTTGCCCCAACAACCTCGCACCCACGACCAGCACCACGGTGATGCTCGCGCTGAGCGACGCCCTGGCGATCGCCGTGATGAAGGAGCGGCGGTTTGGCTCTGAGGACTTCGCTCGGTTCCACCCCAGCGGAACGCTCGGTAAGCGCCTCCTGCTGCGCGTGATGGACGTGATGAGGAAGGATGCCGACATTGCGCTTTGTGGGCCTCAAACGCCCATTCTGGACGCTTTGCGGGCTATCACCAAGGCGGGCGCCGGGGCCGCCTGCGTGGTGGACTCAGAAGGGCGTCTGGCGGGCCTGTTCAGCGACGGAGACTTGCGACGGCACATCTTGAGCGGTTCAGACCCGAAAACCGCGATAGCGGCGGAGCTGATGACGCCGAATCCGGCTACGGTGAGCCCGGATTTGCTGGCCGTCGAGGCGCTGGAGGTCTTTCAGAACCTTCCGAAGAAGATCGGCGAGATGCCGGTGCTCGACCGCGACGGCAAGGTGCTGGGGCTGATTGTTCTCAAAGACCTGACAAGGAGTGGGATTGTGTGAAGTGCCTGAGGGACGAAACACAAACGCCTCGATCGCATGGATCGAGGCGTTTGTGTTGGGTGAAGAGGTTCGTTACTCCGACGCAGGGGTTTCTGCAGCTTCGGGGGCGGGCGCAGCGGCTTGTGCAGTCGCCACCTCGGCCTGGGCTTCCTCGCGCGGGGCGCCATAGTTGCGATCCCTTCGCGGGCCGCGCGGCGTGTATTCCCGGCGGTCGGCCGACATCTCGGTAACCACGAACGGCAGGAGCGCCAATTCTCGCGCGCGGCGGATCGCGCGGGCGATCATGCGCTGCTGGTTGGCGTTGTTGCCGGTCTGTCGCGACGAAAGGATCTTGCCACGATCGTTGATGAACCGGCGAAGGACCGAAAAATCCTTGTAATCGACGTATTCGATCTTGTTCAGGGTCAGATAGCTGACCTTTCGGCGCTTGCGGCCGCGCTGCTTGCCCTCTCCGAGGCCAAGCTCCTTGTCGCGCGCTGCATTGATGGGATTCAGTTCGTCGCTCATGGTTCCGGGGAGTCCGAATTTCGGACGGAACGCTATTATGACACGAATGCGCTGGACAAAGGGGCGCAGGGACAAAGGGACTTTCTGGCGAAAGGCCGTAGTCGCCGGTTCCGTGCCGGCGCGCTCTATGCGTGACGCTCCATGGCATATTCACGGCCGCCGTCTCCCCTGGGGCTTTCTCGCCAAGATGCGAGGTAAGGCCGTAGTCGCCGGTTCCGTGCCGGCGTAGGAGTGACCTTAGGCAAAGAGCTGCGGAGGCACGAGGAGTGCCCCCTCACCCAGTTCGCGTTGCTCACTGACCTCTCCCCTGTGGGGCGAGGTGGTTCCAGACCCCGGACTTCAGTTCTCCGGCCCCCTCACCCAGTTCGCGTTGCTCACTGACCTCTCCCCTGTGGGGCGAGGTGGTTCCAGACCGTCGCCTCACACCCTGAACCCTGCACCCCGCGCCCTGAACCCTAAACCCCGCGCCCTCCTACTTCCCCCAAAACTCCTCGATCTTGGCGGATTTGCGGATGCGCTCCAGCGCGGGCTGCCTCGAGGCGTTCACGTGCTCTTCCCTAAGCTGCTTCAGGACCTCGCCCTTGGCGTCCTTCCCCCACCGGTCCACGCGAAAGATCTGGATGCCGTTGCTAGTCTGGGCGGGCTTAGTGGCTCCACCTTCCTTAAGCGACATAAGGTCCTTTCGGATGGATTCGGGGAAGACGGCGAGCCTGCGCCAACCCAGGTGCCCATGCGTCTTCAATACCTCAGGGTCGGTCTGGAACCGCTTGAGCACCGTATCCCAGCTCACTCCGGCCGCCAGGTCCTGGCTGGCTTTCTTCGCCCCCTCGATCGCCTCTTGAAGGTCAGAAAGCTGCTCGCTTTTGGCGGGGATCATGATCGTCGAGACGTCCACAAACTCGGCCGCGTTGAACTCGCGCAGCACGATCTTGTCGAGCAGGATCTGGCTCTTCACCCGCAGCCACAATCGGGAACGGGGAAACCCCGATTCACGCAGTACCTGGTTCAAAGTCTGGCCCTGGCGAAGGTTCTTGCTGTAGTTGGCGAGCTGTTTCTGGAGCTCCGCCTCGACCTCGGCGGCCGTTGCCGAAACCCCCAGCTTCTTGGCCTCGCCATTAAGCATCTTGTAGGCGATTAGGTCCTGCACAACCTCCCAAGCCCTCCAGTCGCCGGCGAGCCGCTCAGCCTCCGCAAAGGTGATGGGCGCGCCGTTCACCTTGGCCAGCACCTTGTTCGGGGCGGGCTTTGCGGGCAGATAGCTCTTGGGGACGTCTTGGGCCGCGCCCTGAAGGCAGGTGGCCGCGACAAGGGCAAAAAGGAAGTTCGCCATCAGAGAAGGTCCTGTGTCACCGTTCGATACATTTCGACGATGCTCTGCGCGCTCTGTTCGATCGTGAATCGCTCGAGGGCCCTGAGTCTGCCCGCTCTGCCGACGGTCTCAAGTGTCATTTCCATCGACAGCAGCTCGGTGATACGTGCTCCCAAGGCCTCGTCGCTATCGAAGACGAACCCCGAGACATCCTCGATGATGAGCTCCGGTAGCCCATCGACCCCGCGAACGAGCACGGGCACGCCCTCCGCCATCGCCTCCAGAACGCCCATGCTCGTGCCCGCGCGGGCTTTCGGCGCGACGAAGAGGTCGAGGGCGGAAAGAAAGGTCGTTGCGTCCGGCACGTGGCCCAGTAGATGCACCCGTTCGGGGTCGGCAAGGCCCTCGATGCGGTGCCTGAGCTCCCCTTCCTCGGGGCCCTGCCCGGCGATCGCCAGCCTTGCCTCCGGATGGGCCGCTTGAACATGCACCATCGAATCGATCAGCTCGCGGAGGCCGCAGCCCACCTCCCAACGGCCCATTCCCCCAACCAGAAGGGCCGATTCGGGGATGCCGAGCTGCGCCCGCGCCTCTTGCTTGGTGAGCGCGGTCTCGCGGTCTGTGACGACGCCTGGATACACGATCGAAAGGTCCATCGCAAAGGAGTTGTCCAGGGAGCGCCAGATGGCGTTGGAAGCGCAGGTCCCGCACTGCGACCTGTTGAGCCGGTCGATCAGTTGGGGGTGGGTGGTTTTCGGGATGTCGAAGGCGGTGTAGACCCAGGCCTCGTCGAAGCCGAACGCCTCGCCGCATGCCCAAGCGGGGCGATAGCCAAATGCGTGAACCAGGTCGGCCTCGCCCACGGCCTCTTTCAGCCAGGCGCTGACGCCTTTGTCCACTCGGAGGCCCGTCTCGGCCGGAATGCGGATGCTCGCCTCGATAATCGTGGCCTGAATGTCGTGCTTGGCGAGTTCGGCCGCGAGGAGCGAGACGTAGGTGGCGATGCCTCCGAACGGCTGTCGGTGAAGCAGTGCGACCTTCATCTTGGAACGATTTGTGCTCCGATCAGGCTCTGAAGCACGCTGTCCACGGTCAAGCCCTCAATTTCCGCTTCGGGCCGCAAGAGCACGCGGTGCCTCAAGACGGCGAGCGCGAGCTCCTTGACGTCGTCCGGGATGACGAACTCTCGGTCGCGCATGGCGGCCAGGGCCTTCGAGGTGTTGAGCAAGGCGATGCCGGCCCGCGGCGAGGCGCCATAGAGGATGTTGGCGGAGTTCCGGGTCGCACTCACGATCTGATAGATGTAGTCGAACACCTTGTCCTCGACGGCGACTTTTCGGACTTGTTCCTGTAGAGCCGAGAGCTGCTCGAGGTTCAGCACGGGCTGGACGCCGGCTTGCTCCAGGTGCTGAGGCTGGAAGCCGGCGTGGTGCCGGCGAAGAACGCCCACTTCTGTCTCAGCTTCCGGATAGGAAAGCACGATCTTGAGCAGAAACCGGTCTTGCTGGGCTTCGGGGAGGGGGTAGGTTCCCTCGAATTCGATGGGGTTTTGGGTTGCGAAGACGACGAAAGGCTGCGGGAGCGGGAACGCTTCGCCGTCGATGGTAACGCGCCGCTCCTCCATCGCTTCCAGGAGCGCCGCCTGGGTTTTGGGAGGCGTACGGTTGATCTCGTCGGCCAGGAGGACCGCAGCAAAGATGGGTCCCTTGCGAAGGCGGAACTCCCCGGCTTTGGGGTCAAAGACGTTGGTGCCGATGAGGTCGCTGGGCATGAGGTCGGGCGTGAACTGGATGCGGCCGTAGGGCAGGTCCACGGCCCGAGCCAGGGTGCGGACGAGCAGGGTTTTTGCGATGCCTGGCACGCCTTCCAGGAGTACGTGTCCACCGGCTAGCAGGGCGACGATGGCGCGGTCGACGGCGGCATCTTGCCCCACGATGGCCTTGGCGATTTCAGACTTGAGGGTTGCAGTAACGGAAGCTACGGTCATGGTGTCCCCACCGGGCTAAGGCAGGTTACCAGATGGGGCTCGGGCCGCAAGGAATGAGCGGACTCCCCTTCCTCAACCTGCCGCATCCTCCTTCATCCTCGTTCATCCCCCCAACCGGCCCTGGGACCCGGCCGGCCTTCCGGGTACAACCTGATCCGGCCCATGCTCGAAGTGTTCGACCTTGTCAAGCAGTACCGCAGGACGCGCGCGGTGGATGGGCTCTCTTTTGAAATCCGCCCGGGCGAGATCGTGGGCCTGCTCGGGCCGAATGGAGCGGGCAAGACCACGGCCCTACGGTGCGTTGCCGGCATCCTCAGGCCCACGGCCGGCGCGATTCGGATCAACGGATTCGACCTTGAAATGGACCAGGCAAGGGCCAAACAGGGGCTCGCTTTCGTTCCCGAGATGCCCTCGCTCTACGACCTGCTCACCGTGGACGAGCACCTGCGCTTCATCGCCATGTGCTTCAACCAGATGGACCACTACCGCGACCGCGCCGACCGGCTGCTGGAGCGCTATGACCTCTCAGAAAAGAAGAACGAACTGGTCGCGACCCTCTCGAAGGGCATGCGGCAGAAGCTTGCAATCGCATGCGCGTTCATCCGGGACGCCAACGTGCTCCTGTTCGATGAGCCCGTGATCGGCATCGATCCGGCGGGAGTGGCTGAATTCAAGCTGGAGATCCAGCGCGCCAAGGCCGCGGGATGCTGCATTCTGGTTTCCACACACCTGCTGGATACCGCCGAGCGGCTGTGCGACCGCGTGATGATTGTCGCGCGCGGCCGCATGCTGGCGCAGGGCACCCTCCAGGAGCTCCGCGCCACGGGTACAGACGCTGGCGCGACCCTCGAAGAGGTGTTCCTGCGATTGACCGAAGAACGCGATGAAACCGCTCCTGTTTTTGACCTATAGGTCGTTCCTTAACGGGATCAAGCGCGCGCTCGGGTCGCCGACGCGCCTCATCGGGCTGCTGTTCTTCATCGGCTACTACTTCATGATGTTCATGCGCCCGGCGCTGACCGGCTCGGGCAAGCTGGAGCGGGCGATGCGGTATCCGATGGCGGCCGGGCCGCTCGAATTCCCACCCCTCCAGGTTCTGGATGCGCTCGCCTTCACGGTGTTTGCAGGCCTCTCGCTCTTCATGACGATGGGTGTTTTCTCGCAGCAGGGCGGCTTCAAGCCCGCGGACGTCGACGTTCTGTTCCCCACGCCGCTTTCACCAAGAGTCGTGCTGGCCTTTCGCATGATTCGGGACTATCTGCTCACCCTGATCGTGCCCTTCTTTTTTCTGCTGTTCGGTTTTGTGCCTGCCAAGGCCGGTTGGGAGGCGTTCTTCCGCAACGTGCCCAACAAGGAGTACGCCCCGCTGGTGCTCCGGACCTCGTTTGGCGGTTGGATCCTGATGGCGATGAGCTGGGTCGCGATCAACTACGCGGTGAGCCTGACGCTGAACAAAGGGACGGAAGCCGGCGATCGGCTCAAACGGCTCGTGTCTTGGGCAGTGGGGGCTATCGTGGTCGGTACAGCGGCCTACATCGCGTGGCGGCTCTCCCAGGCACACAATGCGCGCGGCGTGCTCGCCATCGCGTCGGAGCCTCTGCTGCGAGTGGTGTTCCTGCCCGCCACGCTGGCGTCGCGCATGGCGATGGCGCCGCTCGAAGGGAGTCTTGCCGAGGGCCTCATCGGGGTCGCCGGCTTGCTCGGGCTGCTCGGAGGCGCGCTTTTCCTGGCGTTTCGACAAGCGCCCTGGCTCTATGAGGAATCGGCCCTCAAAGCGACGAGCGGCATTGGGCTGAAGAAAGCCCAGCGCGAAGGCGACATCATGGGCGCTTCGGCCGAGATGGCCAAGCAGGGCAAGCGCAAAACGCGGCGGTTCCGCTGGCTCGCCGATTGGCAGACCCGCGGCCCCTGGGCGCTGCTGTGGAAGGACCTCCTGCTCCAGTTTCGCGGGATGATGAGCATGCTTGCTCTGCTCTTTGGCGTGGGCCTGTTCATGACCCTGGGCCCGCTGCTCTTCCCCGACAAGGACGAATCGCTCTCTCCCGGCGCGATGTTCCTCGTCATGCAGGGCTTCGCGCTCTTGATGGCGACGATGTCTCTTGCCAACGCCGGCTACCTGGAACTGCTGCGCCGAGTGGACCTGCAAAAGCCCTTGCCATTCCGGCCCACCGTCACGGTTCTGTTTGAAGTCGCCTCCAAGTCCTCCCTTGGCATCGCTGTGTGCCTTGTGGCCTCGGCGCTGACCGTAGCGCTGCGTCCCGGCATGTGGCCCGAAGCGCTGGCCGCCGTCATCTTGGTGCCGCCCATGGCCATTTTGATGAGCGCCATCGTGTTTTTTGTGATCATCCTGTTTCCCGACATGGATGACCAGACCCAGCGGCAGTTCCGCGGCCTCATGCAGATGTTGGCGCTGGCGGTGCTGGCGTTTCCGCCGGTCCTCACCTTCATGGGCTTGTTGGTGCTGCGCGTACCGCCTTACGTTGGCGCTCTCGTGGCGGCCGCCATCGCCTCCGGCATCGGATGGGTGGTGGTGATGCTCGCCGGAAGGCAATACGCCAACTTCAACCCCAGCGAATGAGCGCTTCGCCGGTACAATTCCCAAACGTCGCCGTCTTCCGAACTTTCGCCGCCCGATGGTTGTTAGGATTGGGCGGAGCCAATTCCCATGAAAGTCCGCGCACCCGTCAAGATTCTCGTTGGGTTCCTCATCGTGGTCGGGGCCGTCTACTACGGAAAGGACCTCTACGCGAACATCTCCCTGAGGAAGGAATACCCGCCGATCGCTCCCGGCACCGTGAACCTGCTTGGCGTGGACACGCGCGCCGGCTATCACATCGTGGTCGCCAACCGAGTGGCGCAACTGGTCATGGGCTCCTCCGGCCAATTTGCGGCTCCAGAGCAACGCGAGGAGAACTCTGAGGACGGGACAAAGAAGCGCGTGCCGATCCGGGAACTGCTGGGCTCGCTTTCAGGTGACCTGAAGGCGCTTTCCGCGTTCGTGATGAAACTCAACGACATCAAGGAGGAGGACTTCTCCCCCGTGGCTGTGGTCTGGACAATGGAGGACCTCGAAAGGGCGATGGCGGGCGACAAGGCCCTGCAGACCAAGCTGGAAACGGATTTGAACGTGAAGCTCGATGGCACCCCTCTCAGCGTGGTCAACCCGAATGCGCTCGAAGCCGGGATCCTTATCGACATGCCCGTCGAAATCGCCCTGAACGAGAAGGGCAAGGCCGCCGGAAAGAAGCTTGTCGCCCGGCTTCGCGAGCCCTATCAGCCGAGGTTCACCCAGTTGGTGCACAAGCACTACGAGGAGAAAACCCAGACCCGCGAGATGGTCCTGGGCTACTACCGTGAGGAGGCCCAGAGAATTCTGAACGGCGAGGAGAGGCCCGAGGACATCGCGTCGTCGCTTAAGGGGCGATACGCGGCCGGCAGGCGCTCGGGGTACGCCGAGGCTCCCGAGCGGATATTGAACAGCGTCGAAGTGATCGTGAATGACAGCTTGATGGGCGAGTCGCAGGTCACCAAGGCGGTGAACGACTCCGGAAAGCCGCTCTTCAACCTCAATATCGACCTGAAGGGCGACGGAAGGAACAGGCTCTGGAAGTACAGCCGGGGCAAGGTTGGCACGCAGCTGCTGCTGGTTTGGAACGGCGTCGCCGTCGCCGCGCCCGCCATCGAGCATGAGCTTTCTGGAGGTCAGGTTACAATAACGCAAATGGAGGACGAAGAGATCGTAAACCAGGTCGCCAAGGCGATCAAGTCTTCGTCGAACGGAGAAGGAAACCGATGAACAAGGTTGTCGTGATTGGAACGGTGGCTGTATTGGCGCTTGCAGCGGCCGGATGCCGTCCCAAAGAGGGGACTGGATCTTCGAGCCAAGCTTCAGCGCCGCCCAAGCCGGTGACTCCCGCCAGCGTCAAGCCCGGGGAAGAAGCCACGCTCTTCCCGCTGAAGGTGGGTACCCAATGGACCTACAAGGTTGAGACAAGGCGTGTGGCCGACGGGCGCGAAACAACCGGCTCCGGCGAGGTGACGCTGCGCGTGGCATCGGCCACGCCGATTCCAGGCGGTGTGAAGGCCACGCTCGACACGATCGATCGCGAAGGCAAGGTTGCCCAGTCCCAGGAGTGGCAGGTTACGGCCAAGGGCATCTACCAGATCACTGCCGGCCAGAATTCGGTTCCGTTTTCGCCTCCTCAGCCGGCGATACTCTTCCCCATAGACTCCAACAGGACGTTTTCCTGGAAGGGTACGGGCGTTAGCCCGGTGGGACGGGGCGGCGCACAGGAGTTCCAGAACACCGTCACCGAGGCCCAGGAGATCGACACCGATATGGGGCCGTTTTCAGCCATACCGGTCGAGTCGGGAGGCAAGTTCAAGACCTCGGATGATAGCGGCAAACCCTTAGAGGGCCGCACCGTTTCGACGACCTACTGGGTTCCGAAGGTGGGGATTGCCCGGTTCCGACAAGAGATCATCGCCGGCCAGATTCGGCTCCTGCAGGTTCTCGTACTCAAGAGTTTCGTGGAGAAATAGGGATGTTAAGATCGTTGCGACCGCTCTCTGCCCTCCTCCTCGCGCTGCTGTTCGCGGCTGCAGGATGTAACGGCGACAAGAAGGACCCACCCGCGGGCGAACCGAAATCCGCCGAAGCCCAGAAGCCGGACGCTAATGCGCCAAAGGCTCAGGACCCATCGGGATCAAGCACCCTGACGCTGCCCGATGCGCTGAAGAACGACGCCTATGAATACTATGGATTGGAAAACTCCGGCGCGGTTAAGTTCAAAGTTGAAAACCCGGTAGACCCGACTCAAACCGAGGGCTCTCAGACCTTGCGACTGATCAGTGTTGGTGAGAAGGATGCCACCTATTCCGTCGAGTTCGGCGGAGCGCTCCTGATCAAGGGCGACCAGGAAATGGTCCTGAAGAAAGACGGCATCTGGGCCACCAAAATGGCCGGAAAGACCTTGGAAAAGCCCGTTCTCGAATTGCCATCTCCCGTCGAGCCGGGCAAGAGGTGGTCCTCTTCCGTCACGCTGGACGGGGCCGACGGCAAGCCCGTCAAGATAGACGCGACCTTCAAGGTGGTTGGCATCGAGAAGGTCAAGGTGGGCGGAAAGGACTATGAGGCCTTGAGGGTGGACGGCGTGATGTCCGCCAAAAGTGAGAGCCAGTCAGCGAAGTCGACAGTCAGCGGGTGGTACGTCAAGGGAACTGGACAGGTCAAGTTCACCGTCAAGGGTGTAGGGGGCGATCCAAAGAAGACGATGAACGTCGAGATCGCCCAATAGCCTTGTGGAGTGCCCAAGATGACTGCATTGCTCGCCGCCGTTGCCGTGTGGACCATGCCCGTTGTGCGGGTGGAGGATTACTTCCCTCTGCAGCCGGGCACAAAGTGGTACTACAAGGAGCAAGGGGCTCCTTCCGAAGTGATCGACGAGGTTCTTGAGCCGGTCGAAGTGGGAGGGAAGAAGGTCACGCCCGTCCGCACGACGGTCGGGGGCAACACGCTCGAAACGCGCTATTTCCGTATCGAGGGCGACACGGTCTATCTGATAGGAAACAAGCCTCTATCCCCGCTCCCCGTGCCGCATCCCGTGCTGAAGATCGCCGATACGCCGAGCGCTTGGACCTTCAGCGGCGTCACCGATGGCGGCAAGGAGGGCCTGGGCATCAGCTACGAAGCCAAAACCACGCCGAAAGGGGTCAAGAAGCTCTTCGATAGCGACCGAAAGTGTTACGAAATGGTGCTCAATGCGGACCTGGACCAAGGCGAAGGCATCCGACTGCGCATCAAGCAGGTGACGACCTATGCCGAGGGCATCGGCTGGGTCGAGATGAAGCAAACGGTCAGCTACAACGGCCAAAACAAGGAAACCGTGACGAGGCTCCTGCGCTTTGAAAGAGCATCTCGATAGTCGTCCCATCGCTTTCGCGGGCCTTGCCGCCTTGGCGGGCCTTTGCCTGTGCGCTTGTGGCCGGATCCACATCGAGCCCGAGCCCAGGGCCAAGTTTGTCTCGCCCAAGGACCTGGGCGTGGACACGCCTCCTCCTTCGGCAGCCCTGCTTCAGCTTGCCGGCGGTGAGCCCCTCGAAGTGACTGTCAGGGCCAACCGCGACGGTGCGAAGCTGCAATTGGAGTTGATTGCCCACCGGGAGGTCATCGAGACCGAGACCTATTCCACGACACCTACCTCGTTCAACCTTGTCGAAGCGGCCGGAGAGACCTATGAGCCGATCTTGCCGCTGCTGAAGTTCCCCATGAATCTGGGGGACCAATGGAGTTGGACGGGCCAAATTGTGCTGAGTTCGGCGAGCATCCCCGCTGAGGCCGTGATCACGGCGGCGAACGCGCCCCTGGGCCTAGAGGGCTATCCCCTGGAGGCAGTTCAGGTCAGCGTCACCCTCGAGATCGGCGATCCGCGGGCTCGCGCGGCCAAAAGGACGCTCAACTTCTGGGTTGCGCCAGGTTACGGGGTGCTGAAGCGCGAGTTCGGGCTCTCTTCCTCCCGGTCCCCGGCGCCCAAGCCCGTCGAGGGCGCACCGGTGAAAGCGGGGAAATGAGCGCAGCGACCTCCAGCGGCCCCCTGATGGAGGCTCGGACCCAACAGGCACAGCATATCGACTGGTGGCTCGTTCTGGCTTCCTTGGTATTGCTGCTGGTGGGCCTGATGTCGCTCTACAGCATCGATGCGGGCGCCAGCGGCGGGCGCTATTTCCTTAACCAAGTCATCCGTTTGGCCATTGGAATCGTGCCGTTTCTTGCTCTCTACCTGGTCAGCCCCAAGGCGCTCCAGCGCTACGCCTCGGTGCTGTACGTTGTGAACCTAACGTTTCTGGGCCTGGTTCTGATCGTCGGTTCGACCAAGGGCGGTGCACAGCGCTGGCTCAATCTCGGGCCGCTGGAGTTCCAACCCAGCGAGATGTCGAAGCTGCTCACTGTGATCACCCTGGCGACCTTCTTCGCCAGTCGAGAACCGGCGCAGCTCAGGAGCCTCTCGACGTTCGTGTTGTCGCTGGTGCACGTGCTGGTGCCCATCGCGTTCATCTTCAAGCAGCCGCACTTGGGTGCGAGCCTGGCCATGCTGGTGGCCTGGGCCGGGGTTTCGCTGTGCGCAGGGGTGAAGGTGCGCTACCTGCTGGGCACGGTGCTCGGCGCGGCGGCGATCATTGGGCTCGCGTTCGTGGTGCCGGGGGTGCTCAAGGACTACCAGAAGGAGCGCATCATTGCGCTTCTCGGTGGGGGCGACCCCAAAGGCAGCCGCTTCCACGCGCTGAGGGCGCAGAGCGCCTTTGCAGCCGGGAATCTGACGGGCGTGGGCTACATGAAGGGTGAGCAGAAGAACGCCGGGTTCGTCCCGGAGCAGCAGACCGACTTCATCTTTACGGTCATCGGCGAGGAGGGCGGCCTGGTGGGCTGCACGCTGGTGCTGGCGGCGTTCGGGTTCTTTTTCTACCGGATCTGGCTCATCTTGTATCGCTCGCAGGACCGTTTCCACCAGATGCTCGCGGCGGGTGTGTTTTCCTATCTGGCGTTCCACACGGTCGCGAATATCGGCATGAACCTGGAGCTGCTCCCCGTGGTGGGCCTTTGGCTGCCGTTCATGAGCTTCGGCGGCACGGCGATCTGGCTGTGCCTGGCAAGCGTGGGCCTGCTGTTGAACATCAGGAGCCGGGAGAAGCCGGTGCTATTTTGACCGGCACGAAGCAGCAGAATAGAGATTCTATTCCTGCTATCGAGCCATCGAACAGATGATTCGCCACTTTTGCCCCTGTGTTGATCGCGCATGAAGTCGGCAGATATATGGACTGCTAACTGCACAACTATGCGACTGGAGTCAAGTTTTCTGTCTGAAGAAGAGGGCAAGCCAAGCCAGGAACAGGGCGGCGAAGACAGCTACCCAAATCTCAGGCTGCTGCAAGATGTCGCCTCCTGCACGTGACTTGAGCGCACTTTTCTCGCTCAAAGGAAGAGGAGTCGATTCCGCGAACGGCGTTTTGCCGGCAACCTTGTTGGACGTCGCACCGCTACCGGTCAAATTGGAATGGGTTTCGAGAACCTCCCCATTGTCTGCCGCTATATAGGCGTCCTGCTTTGTGCCCCTGACGACGAAGCAAAGGGGCACAACCTGCCTCCTGCAAAGGTCTCGGCCACGCGTGGACAGGTCAGCGCGTTCGCTCAGTTGACGATAGATTGGCCCCCACACATCAGGAGCTTCACCTAATTCAATCTTGGCGCTCGCCGCCTCTAGCGCAGTGGTCGAATCGATCGTACTGGTGGTCGGGCCAAATGTGTAACCTAATGCCCGGTCCAGTTCGATAATGTCGCCGGAGAGAGAATCCAGACCAATGACACAGAAATTTGCTCCGCCTTCAAGCCTATACCCGTTGGGACGTTCGTAGAAGCGAACATATATGATCGCATGGCCCAATTCGCCATTCTCATCAGGTGTGGGGAAGGGATGCTCCTTGATCACGTCAGGTCCATGAGCCCACCCTATTGCTTCGAGCTTAGCTGACGCTTTCGCAATAAGGTCAGATTCATCGTGGTAGAAGGCCTTGCCCCTGGTGGGCGCACGAAAGGAGTCGGAGCCATGAGCCGCTCCATATCGTTTACCGTTGCCGTAACTCACAATATCGCCAGTTGATCCGTCTACACCAAGTATCTGGAACTTTCCGACAATCATCCAGCGCTCACGCATGGGCGAGGGCTGGGAGCGGCCTACTTTTTGGGCTCGGAAGCTAGCCGCTTCCGTGGCCGTTGTCAGCGGATCGATCTTCTGAGCAAACGCTATCGCTTTCGCAAGAGCGGCATGCTCAGTTAATTGACCTAGCGAGAGGGCCGAAAGCAAGAGCCCCAAGCAGACAAGCGCGATTCTCATTGGACTCACCTAAAGGGGTGGCCAGGAGAGCCTGAACCAGCCTGGCGTAATCTCGTGCGTCTTGGAGTAGACGCCTGATAATCTTGCGTACGAATCGCCGTAGATTGCCAGATCGTCTGTCGCTAATGGATGGTAGTCTGGACCTGCGTGGAATGTCCCTTCGGATACCAGTGCTTGCCGCGCCATGTAGACCGTGCTGCTGTCAAGCACCAGCTTTGTGAACAAGACCAAAGCCTTCGCCCCGTACTCACTTAAGTAGACGTCAGTGTTGTATGCCATCACAGCTTGGTCTTCCAGCCATTTCCCGTAGGCGTTCAGATAGGGAATGCAGAACCTGATGAAGTTGTTCGTGTATCCTGAATGGCAAGCTTCGAGGTACACGAAGCCAATTGCAGGGTTGCCCGTTGAGTTGAATGGCGGGAAACCCGACCCCATCTGGGCCTGCCTGTATAGGTCAACGGGCGAGTGAAGTGGTGTTTATCGCCAAAGGGATAGACGTTGGTTACATCCGGATCATTTGGGGGATCCGGCACCGTAGCGCCAGCTTGGAACTGATCGACGTTCCCGTGTCCGTCCTCATAGACCGCGCTCTTGCCAGCCAGCGCTCCACAGAATGCAGCAGGGCTCCAAGTTCCGCCCATTAGGTCTTTTCCCCAACTGCTGGTGAGCATTCCGTATCCCACATAATAGGGAGTGCCTGGGATTTCCGGATCCGGGTGCTCCACGAACAGAAAGCTGTTCTTGATCCACGCTTGCATGGTTGCAGATCCATGGCCTCCTGCCGTTGTCCAAGCTTCAACCTTCACGGTTCCGACTAGGCCATCCGGGAACCCGGTCGAGTCGAACATCAACGGTGTCCATATCCCCATTCCATCCGGAGGGCCCGGCTGCAAGTCTAGCGCCGTCTTCGTAACAGTGCCTGCAGACACCGTTATCGTCACCCGGCTCAGGTCACCAGAGAGCGGCGTCGCCGAGCAGATGGCGCGGCAGTTCGTGCCACTGAAGTACATCGGGGCCGAATATCCCTGGATTCCGGGCGTAACGCTACAGGCAACGCCAGTGCCCCCTCCTCCTCCTCCACCTCCAGGTCCTTGGGCTAGCGCGCAAGGTGCCAAGAGCGAGTAGCGCCACCACACCGAAGAACACTCCGTGATTCCTCATCACCGCAATTGTAGGGGACTGTGTCGAGATTCAATCTACAAAAAAAAACAAAGATTGACAAATCAGCCCTATTGATCCTACACCTTGCTACCGCTTTTGAACATCTTCATCGCGTCGAAGAACGCCGCGTCTGAAAGTAGAACTTGGCGGTAGACGGCGTCGATCACATCAAAGATTTCCAGAAGTCCCTGCAGGCGCTCGCGGAAGATCGTCGCGTCCTCGGACTCGAAGGAGTCCGGCAGCTTGGCCAGCACCTCGCGGATTGCGGCGGCGGTGGGGTCGAGTTCGCGCCGCTTTCGCTCGCGCACCACACGCACGAACATCTGCGCCGGGTCGCTATCGCTCACATAGGTATCGCGCCGCTCGCCAGGCTTGCGAAAGCGCCGCACAATGCCCCAATCAATGAGGTCGCGCAGGTTCATGCTGGCGTTGCCCCGGCTGATCTGCAGGCGCTCGATGATCTCGTCGGCCGAGAGCGCGTCGCCGGTGATGAAGAGCAGGGCGTGGATCTGCGCCATCGTGCGGTTGATGCCCCACATCGAGCTCATGCGGCCCCATTCGAGGATGAACTGCTCCTGGGCCGCCGAAAGCGCGTCAGTTGCCATGATTTCTGAATTTTTGCACAAATGGGGACGCAATGGGGCATTAGGGCACTTGGGCATTGGGGCGAAGGAGCGAAGGGCGAAGGGCGATGGGCGAGGTGGAAGGGTTCCCCCTCCCCTTGTCCCGATGATCGGGATAGGGGGAGGGGGTAAGGGGGTGGAGGTTCCGGGCCCCGAACCCCAGACCCCAAACCCCAAACCCCAAACCCCAGACCTCTCCCCTCTTCCCCCTGCTAATGAACCCCGCCCATCTCGCCGAAAATGTCGGGTAGGCGCTCCTGCGCCTCCGGAGTCCTATTGAGCCTGCAAGCCTACGTTCGTGGCCGTGCGCGGATGCAACGCCTTTCCGACGCCAAGCTCTTCAACGCCTGGCTGCAGGGCGTGTTGGGTCTGGAGCTCTATCTGGAGTCCGATGAGCCGACCGACGTGGTTCCAGGGCAGGAACTCTACGTCCAGGTGGCGGGGCCGTCTTTGTCGGCGCACTTCAATTCCTGTGTGACCCTGGTCTCGGGCAGCCAGATTCGGATGAGGGTCGTCCCGCCGATCCGGTATCTGGCGGCGACCGAGGACGCGCGCGTCCGGGCCGATGGCATCGTGGCCACGGTTGAGCGGGAGTCTGAAAGTTTCGATGTCGCGGTTGTGGACGCATCGCGTCACGGCATCGGTATCGCTTCGCCGGTTGCCTTCGAGCGTGGCGAGTCCATCACACTGACGATCGTGTTCAAGGGACTGTCAGTAACGGCGACAGCAGAGGTGCGGTATTGCCGAGCCGACAAGAAGCAGGAAGGCAAGTTTCGGATAGGGTTGCTCATCTCTGATCTGAAGAGGCTGGAGCAAGCGAAATGGAGTCGGCTGCTGAGCGAGTTCGCGGCGTAGGAGACTCTCGGTCTCTTGGCTTTGCGGCGACCTCAAGCGAATGGTGGCTAAACACAGGCGAGACGCCTGTGCTACAGAGGCTGTCCTAACCGCCGGCGCTGATGCGCGCGGCCTCAGCCTTGTTCTTCTCGATATAGTCTCGCCAGTTGGGCGGCACGTCGGTATCTACAAAAATCGCCGTAACCGGGCACTCGGGCTCACAAAGGCCGCAGTCAATGCACTCGTCCGGGTGGATGTACACCATGTCGTCGGCTTCGTAAATGCAGTCGACCGGGCACACGGCCATACAGGACTTGTCTTTTACGCCGATGCAGGGTTCCGTCACAACATAAGGCAAGGCCGATCACCTCAGAATCCGTCTATTCTACTCAGCGGATTCGGGCACTTGCAGACCCGTCAACAGAACCTGAAGAGCGTCGAGAAGGCGACGACTCAACCCACGCTCTTGAGAAACCTTGAGGGCCACCACGTCTCAAGGGTCCCGAACGAAGCACCCGGCAGCCCCGCCCGCTGGGCGAGCGCCCCAAGCACG
Organism: Armatimonadota bacterium; assembly: GCA_016223145.1. Taxonomy (NCBI): domain Bacteria; kingdom Bacillati; phylum Armatimonadota; species Armatimonadota bacterium. The sequence continues at coordinate 8,024 of JACRPN010000021.1, read as the reverse complement.
AACAACCCCGCCAATCGGCCTGGGACGTCCTGCGCAATCCGCCCCTGCTCCATGCCGGCGAGCATGGCCGCGCAAACGGGCTCGTGAACGTTTTCGAGGTAGGCGGCCATGGCCGCTTCGCGCCGCTCTCCGGATGAGAGCTTGGGGATGTCGCGCACAACTTGGAACAGGTCGCAGCCTTGAGCGCCGGCGATCACCTGGCAGGCCGCCTGAAGGCGCATGTCAACGTCGGCGTACTTCTCTCCGCACTCTGTGAGCGAACGCCCCAACTCGCTGAGCGCCCCCTGAAGCCAGGCGAGGTACAAGCCTTCTTTGTCGCCAAAGTGGTAATACAGAGTAGGCGCCTTAACGCCGGCAAGCTGCAGAATCGTCGCCACCCCGGTCTCTTCATAGCCTGACCGCGAGAAGAGGTCAGCGGCCGCTCCTAGGAGTTTGTCCCTGCCGCTCGCTTCGTGTTGAGCCTCGCCCACCACCTGAACATACCGGATTTTCAGCATGTCCACGGGAGAATTTGGCACGGGCTCGCGCTTATGCCAGAATTAACCGTATAACTAAGTAAGGATTACTGCGCGTCGCGCTGGCAGTCCGGAGAGGAAATCAAGTTGGCGATCACACTATCCGAAAGAGCTTCGAAGGAATTGAAGGACCTCATGGCGAGCCAGGAGAAGTCCGAGGCTGCCCTGCGCGTTTGGGTAGCCGGTGGCGGCTGCTCCGGCCTGCAATACGGTTTGGCGCTGGATGACGGCCAGCCCGAGGAAGGCGACAAGGTCTTCGAACAGGACGGCATCAAGATCTTCGTCGACGATCTCAGCCTTCAGTACATGGAAGGCAGCTCGGTCGATTTTGTGGATGACAACCTGGGTGGCGGCTTCAAGATCGAGAACCCGAACGCCACCAGCTCCTGCGGCTGCGGCAACTCGTTCCAGACCGAAGACTCTGCCCCCGCGCAGGGCGGCGGGTGCGGTTGCGGCAGCTGTGGCTGCGGCTCGAACTGAGGCCCGTCCCGCGCATCTTTTAGCACGCTGTTTCGTCACGGATCGTGACGAAACAGCGTGCTAATTCGCGCTACCCCTTCTTCGTCAGCAGCAGGTAATCCAGCCCGAACATGTTGCGCGGCGCCGCGCCCTCACGGTGGCCCTTGCACTCCACCTCGACGATCACCTCACCCGCCGGCAGTGTCACCGTCCCCAGGGCTTTCTTCTCCCACTTCAGGCCCGTCGAGAAGAAGTCGACCGGGCCGCCCAGCGCCTGCCCACCGATTTTGATCGTGTGGATGCCGTAATCCGTCGCCAAACAGAAGTTGCCTGCGACCTCATAGGTTCCCGCCTCCTTCACGTTCAGGGCGAGCCGTAGAGTCTGGCCAGGCTGCATGTCGCGCCACCAGAGTTGCTTGCCGGAAGAGAGGTCACCGAACTCCTGAATTTCGCGCTCGCCACCCGACATCCCGAGAACCTTGAGCGTTTCGCCCTCGATCGCGCCCTTCACCGGCTTGGGTTTTTCGATCTCCACCGGTGCGACCAGTCTGCCATTGACTTCCCGGATCGCTGGGCCCCCGGGCAGGGCGTACCACACCGCCACTCGGTCGAAGCTCACGCTCACCTCGGCCCAGTGCCAAAGCTCCATGTCGAACTTGAACGACTTGGTGTAGGGGATGTCGTCGAGGATGTGCCAGCGCATGACGCAGTCGTGGCCCTGGGTTCCCGGCCCATCGCAGCGGGGCTGAGCGTGGTAGGGCCGCTGGAACAGGGTCGGGCTGCTCCAAGCGTAACCGTAGTAGTCCTCGGTGCCGGTGCCAAAGGTGCTGGGGAACTTCTCGCCGTCCACATAGATCTTCTCGTCGCCCTCGCCCCACCAGGCCGGGACAGGGTTCGCGATGTGGAGCATCGAGCCAATCCACCGCCCCTCGCCCGTGGTGTCGAGGTAGCTCATGTCCTTCATGGGGCGTGAAAAGAGCCTGTCGGCGGTCCATTGCGCGCGGAACCGGTAGGTGCCGTCGCTCACCGGAAAAGAAATCTTGTCGGCTTCAATTTCGACGGCAAGCGGCACGGGGCTGCCGTTCGTCACGCCGATGCGGACCGACTTGCCGTAGGGCATCACGAACCGGCAGACCATCCAACCGTCAGCGCGCATTTCGAGCGGGAAGGACTTGTACGGCGTTAGCCCGGGTGTCGAACCGAAGAAGTCGCAAAGAGGCACGTCCACGCCTTTCACGCCATCGAATTCGGCGGTCAGCCTCGCCCGGCGAAGGGCGTTGTGCTCGTGGTTTGGGTTCTCCCAGGGCAGCTCCTCGAGGTTCGCCGGGGCGCCCACCACCTTCGCGCGAATCCGAAGCTCCTGGATGGCCCCAGAGCCAGTCGCCGAGACGCTTGCCGTTTGGAAGGGCTGGAGTGTCTGGGTGGCCTTCAGCGTGCCGGAGGGCCGCCGGACAGTGGGCCGCTTGGCGGGGTCCAGCATCGCCGCAGCTTGCGCCTTCATGTCGTCGCCCGCCGCTTTCACCTGGGCTTCCGTCCAGGTCTCGACCTTTACGCCCTCTCCGTAGGTTCGATAGCCGATCTGGTAGTACACGCCCCGATAGCGGTCCCCGGCCGATTCGTCGAGCGTGATCTTGAGGCTCTTGGCATAGGGGAATGGGAAGTAGAGGTTGCAGCCGTTGCTGGCGTTGTAGGAAAAGGGATCGGGAAAGAGGGGGTGTTTGCCTTGCAGGAGCTGCGACATGTCGGCCGAAAAGCGGGGCTCGGCCTCGCCGTCGAAGTAGTAACGCACAACTCCGCTGGGATTGGCGGACCAGAATCGCGTCACGACCCCCGGTCCTCTTAGGTCCGCCATCACGTGCTCGGACCTGCCGTTGCGCACCTCGGTGCGGATGTACTTGCCGTTGTCGCCATTGGCAAACCAGTTTTCCGTTGGGCTCTTGGCGGCGCGGTCATAGCTGCTGGCTTGAGCCTCGCTGTAAGCGGGTTTGGACCTTTGCGCGAGCCTGGAAAGGTCGGTCATATCGCGTAGGAGGCTTTTCACAGAGATGGTCTGCCCCATCGAGGTGGCGCCCAGGACCACCGAACCCAAAACCAGCGCAAGCGCCAAGAACTTCTTCACCTTCACCCTCCATTGGGAAGGACCCTCGCGCCCTCGCCTCGAACGGTTGATTCCGAATGGCTCAACCGCGATCGGGCCAAAGCGCCTGGCTCCTCTGGATTCAACGATACCAAAGCCTCGTCGGATTGGTGTTGCTGCTGGGGGTTGCCTACTGGCAGCAACCGCTGTTTTTTGCGCCCGGCAACCTGGCAAACGTCCTGAACCAGTTGGCGATCCCAGGGACTTTGGCGCTTGGAATGACTTTCGTCATCCTCACCGGCGGCATCGATTTGAGCGTGGGGTCGCTTTTCGCGCTGTTGAACTGCGTGACGGCAAGCTGGTGCGCTTCGGGGACGCCGCTGTGGATGACCGTTGCCTACGTTGTGTTCCTGGGGACGGCCATAGGGGCGCTCACGGGCGGCATCGTCTCTTGGTCCGGGCTTCAGCCGTTTGTCGTCACGCTCGGGGCGATGGTCTCCCTTCGCGGTGTGGCGTTCGTGTACTCGAACAGGACGTTCATATACATCAGGGAACCGGAGCACAAGAAGCTCCTCGAACCGCTTCAGGGAGACGTGGCCGGCCTGCCCGTGTCGGCAATTGTGCTGCTGCTGTGCACGGGTCTTGCCTGGGTGGTTTTGGCGCGCACGAGATTCGGCAGGCAGGTCTATGCGGTTGGCGGCAATGCGCTGGCGTCGCGCCTTTCGGGGGTGCCGGTGAACCAGACGCGAATTGGCGCATACGCCATCAACGGGATGTGCGTGGCTTTGTCGGCCGTGCTGTTCTCGTCGAAGATCCAGATGGGCCAGTTCAGCGCCGGCATCGGCTATGAGCTCGATGCGATCGCCGGCGCCGTGGTGGGCGGGTGCTCGCTGATCGGTGGCTATGGAAGCGTGCTGGGAACCTTTGGCGGGGCGCTTTTCATCGTTTCGGTGGGGGTCCTGATGACGCTGATGAGCATTGATAAGCTTGTTGGCGATGGATTCAAGGGGATCATCATCCTGATCGCGGTTTACATGCAAAACTTAGGACGGAGGAAAAGCGATGCGGTTTAGCAAGTCGATGGGATTGGTTGCGTGCCTGGCGGGCATGCTGATAGCGGGTTGCAGCGGTGGCGGCAGCACGGACGAGGGTACGGCGGCCAAGGGCGGTGCGGCTGCGGGCGGCGCGAAGCCGCTGGTGGTGTTTGCCCAGGCGAACAGCCAAGACCCGTGGCGGCAGGTCTTTGATGCGAACATCAAAGCTGAGGCGGACAAGCACGCCTCGGAATTCTCTTATGAGCAGCAGGACGCCCAGGACGACCCCAACAAGCAGATCGACGAGATCGAGACGTTCTTGGTCAAGAACCCCAAGGTCCTTCTCGTGAGCGCAGCCGACACCTCGGTCACGCAGGTGTGCGAGAAGGCGTTCGACAAGGGGATATCGGTCATCGTGCTCGACCGAGACATCGAGAGTGAGAAGTTCACCTGCTACGTCGGTGGCGACAATACCGAAATCGGCCGCCAGGTGGGCGAGTACATGGGCAAGACCATGGGAGGCAAGGGGACGATTCTGATGGTCCAGGGCAAAGCCGGTGCCAAGCCCACCGAGCATCGACGCGATGGATTTCTCGAGGTCATGAAGGCCAAATTCCCCGGGATCAACATCATCGTTGGAGACAACGCCGACTATCAGCGCCAGAAAGCGCGAGCCTATATGGAGACCTTCCTTCAGTCCGGCAAGACCTTTGATGCCGTTTATGCCCACAACGACGAGATGGCGATCGGCGCCTACCTAGCCCTGGAAGCCAAAGGGATCAAGGGCAAGATGATCGTCGGCGTGGACGGCTGCCAGGCCGAGGTGCTCGACTACATCCGCGAGGGCAAGATGGCGGCGACCTTCAAGTATCCGACTCCAGGCGAAAAGGGCATCGAGATCGCAGCAGAGATTCTGAAGGGCAACGCGCCGAAGGACAAGAAGATTATCCTTCCCACGACGCTGGTGACCAAGGAAACGGCCGATAAGTATCTTGCGGACAATCCGAACCTGTTCAGGGTGGAGGCGAAGTAACTCGGGGAGAAGCGAAGGGCGAAGGGCGAAGGGCGAGGAGCGAAGAGTGAGGTTAGGCTTGAGCAGTGATTCTGATTCCTGCGGCTTCGAGAACCTTGAGGTCTGGAAATGTGCAATGAGGGTTGCCAGTCAGGCGTACGTTCTTGCCTCAGGCCTTCCGCCGGCCGAGAGATATGGGATGGCCTCCCAGATTCAAAGGGCTGCTGTCTCGGTGCCATCGAACATTGCCGAAGGTTGGGGCAGAGGTCGCGGTGCAGCGAATCTGCAGTTCGCCAGAGTAGCGCGCGGCTCGCTTTATGAGCTCAGGACCCTGCTCCTGATTGCCCGAGACGTGGAGCTTAGGGAGGTCGACGCTCTCGCTCCGCTGCTTGCAGAAGTTGAGAAATGCAGACGGTTGCTTCAGGCTTACATTAGCGGGATGGAGCTCAACATCGTTCGAGAGCCTGGTGCAGGCTACAGCAACGCTGGAGGCTTCAATTGACTGGCATCAAAGCGGTCAAGCGAACAGGCTTATCCAGTTCGTGCCCTTCTCCTATGAGACCACTGCCCAGCCCACGGGTACTTCGCTCTTCGCCCTTCGCCCCTCGCCCGAAAGCCGGAGGCGTTGCCCATTGACCGCCATGCCCACCCCCCTCCTCACCCTCTCCTCCCTCCGCAAGGCCTTTACGGGCGTTCAGGCTCTGGACGATGTCAGCCTGGACGTTCGCGTGGGAGAGGTCCACGCCTTGGTTGGCGAGAATGGCGCTGGAAAGTCCACCTTGATCAAGGTGCTTTCCGGCGCTCACCACCCCGATTCGGGCGAGATCCGCTGGAAAGGTGAAGTGGTCGCCATCGGTTCGCCGCTGCGGTCTCAGGCGCTTGGGATCGCGACCATTTACCAAGAGTTCAGCCTCGTGCCCGAGCTCAGCGTGATGGAGAACATCTTCCTCGGCCGCGAACCCTCAAAGATGGGGTTCGTGGACTTCCGTGCGATGCGGACTCGCGCCCGAGAAGTCCTCAAGGAGCTTGATCTGAACCTCGACCCGGACGAGCGGATCGTTTCGCTCAGCGTGGCCCAAATGCAAATGGTCGAGATCGCCAAAGCGGTTTCTCAGAACGCTCAGCTCCTGATCATGGATGAGCCGAGTGCCACCTTGACCGAACATGAGCTTGCCGGGCTCTACGCGCTCGTCAAGCGACTCCGTGACAGCGGCCGGTCGGTACTCTACGTCAGCCACCGGCTCGAGGAGGTTTTCGAGCTATCCGATCGGATCACCGTGCTGCGCGACGGGAAGTGGGTGGCCACGCTTGATACGCCGGCCACGAACGCTCAAGAAATCATCAAGCTGATGGTGGGCCGCGAGATCACCGAGCAATATCCAGCCCGGATGGAGGGGCAGCTTGGGGAGCCCGCGTTGGAGTTCGTGGACGTGTGCAGTCCCAAGCTTCGGCACGTGAGCTTTCAAGCGCGGCGCGGCGAGATATTGGGACTTGCGGGCCTCGTGGGCTCAGGCCGCAGCGCGATTGCCAGGGCGGCATTGGGCGCTGAGCGCATCACCTCCGGAGAGATCCGCATTCAGGGGCGCAACCAAGGCGCTTTGAACCCACGCAAGAGCATTCGGAGTGGACTGGGCTTGCTTGCCGAGGACCGTAAGCGCCAGGGGTTGGTGCTTCAGCTCACAGTGCGCGAAAACGCCTCGCTGGCAAGTCTGGAGCTGCTCAGCCGCATGGGCTTCGTGAAGCGCGGGGAAGAAACCGCAAAAGCCAAGGAGCTCACCAAGAAGCTCGACGTCAGGATGGCAGGCCTGGAGCAGGACGTAGCCCACCTGTCTGGCGGCAACCAGCAGAAAGTGCTCGTGGCGAGGTGGCTGTGGCGAGAGTGCAGCGTTCTGGTCTTCGATGAGCCTACGCGCGGGATCGACGTGGGCGCCAAAGCGGAGATTTACCGATTGTTAAGGGAGCTGGCGCAGCAGGGGGTGGCGGTCTTGATGATCAGCAGCGACTTGCCAGAGGTGCTCGGCATGTCGGACCGCATCCTGGTCATGCGCGATGGCGCGATCGTCACAGAGATGGACGCTTCGGAGGCGGACCAGGAAAGGGTGATGCAAGCGGCCATGGGCCACGCCCAAACAGCCGTCGCCTAGAAGGCTTCTTTTGCCTCGCGCACGCCATGCCAATCGATGTCGGCCTCTTCGTTGCGCATGAACACGGAGTGGACGTATTCGGCGATCGCAGCACGCTCGACGTGGTTCGAAGGAAGAAATTTGAACCCGCTCGAATAGAGCCCTTTGTCCTCAGCTTGCCTGGAATAGCGCACTTCGCCGGTGGTGCACAGAGGATCGGCTTCTTCTCGCGCGATCTGAATGGAGCAGACCTCGCCCACGGGAAGCTGGTCCTTGGACTTGAGCTGCAATCCACCGAGTCCGATGTCCACGATCACCGTGCGGAACGGTTCCTTGTGGTTCTTGCTGGACAGCATCGCGTAGTCCAGAATGTCGAAGCGCTCGAATCGTCGCCCGTCGCTACCCGTGTTGAAGCTCATCGATTGATCCTCAGGATGATGTGTGCCTGAAGGTTCCAGGCGCACCTCTCCCTTCTCTTTATCGGCTGATTGGTGCAAAAGCTCACTCTGAGTGACAGGAACCAGGAGTGGGGAGGCCAACGGACGGCGGGAGTTTGGGTGGGTCTTGCCTTTGTGGCGATTGCAGGCGGGTGGCGGGGAGACACAGGCGAGACGCCTGTGGCACGGCCGGCCCGGTCGCGCCACAACCGGCCGTGCCACAAAACCTGGTGGGCCCAACGAGATTCGAACTTGTGACCTTCCCGATTATCGGGACGCCCTAACCCTGGTCCAGGAGCGCTTCAATCGCTCCACGGCTCTTCCAGGACTTGATCTCTCGTTCCCTATTGGCGGCTTCAGATCGGCT